>JBGYPP010000083.1:0-96804 GCA_041838515.1 Acetatifactor sp. | reverse complement strand
TTCCCCCTGCCAAAAAAATCCGCCAACCCCAGAGAGTCCTCCTCCTCCAGCTGCAGATCCACATACGGCAGTACGCCCACCACCGGTATGCCGCAGCGCTCCTCCAACAGGCGTATGCCAGAGTCCAGCAGGCTCTTATCCCCCCGGAATTTGTTGATCACCAGGCCCTTGATGCGGCCTCTCTCCAGAGGATCCAGCCACTCCAGCGTACCCAGCAGTTGGGCGAATACGCCGCCCCGGTCTATATCCCCCACCAGCAGCACCGGCGCATCCGCCATCTGGGCCATGCCCATATTGACTATGTCCTCCCGCCGCAAATTGATCTCCGCCGGAGATCCGGCACCCTCCAGCACCACAGCATCAAATTCCCGTGATAATGCACAAAAAGCCTCCATAATGGCAGGCTTTAGCTGACTCTTATATGCGAAATACTCTCTGGCCGACATATGGCCTATGGGCCGCCCCCCCAGTATGACCTGGGAACCTGTGTGGCTGGTGGGTTTGAGCAGTATGGGGTTCATGCGGGCATCCGGCTCCAGGCCGGCAGCCAGCGCCTGCAGGGCCTGGGCCCGGCCCATCTCCAGACCCTCAGCGGTGACAAAGGAATTGAGGGCCATATTTTGGGATTTGAAAGGGCATACGGCCAGCCCGTCCTGATACAGCAGCCTGCACAGGCCGGCCACCAGCCAGCTCTTGCCCACATGGGACATCGTACCCTGCACCATCAAGGTCTTAGCCGGCATTGCCCTCCTCCTTGCCATAGTAATTGAGGATAATATGCGCCAACTGGGCCGCATCCACCTTGCGCCCCTCCAACTGCCACTGGATAAACAGATTGGCCAGCGCGCCCACATAGTAATATAACTCGTAATGAGAATACTTGCACCTGGGCAATACCTGCTCACGTACATAGTCGTTAAAGGCATCCATCAGCATGGAATAAAAACCAGCCTTGACCAGGCTCATCACAAAGCGCCTGTGCCTGTCAAAATATTGCAGCGCATGCAGCAGGTGGGAATACTCCCGAAACTCCCCCGTATCCTTTTCCCGGCTCTCCCGCAGGTATCCCTCCACCAGCTCGTTCAGATAGTCCTCCAAAACAGCTTTTTTGCTGTGGTAATAGTGGTAATATGTAACCCTGGATATGCCCGCCTCCCTGGCGATTTCACCTATCTTGATCTGGTCAAAGCTCTTGCTGTCCAACAGGCGTATCAATGCCTCACCTATGGCGATACGAGTAAGTCTGGTTTTTTCCCTCAATGCCTATTCCCTCTCCCTTCCTGCCTTTTTCCAAAGGCACAGCCAGTTCCCCCCGAAAGCAGCCAGGGCCAGAATGGCTGACAACACCATGGACACGGCCATATCCGTGCCCGGCAGCAACAATTGGTCAGTGCGCAAGCTCTCTATAAAAAAACGTCCCAGGCCGTATCCCATAAAATACCACAGGCATACCTGACCATTATAACGTTTTTTCGACCAAAAATATAGCAAAATAACAAGCAAAACCAGATTCCACAGACTCTCGTACAAAAAAGTGGGATGCACATCTATATATCCCAGACTCTGCGCAGACTCCGCCAGCGCAGCAGGTATATCCTGGGGCCGCACCATGGACACCGGCAGCCGCATGGCCAACAGCCCCCCGTAAGCGCCGCCAAAGGCCTCCCTGTTGAAAAAATTGCCAAAGCGGCCCAGAATCTGCCCCAGGCAAAGGCCCGGCACAGCCAAATCCCCCAACAAAAAGGGATCCAGCCTCTTGATGCGGGCATAGAGAAACAGGGTGGCAAATCCGCCGATTATGCCGCCATAAATGGCCAAGCCCCCCTGCCGCAAATAGAGTATGGAGAGCAGATTGTCCTTATAATCGTCAAAGGAAAAGGCCACATAGTAGAGCCTGGCTCCCACTATGGAGAAAAATATGGCATACAGCGCAAAATCCGCCACCATTTCCGGATCCTGTCCAGCCCTGACGGCCAAGGCTCTGGCCAGCGCCAGGCCGCAGAACATAGCCAGGGCTATGACCAGGCCGTACATGGCTATCTCCAGCCCAAACACGGTAAATCCCTTGGGCACATAGGGAAAATGCAAACCCAGGTTGGGAAAGGAAATCTCCCATTGGCTCATAAAACCCTCTGCTCCTTTACACGTTAAAACGGAACAAAATCACATCCCCGTCCTTGACCTCGTATTCCTTGCCCTCTATGCGCAGCTTGCCCCGCTCCCTGGCCTGGGCCATGGAGCCTGCCTCCATCAGGTCCGCATACGCCACCACCTCGGCCTTGATAAAACCCCGCTCAAAATCCGAGTGTATCTTGCCGGCTGCCGCCGGCGCCAGAGTCCCCCGCCTGATGGTCCAGGCCCGGGTTTCATCCTCCCCGCTGGTCAGATAACTGATCAGGCCCAACAGGGAATAACTGGCCGCCACCAGCCGCTCCAAACCGGAGGCGCTGATGCCCAAATCTTCCAAAAACATCTGCCTCTCCTCGGCATCCAGTTGGGATAACTCCGACTCTATGCTGGCGCAGACCACAAAAACCTGGTTGCCCTCTGCTGCGGCATGGCTGCGCACCTGCTCCACAAAGGGGTTGGAGGCTCCGTCATCCGCCAGATCCCCCTCGGCCACATTGGCGGCATAGAGGACTGGCTTGGCTGTCAGCAGCTGAAAGGCCGAGAATATATGTTCCTCCTCCTCGTCCTCCCTGGCCAGCGCAGCCGCCGGACGGCCGGACTCCAGATGGGCCTTGGCCCTCTCCAGCAGCGCCAGCTCCTTGGCCAGGCTCTTGTCATTGCGCGCCTGCTTGGCCACCTTGGCAATGCGCCTCTCCAAAATCTCCAAATCCGAGAAAATCAGCTCCAGCTGTATGGTTTCTATATCCCGCAGGGGCTGTATGCTGCCGTCCACATGGATGATATTGCCATCCTCGAAGCATCGCACCACATGGACTATGGCATCCACCTCCCGGATATGGCCCAGAAACTGGTTGCCCAGCCCCTCTCCCTTGGAAGCCCCCTTGACCAGGCCGGCTATGTCCACAAACTCTATGACGGCCGGCGTGGTTTTCTTGGAATTATATAATTTGGTCAGCTCACCCAGCCGGGCATCCGGCACAGGCACTATGCCCACATTGGGGTCTATGGTACAGAAAGGGTAATTGGCCGACTCCGCGCCCCCCTTGGTCAGGGAGTTAAACAGTGTGCTCTTGCCCACATTGGGCAGGCCTACAATGCCTAATTTCATAATCCGATTATCTCCTTTGTATCCCCATCCAAAAAGCAAGCCAGGCATAGACTGGCATATCCGCTGCCTGGTTCCACTTGTGGTCATGGTCAAATTTTGCAATCATCCCCATATGCAAGCCCGGGAGAAAAGTCCCAAAAATCCCCCAGGAACTCGGTTCATTATACTCTATGCCCTATGCATTTGCAATGGAATATCCTTATGTCTTTGTATGGAAACTTGTTATTTGTCCGTCCTTGGGACAAACGCCGTTCTTAGCTGTATGCCCAGGTCTGATGCCATGGTCCCGACCATGACCGGACCGGGGTTTCTCCTGCCATTCTCCATAAGGATAATCTCCGCCTGTGTCATATCTATTCCGGCGGCAAGGAATGCGCATCCCTATCCAAGGCCGGATGTTTCCATCGGCCAAAAACCGGAACCAGTTATCCATCTCCAAACTCTCCCCTCTATGCACGGAAAGAAGCTGCACCCTCCTCTGCTTGGCGCCGCTCCGCCTTATTCTCCGACAAAAAAGCCGGCCTAGGAAAACCGCCTCCCCCGGGCCAGCTCTTCTTGGAATTTGACATAATGCGCATATCTCTGCTCCGGTATCTCTCCCCGGGCCAAAGCCGCCTTGACGGCGCAATCCGGCTCTCCCAGGTGCAGACAGCCCCGGAAACGGCAGCCGGCCTCCAATCGCCCTATCTCCGGAAAGGCTCCGCCCAGTTCCCTGGCCTCCATAGACGGCAGCTCCATAGCGCCAAAGCCCGGAGTGTCCAGTATATACCCCCCTTGGACCAGGGGCAGAAGCTGGGCATGGCGGGTGGTATGCCGCCCCAAGCCCGTCCTGGCGCTGACCCGGCCTGTTTCCATGGCCGCCTCTCCCAGCAGGGCATTGGCCAGAGAGGATTTGCCTGCGCCGCTGGGGCCGGCCAGCGCATTGATATGGCCGGAGAGCCTCTGAGGCAGATCCCCCAGCTCCCCCTGGGCAGCCGAGCAAAAAAACAGTTCATATCCGGCCGGCCCGTACAGCGCCCGGCACAGCGCCTCCTGCTCCCCGGAGATCAGATCCCTCTTGTTAAATCCCAGCAATATGGGCAGGCCCAGCCTCTCCACCGCAGCCAGCAGCTTGTCCAGGAGGGCGAACTGGGGCTGGGGATCCGCCAGCGCAAACCACAGCAGCACCTGGTCCACATTGGCCACCTGGGGGCGTGTGAGGACATTGCGGCGGGCGCATACGGCCTCTATATTTCCCTTGCCGGGCTGGCCCTCCAGGGGCGCAAGGCGCACCCTGTCCCCCACCAGGGGCCTCTCTCCCTGCCGCAGAACGCCCTTGGCCTTGCACTCCAGCCGGCCCTGGGGCGTATCCACGTAGAAGAAGCCGGCTATGGCTTTTACGATTATCCCCTCCATACTCTACCTTTTCTCAAATTGAATGCGGCGGGTAAAGCTCTTCTCCTGGGGCTTGCCCGGCACCGTCACCGTATTCCCGGAGGAGTCCGTAGTGGTGGTGGAGGGCCCCGGCACCTTGATGGTCATGGTCAGAGTGCCGGACGGGGAGGATATGCCGTAAAATTGGACGGCATGGGGAAAGCTGGTCAACCTGGTGTCCAGCAGCACAGCGCCGTCATCGCTGATAAGCCGCAGCGCCACCTCAGATCCGGCCACATACTCCGGCGCCTCGGCCATGGTGGGCGCCTCTATAGAACCCTGGTACTGGTATACCGTCTTGTCCGGCCCCTGGCTGACCCGCAGATCGATCAAATTGGCTCCGGACACCCCGGCATCCACATAGGTGTTGGCCGGCAGGCTCTGGTAACATATGCGGCCGGCCTCTATCTCCGCACTGTAGACATAGGAAAGGTTTTTCAAGGCCAGTCCCTGTTCAGTCAACAGGATAATACCTTCTTCCTCGGTCAATCCCACCAGATTGGGCACCTTGATCTTCTCATCCACCTGCCCCAGGCTGACGGTAATGCTCACCTGGGCGCCGGGAGGCGCCTTGGTCTGCCCGGCCGGGCTTTGGTCCATCACCAGTCCGGCCGCCACCGTGCCAGAGTAATTCTGCATGACCTGGGCCTTAAAGCCGGCGGCGGTCAGGGCGGCCACAGCCACCTGCTCTGTTAAAGCTTTCACATCCGGTACTGCCAAGGCCTGGCTGCCCTGGCTGACCAGCAATTTGATCCTGGAGCCGCTATCCACCTGGCCGCCGGCCGCCGGAGAGATACTCAGGACCGTACCCTCCTCTTCCTCGCTCTCCACATACTCCACATCCCAATACAGGCCCAGGGATTCTATCTTGGCCGTGGCCTTATCCAGCTTCTGTCCGGCCAGCTCCGGCACGGACACCTTTGCCGGGCGGCTCTCGCCAGCGGCCTGGCTCTGGGCGGCGCTGCTGACTATTACCTCCGTACCCTGGGCGGCCCCGCTCTTCTTGTCCTCAAATACCTTAAAAACCCGCACCAGCAAAAAGAGCAGCAAGGCGCAGATCAGCACACCTACCACCACCGCCAATATGGCCGTGGCCTTTTCCAGGCCGCTGTCCATGCCCTCCTCTTCCCATATCTCCTCCCCCTCGGCATCCGGGGGCTGCTCCCCCTCCTCCCCATCCCGGGGGGCCATGCCGGAGGCCTGGGCCGCGCCCCGTCCCTGTTTGAGCCGCAGGGAGCCCCTCTCTGACTTGATCCTCTCCATATCCCCCTGGCTGACAGCCCGGGTGCCTCCCTCCAGCAGCGCATTGCCCAACTGGACGAAATCCCCCTCCGGATCCTGTAAGGCCGTCTTGAGGTCGGACACCAGATCCCACATGCCCGGATACCGCATATCCGGGGATTTTGCACAGCATTTGTATATAATCTGCTCCACGCTGTAGGGCACATCCGGCACAAACAGCCGGGGGGAGGGCAGCTCCTCCTGTATATGGCGTATGGCTATGCCCACAGTGTTCTCGCCGTCAAAGGGCACCCGCCCCGTAATCATCTCAAACAGGGTGATGCCCAGGGAATAAATATCGCTTTTGGCATCAGAATACCCCCCCCGGGCCTGCTCCGGAGAGGTGTAATGCACAGATCCCATAACATTGGAGGTGATGGTGTTGGAAGTGGCGGCCTTGGCTATGCCAAAGTCCGTGACCTTGACCTTGCCCTCCTTGGAGATAATGATATTCTGCGGCTTGATATCCCGGTGGATAATATTGCCGCCGTGGGCGGCATCCAGGCCCAGACCCACCTGTATGGCTATGGACACGGCCTCCCGGTAGTTGAGCCGGCTCTTTTTGGTAATGTACTGCTTGAGGGTCATGCCCTCCACCAGCTCCATCACCATATAATGCAGGCCCTTTTCCTCGCCCACATCGTAGACATTCACTATATTGGGATGGGCCAGGCCGGCAGCCGCCTGGGCCTCTATCTTGAATTTGGATACAAAATTCCCATTCTCGCTAAATTCCTGCTTCAGCACCTTGATGGCCACAAAACGGTTGAGCTTGTGACATTTGGCCTTATAGACCTCGGACATGCCGCCCATGCCGATTTTTTCCAATATTTCATACCGGTCGCCCAGCATCATACCCATCTTTACCATGTATGCACTCCATCGGCCAAGCCCAGGGCCAAAATCACGCCTATATTGTCCGCACCCCCCTTGCCATTGGCCGCATCCACCAAGGCGGACGCCCTGTCGGCCACAGACCATGGAGCCCGGCATATGGACTCCATCTCCTCCAGGCTCAGCATATTGCTAAGACCGTCCGTACACAGCAAAATTCCATCCCCCGGCTCCAGCGGATGGCGGGCCACATCCGGCAAAATATAGGGTTCCACGCCCATGGCCCGGGTGATCACATTCTTCCTCGGATGGACCTTGGCGCCGGCCGCATCTAAGGCCCCTCTTTGCAGCATCTCCTCCACCAGGGAATGGTCCCTGGTCAACTGCCGCAGCCCGCCCCCCCGCAAAAGGTAGAGGCGGCTGTCGCCCACATGGGCCACCACCAGCTCCCTCTCCCAGACCACGGCGGCCACCAGCGTGGACCCCATGCCGGAATAAGCCGGGCTGGCCTTGGAAAGGGCATAGATATCCCCATTGGTTTCGCCCACAGCGCTGTACAATTTGTTCTCCGCCGTACCTCCCTGTGCCTTTTCCAAATAAGACACCATACATTCCACAGTCTTTCTGGAGGCAAAATCCCCGGCCACATGGCCGCCCATGCCGTCAGCCACCAGGAAGAGATTGGGCAGCTCCCCCACAGGTTCGGAGGAGTACCATATGCTGTCTTGATTTTGCTGGCGCATACGGCCTATATCTGTCAAACCATAAGCTTCCAAACCCATCCCCCTATCCAGTCTCCGGTCAGGCCTGCCTGCCACCCCTTAATTGGCCGCAGGCCCCCTCTATATCCATGCCCATACCTTTTCTAATCGTAACATGAATTTTCTTTTTTTCAAGAGCCGTTTTCCAGGCATTGATGCGCTCCTTGGGCGGCGGCGCATAGGCCGGACGGCCCTCCTGGGCCGGTATGGGATTGACCGGTATCAGATTCACATGGCTGTGCAGTCTGCGGGCCAGGGCTGCCAAGGCCTCTATATCCTTGTCACCGTCATTGACGCCGGCTATCAGCGCATACTCCAGCGTGGTCCTGCGGCCGGTGGCGGCAAAATACGCCTCCATGGCCTTGGCCAGGCTCTCCAGGTCATAGCGGGCGGCTATGGGCATCAGCTGCCGCCGCACATCCTCCCTTGCGGCGTGTAGGGAGAGCGCCAGCGTAATGGCCAGATCCTCCTTGGCCAATTCCCGTATCTGGGGTTCCAGGCCGCAGGTAGATAGGGTGATATTCCTCTGGCTGATATGCAAGCCCTTTTCGCTGCTGAGCATACGTATAAAGTCCAACACCTCCGCATAATTGTCCAAAGGCTCGCCTATGCCCATGATAACCACATGGGATATGCGCTCCCCGCCCAGCCGGCTGAGGGCATAGACCTGGGCCAGCATTTCCCCGGCCTGAAGATTGCGCCTTAGCCCTCCCCGGGTGGAAGCGCAAAAGCCGCAGCCCATGCGGCAGCCGGCCTGGGTGGAGATACAGACACTGACTCCATAGGCCTGCCGCATCCAAACGCTCTCTATCTGTTCCCCATCTGCGCACTGCAGCAGATACTTGCGGGTATCGCCCCTCTGGGATACACGCTCCTCCACGCAGACCAGGGAGGGAGAGCCAAATTCCGCCTCCAGACGGCTGCGCAGCGCCTTGGGCAGATTGCTCATCTGCGACACATCCGCCGCCAGATCCCTGTGCAGCCACTGAAAAATCTGAGCCGCGCGAAATTTCGGCTCCCCCCAGGCCGCCAACAATGTCTGCCACTCCTCCAAACCCAAAGAAAGCATATGCCTATCCTGCGCCATGGACTCCTCCTATTTTGAAAACTCCAATCAAATCACCTTTGCCGCTGACAGGCCGAGTATGCTGATTGTTCGCAAAATTCCATAAAAAATCAGCCAATTCCTCGGATCCGCCTGCTTCTGCCTCCCCTGCAATACCGAATGTTTGCATGCCAAATCCGCATTGCCCCAATAGGACTGCTCATCCGTTTCCACAGACAAAATCACTCCCCCACCGCCAAAACCGCTCCCATCTCCTCTATACACAGGCCTCTGCGGCCACAATCCATTCTCCGAAAATTCTAAAGCCTTAGCCCGCGCTATGGCAACACGACAGGCTAAGACTTGCCTATGCCCTGCGAACAAAGCGGGCGATAAAAAAGCCATCCCCCTCCATATAGCCGGGCAGCGCCAGAAAACGGTTGGCGCCGGCGCATATGCCCCGGGCCTCCAGATCCAGCTTGGCCTGCCAGAGCTGCTCCGGCATAAAGGCCTCCAGGGAAGCCGGCGCGAAGGGAAATTCCGCCTCTATCCAATCAGCCATCTCCTCATTCTCACCAGGGTGCAGCGTACAGGTGCTATACACCAGCACGCCCCCCGGCCGCAGCATGGGCCAGGTGGCGCGGAATATTTCCTTTTGCAGGCTGCAGAGCTGTGCCAACTGCTCCGGCTGCAGCTTGTGGGGTATGTCCCTCTTCCTCTGTATGACGCCCAGGCCGGAGCAGGGCATATCCAGAAGCAGCGCATCCGCCCAGCCCTCCAGCTCCGGCGCCGCCTCCCTCCCATCCCGCAGCAGACAGCGCAGGGAGCCGGCCAAAGGCATGGCCGCCTCCATACGGGCCTGGGCGCGGCCTATGGCATCCAGCTTGCTCCGGCTCTTGTCCATGGCCAGCACCTCTGCGCCCAGCTCCGCCGCCAACAGGCTCTTGCCCCCGGGCGCAGCGCAGGCGTCCGCCAGCCTCTGCCCCGGCGCCAGGCCCAGAGCCTCCACGGCCAGCGCGCTCATGGGATTTTGCACGGCCAGCCAGCCCTGGGCAAAGCCCGGCATCTTGGCCACATCTCCCTTTTCCAGGGACACATAATGCCTCTCCAGCCCCAGATAAGGCTCCAGGGAAAAACCCGCCTCCCGTATCCTATGCTCCCACTCCTGCACACTGTTCTGGGGCATATCCCGGCGGAGCCGCCAATACAGCGGGGGAGGCGAGGCCAAGGCGGCCTCCATGCGGCCCACAATCTCCCTCCCATAGGCTCTTTCCCATAATGAGAGCAGCCAGGGGGGCAGGCCGGAGCCGTGATCCTCCGCCATGAGGGCCTCCCTCTGACGGGCCAGATTGCGCAGTACGGCATTGGCATATCCCACGGCCCGGCGCCCTATATGCCTTTTGACCAATTCCACGCTGGAGTCGGCTGCAGCATAATCGGGTATGGCATCCATATACAATATCTGGTAAGCGCCCAGCCGCAGAGCCTGGGCCAGCATGGGCTCCAGCTTTTCCACCGGCTGCTTGCTGATTTTATTTAATATACCGTCAATAATTAAACGTTTTTCTGTAACACCGCTGACCAGCCGCTTCAACAGCGCCTTATCCTCCACCGGCAGATAGTCATATTTGGCCAAAACCGCAGACATCAGCACATGCATATGGACAGCTTCCGCCTCGGCCAGGGCCCGCAACGCCAGATCCCGCACCGCCAGACCCTCCGGCCACTTCTTAGTCATTATCCCGTCTCCCAAAGATCAGAAGCAGACGCAGCAGCTCCAAAAGGGAGGCCAGCGCCGCCGCCACATAGGTCATAGCCGCGGCCGTCAGCACCTTCCTGCCCCCGCGGGCCTCATCTACGGTCCACATGCCATATTGATCCAGTATGGCCAAAGCGCGACGGGAGGCATCCACCTCCACCGGCAGGGTGATCAGATGAAAGAGCACGGATACGGCAAAGGCCAGTATGGCCAGCTGTATCAATACCGTATTCCACTGCATGATTATACCCAGCATCAGCAGGGGGCTGACGCTGGCAGCTGCCAGATTGGCCACAGGCACAAAGGAGGTGCGCAGGCGCAGGGGCGCAAAAGCCTGCGCATCTTGTATGGCATGGCCGCACTCATGGGCCGCCACGCTCAAAGCCGTCACCGAGGCCCCACGGTAGTTGGAAGAGGAGAGGCGAACGGTCTTGGTCCTGGGATCGTAGTGATCCCCTCCCTCTCCGGACAGACATTCCACGCCCACGCCCCGCAGACCCTCCCGGTCCAAAATGCTCCTGGCCACCTCGCCGCCGGTCCTGCCGCTGGCATTGCGGACAGCCGCAAATTTGCGCATGGTATGCCTCACCTGCCAGGCTGCTCCCAGGGAGAGCAGCAGTCCCAGTATCCACAGTTCATATCCTCCTAAGAGCATGATAACACCTCCTTATTCCCACAGCATGGGTCCGTCCTCCCGCAGGCCGGCCAAAAACTCCCGGGCCAGCAGGGGCCTTTTGCCCTCCGGCTGCAATTGCTGTATTTCCAAATATCCATCCCCGCAGTCCAGATACAGACCTCCGGGCCGCCTCAGCTCCACCCGGCCCGGGCTGCCGGCCGGCGCCAAGCCGGCCTCCGGCGCCCGGCGGGCCTCCAGCAGCTTGACCATCCTGCCCTTATGGCGGACAAAGGCCCCGGGCCACGGGCTAAAGGCACGTATCTTGGCCAGCGCCGCCCCCACCCCGGCAGCCACCTCCACATGGCCCATGGATTTTTCCAAAAGGGGCGCATAAGTGGACTGGGCATGGTCCTGGGGCTGGGGAACCAGCCCCTCCCAGCCGGCCAGCGCCTCCAGAATGGCCCTGGCGCCCGCCTCCTGCAGCTTGTCATGGAGGCTGGCAAAATTATCCCCCTCCTCTATATCCACAGGCAGCTTGTAAAGCATATGCCCGGTATCCAGCCCCTCGTCCATGGCCATAATAGTAATGCCCGTCCGGGCATCTCCGGCCAGCAGCGCGTGCTGTATGGGGGAGGCCCCCCTGTGCCTGGGCAGCAGGGAGGCGTGGATATTGACACAGCCCTTGGGGGGGATATCCAGTATGGCCCGGCTAAGTATCTGCCCATAGGCGGCCACCACAAAGATCTCCGCCTGCTGGGCGGCCAAGAATTCCACCGCCTCCGGCCTCTTGATCCTCTCCGGCTGGTAGACCGGCAGGCCCAGCGCCAGGGCCTTTTCCTTGACCGGGCTAAACACCGGCCGGCCGCTGCGGCCCTTGGGCCGGTCCGGCTGGGTCACCACCAATACTATCCTATGCTCCCCGGCCAGCGCCTCCAGCGCCCCGGCCGCAAAATCCGGCGTTCCCATAAATACGATATCCATTATTCCCGCTCCATCTCCACCTCGTGCAGCTCCCCTTCCACCAGATCCACATAGAGTTTGCCGTCCAGATGGTCCAGCTCATGGCATATGGCCCTGGCCAGCAGCTCCTCCCCCTCCAACTCAAACCACTGCATATCCAAATCCTGCGCCATGGCCCGGACATAGTTGGGCCGGGTCACCTGCCCCGCCTTGCCCGGCACGCTCAGACAGCCCTCCTGACCGGTCTGACTGCCCCGGGTTTCCAGTATCCTGGGATTGATCAGCACCAAGGGCTGATCCCCGGTGACATCGATGACCACTATGCGCTTGAGAACGCCCACCTGGGGAGCGGCCAGGCCCACGCCCCCCTCCTCATACATGGTGTCCAGCATATCCTCCACCAGTATGCGTATCCTGTCCGTCATCTCCTCCACCGGCTTGCTCACCTTGCCCAGTACCTCCTCGCCCATGGTACGAATATTCCTCACTGCCATAGCATATCCTTTCTAAAACCCGCCTAGGGGGTTGAAATCAAACTGCGTCCACAAGTCCGCCGTGCTTGCAAAACGCCCCTCCAAAATATCCTTTACGCCTATCAGTGTACCATATTTGGGGCTTTTTACATAGAAAACAAATCGAAAAATATCCTGTATGCGCTCATGCATGGCCGGAGCCGGCCCCAGCAGCTGCCAGGCTTCCCCGGAGCCGGCCAGCCAGGCTCCGGCCGCCTGCGCCTCCTCCTTGGCCAGGGCCATCCCCGCCTCCGCCTCATGGGCAAAGATTTGCACCGCCAGCATGGAGGCCGCCGGGGGATACCCCAAAGCCCGGCGGTAATCGAACTCTTGTTTGTAAAATGTGGCATAATCCTGGGCAGCAGCAGCCTGTATGGCATAATGCCCAGGCTGATAGGTCTGTATAACCACCTCTCCGGCCAGATCCCCCCGCCCGGCCCGTCCTGCGGCCTGGGCCACCAGCTGGAAGGTGCGCTCTGCCCCCCGGTAATCCCCACCCGCCAGAGAAAGGTCTGCAGCCAAAATGCCCACCAGGCTGACCCCGGGAAAATCATGGCCCTTGACTATCATCTGGGTACCCAACAGTATATCCGCATCCCGCCGCCCAAAAGTCTCCAGTATCTGCTCCATCTCCCCTTTGCGGCGGGTTGTATCCCCATCCATACGCAGTATTCTGGCGCCGGGAAACCAGGAGGAGAGCCATTCCTCCACCTGCTGGGTTCCCGCCCATACGCCTTTGATATGGACAGATCCGCACTGGGGGCAGGCAGACAGGCCAGGCCGGCCATAACCGCAGTAATGGCAGCGCAGGCTGCCGTCTTTATGCCGGATCAGTCCCACATCGCAGTGGGGGCATTTGACCACATGGCCGCAGCTGCGGCAGCAGATATGGCTGCTGTAGCCCCTGCGATTGAGAAAGAGCATGCTCTGCTCCCCCCTCTCCAGCCGCTGCCGCAATTTTTCCTGCAAAATCTCAGACAGGGGGCCGGCATTGCCCCGGGCCAGCTCCCTGCGCATATCCGCCACATAGGTCCTGGCCAGAGCCTGGCCAGTGGCCCTGCCCTCCAGGGACAGCAACGCATAGCGCCCCGAGGCGGCTGCGCAGTAGGATTCCATGGAAGGAGTTGCACTGCCCAGCACCAGGGCCGCTCCATGGCGCTTCGCCAGGTATCCCGCCACCTCCCTGGCATGGTACTTGGGCATGGATTCGCTTTTGTAACTGCCCTCATGCTCCTCGTCTATCACGATAAGGCCCAGCCTGGGAAAAGGGGAAAACAGAGCGGATCTAGGCCCTATGACCACCTGTAAGCGTCCCTCCAGCACCCCCTGGGCCAGGCGGCTCTTCTCCCCCTGGGAAAGGCCGGAGTGCATAATGCCCACACGTGGCCCAAAAATCTGATAAAACTGCAGCAAAGTCTGGCGGCTCAGGGATATCTCCGGGATCAGCACTATCACCCCCTGCCCCCGCGCCGCCACCTCCCTGGCCAGATGCAGGTATACCCGTGTTTTTCCGGAGCCGGTCACGCCGTAGAGCAGGTATATGCCCGCCTCCCCCCCGGCCATATCCCTCAGCACCCTTTGGGCAGCCGCAGCCTGGCCCGGATTGAGGTCCGGCGCCGCCGGCAGGGCGGCCAGATCCGGCAGCACATCCTCCTCCCGCCGCAGGGCTATGGCTCCCTCCTCCTGCAATGCCGTCAGCGTACTGCGGCCCACGCCCAGCTCCCCGGCCATGGCATAGGGCAGGCGGCCGGAGGAGAGCAGCGCCTCCAGAAGCCGGGCCTTGGCCATATGCTTCCTGCGCACGGCCTCTCCCAGACGGGCCAGCAGCGCCTCCCCATCCCCCAAGGCCTCTATCCATTGGGGCTTTGGGGGCGGGGGCGCCTTTTTCACCGGCATAACCGCCTTGAGCGCGGCAGACAGGCTGGCTCCATATCGCCTTTGCATCCAAGCCGCCAATGCCAGAGTGGACTCCTGGGCATCCATATGCCCCTTGGGCCGCCCGGCTATGGCCTTGATCTTTGCCGCCTCCACCTTGGGACTATGGGAAAATCCTACCACATACGCCTCCCGCAGGCCTCCCCCCCGGCCAAAGGGTACGGCCACCTTGGCTCCCAGGCTGAGCTTGCCCGCCAGATGGGAGGGGATGGCATATTGGAAACTCTTGTCCAAGCCTCCGCCTATGTCCAGCGCCACGTCCGCATAAGCCGGCTGCTCCTTATGCAGTTTTTCCCCTCCTTCAAACGGATTCATCCCCTTGTTTCCTATTGCTCTCTATATGCACATGTAAGCCCTGCCCCACCAGGAAACGGAAGAAATGCCTCTCCACATCCGCCTCCACTATGCTGCTGGCAAAATTGATAGTCAATGTATCTTTATAACTGACAATAGCACAGTTGGTCCGGCTGGAAAAGGGCTGGCCCATATAGATGTCAAAACCCCGCACCAGCGGCTCCATATCCTCCGGCACAGAGATGGCCCCCATATTGGTCAAACCCACCGTGGAATTGCCATCCTGCACGGCGGCATAAAAGGAACGCACCACCACATCCTTGACAAACAGAGGAACTATGCGTATCAGCGGATGCCTCTGGACAGCGGCATTGGTGGTGATATCCCCCCGCAGCATATGGGCATTGATATGGTAACGCATATCATTTCGCACATGCCGGCAAATCTGACCAAAGTCATATTCTCCCAAACGGGGGTCTATGCCCGGATAGACCATAGTGATAAAATTTCGCAGGGTCCGGCTGGGAAAGAAACGCCGAAGATTCACAGGCATGGCTATGCGCAGGGGCAGTATGCGCCGGCCTCCCTCGGCCCTTTGCACCTCCGCCAGCGCATAGAGCAGCACAGCGTTGAGATACTCCGTCACCGTCACCCCCCATTCCCCGGCCTTGGCCTTGACCTGCGCCAGGGACATGGAGCCTTGCAGTATGTTCAACGTGTAGAAGCTCTCCTTGGTGCCTCTGAGCCTGTAGGTGCGCTGCTGGGGCCGGGGAGGACAAACGCTGGCGCTGGCATAGCGCATATAGGCATCCTCCCACTCCTCCTCCTGGGGCTGCTCCTCCAGGGATTTGACAAAGCCCCCGGGTCGTATGCTGTGTCCCAAAAGGCCTAGATAAGCCGCCGCCAGGGTTTGCAGAAGAGCCATGCCCCCAGAGCCATCCCCCAGACAATGATGGGCCTCCAGGGATATGGTGGAACCGTAATAATACACCCGCAGCAGATACCGGCCCCGCCCCCCCAGGGGCATGGGCTGACAGGGATTTTTCACATCCGGCTCCACAAAGGGGCCCGGCCTGTGGTTAGGCTCCAGATATCGCCAGAACAGCCCCCTGCGCAGGGCGGATTTATAAGTGGGAAAACGGGGCAGGGTCTTGTCCAGCGCCTGCTGCAGCAGGGCGGGATCTATGTCCTGCCACAGATGTATGGACAGCCTGTATACAGAGGAATAATCCCGCCGCTCCAATGTGGGATAGACTATGGCCGAGAGATCCAGCTTGTACCATATGCCCGGCCGCCTCTCCCGACGGCCCCGCCATAAGCGCCCCATGCCCATAGGCCTCCTTTCCCCTTGGGCCGGCCCTCCGCCGGCATTTTGCAAAAGCAAAAAAGACTCCAAAACCCATATCCATGAGCCTTGAAGTCCTAAATGCGGAAGATGGGAATCGAACCCACACAAGCGCAATGCTTACAAGATCCTTAGTCTTGCTCGTCTGCCAGTTCCGACACTTCCGCATGGCACACTACCCTACCGGATATGTGGCACAGCAAGTATTATAGCGCCAGGTAGGGGGGGTGTCAAGGGGGGGCGGGGGGGTGTCAGAGGATCGTCCCGGCCCTTACTGACTACAAATCTCTCAAATACGCAATCGCCTCATGCACGTTGGTAAATGTGCTATCCGAAAAATACAGTATTTGATATTTATCATCTTCATCTCTGGCTTTTGTCAATTCATCCTCTAATCTCTGAAGACACCATGTTCCCTCAGAAATACCTTGCTCATACCGTCTGGCAATCAATGAGATCGCCTTTTTATCACCTTTTTTATATCCTGGACAATATTTTTCCCCAGCCAATTTTAATACCAGCTCCTCCTTATCAGCCCTGCAAGAAATCATAGGGGCCATCTTTTCATAGTGCAACAAGAAGAAATACTCTATACATCCTTTGGTCATCAATAGCCTCACCTTAGAATTTTTGCATTTCTTTTTGATTGATTTTACGATTCCCCAATTATCCTCCCATTGGGGATGCAATTCTTGCTCGGTGTCAAATACCAGCCATATTTCATCCACATCCAATATCTCGTCACTGTATTTTCCCCTTAGGCTGAAAGCTTTTTTCAATGTGTGAAACACACCTTTTACAGGATGGATGACAAGATTCACCTTCTCACGAAACTCACTCCGCATGAATTTCATGTACTGTGCTTCACTTTCACCTTCCCAAAAAACAATAATATAAGGTTTCCGGCTCCTTTCTTTACTTTTCCTAGCCAAATTCTACTCCTCCATGATAAAGGGGACGGCTCCATACTTTCCCTGGAGATATGCCTTTCCAATTTTCTCGTCATTTCTGACAGAGAAATCAGAGATAGAATACAGCTCTGTCGCACCGCTTTTAACATCCTTATCCACAAGATAATATTGATCTCTTCTCAGCAGTTCACTATGCAAAATCTCCACACTATGGCTAGTAAAAACAAGCTGCGCATTTGTTCTGTTCTTATTTTGAAACCTCTGAATGATATACTCCACCAGCTTTGGATGCAAACGATTCTCTATCTCATCCACTACAAAAACACCGCCATTACTCAAAGCCGACTCCATCGCCGCCGCCCTGGCCATCAGCCTGATGGTGCCATCCGACTCATCCATCAGACCCAAGGGATATTCTCCGGCCTTTCCTTCCCCATCCAATCCCATATGAAAAGATGTTGCCCTTAGCTTGCCAAACTGAAATTCTGCACTCGCCTCATCAAATTCGGCAGACAGATTTTCCTTAAACCGATGCAAAGCCAACTCTATCTGCGAGCGTTCTTCATGGGAAAGGGAATCAGGCAAATCTTCTAAACTCCGGAAAACAAAGTGATCCATTTCAAATTGCATATCGATTATGCCCAGATCTGCAGTTTTTGCGATCTGAATGATGGACTGTATCATCCTAGGGTCATGGCCATATTCAAGCAAATTATTCCCCAAATCGGCATAATCCCTAGAAAAGAAAATCTTCGTCCGGAACCAGTGCATAGCCTTATTTACCGGCATATAGTTCATGGTGGATGCAATGGAAAGGAAAAGTTGATTTGCCGCAACCGCCTTGCTCAACATTTCCTTATGCTTTTTCTCCCCATTTGTTGGAAAGGAAAAAATCTGGTATTTCCGCTCAAAAACAACAGATTTCTGCCCCTTTGGCGCCCAATACAAATGCTCTTTGATTATCTCTCTTCTTGTCGCCGAAAACCCATATTCATACCATATCCCATCATCCACATACTCAAAACAGAAAGTTGTAGGCGTATTCTGAGAATAATTGTTGAGTGCAAAGGGCCTTACCGGAATCTCGGCATCTTCTGTCTGGGTCCTCTGCGCATTCTTGATAAAAGTTGCGGCAAGCCACATTGCTCTAATGACATTGCTCTTCCCACCGCCATTTTTTCCATGGATGGAAATCACTGGCAGATAACGCTTTGTCTTATATAGAAGAAGGCACTCCTTTTGATCGGCGAAGCCGGCAGCTTCAAAATCTAGGACTGCTTCATCTCTGATAGATCTGTAATTTTCAACCTTAAACCGCAGCAGCATATAATACCTCCATCCTGGCATAAGAGTATTATATGTGTATATTAAGAATTATTCAAGCAATTATTGAGAATATCTCTCATAAAGTCGTTAGAAAAATCTCCTTGTTTATTAAGCCAACCACGGAGGAATTCGAGCAGATAGTTTTCCCCGCTCCTCCACACTTCTTATCTTAACACCCTACCACTCCCTCTGGTATGTAACAACAATTCCACATCCCGAACGGAAGTTCTGTTGAAATCACCTTCAATAGTGTGTTTCAGACAACTTGCCGCCACTGCGAAATCCAGCACAGCCTGCAAATCCTTTTTGCATATTAAACCATAAATCAAACCAGCGGAAAAACTATCCCCTCCCCCCACTCTATCTACAATCTGTATGTCATACGCATCCGATAGATATACATGACCAGTTGCACAATCATATAACATCCCTTGCCATCCATTGCGGCTTGCCGAATAACTCCTACGCAACGAGAAAGCCACTCTGCCACATCCAAACCTTTTTCCTATCTCCTCTGCGACACGTTTTAGCCCCTCTTCAGAAATAATCCCCCTGTCTACATCCACCTCCGGAACAGGTATGCCCAACATCACTTCGGCATCTTCTTCATTGCCAATGCAGACATCCACATAGGGCATCAATTTTAACATTACACTTTGCGCTGTTTTTCTATCCCACAATTTTGATCGGTAATTCAGATCACAAGAAATGGGTATCCCCCGCTTTTTGGCCGCCTGACAAGCATCAAGACAGATTAAGGCCAAATCTTCCGACAAGGCCGGCGTAATGCCTGTCCAATGAAACCAATCACAATCAGAAAAAATCGCATCCCAATGAAAATCCGCTGGTTTCGCCAAAGCCATAGCAGAAAATTGACGATCATAAATCACTTTTGAAGGTCTTTGGGAGGCCCCTTTCTCCAGGTAATATAAGCCCATCCGCCCCTCTCCAAAACTTATCTTCGTAACATCCACCCCAAAGCTTCGCAATGTCTGTACTGCCGAAACTCCCACGTCGTTGTCTGGCAACTTAGACACAAAACTGACATTTTGTCCGAATAATGCCAGGGATACTGCCACATTGGCTTCCCCTCCGCAAAACGATGCTTCAAACTCCCCAGTTTGAAACAACCTCGTATATCCCGGAGAAGCCAAACGCAACAATAACTCTCCAAATGTAACGATCTTTTTACTAGATTTCATCTAGCCATCCTCGTCTTTCTAATATTCAATGCATTTGTAGATTTTTGGGATTGGACACAAAATCCAAGAGGACTTTTTGGCTCGCCATTCGCAAAGCCCGGGTCATTTCCCTATTACTCTCCTCAAGAACATCCCTTTTCATCACCACTTCCATCCGACTATCTCCGAAGTTATTCCGATTATCCAAAGAATATCCATCATAGCCTGCCAGGAAAAAGTGTTCTACACCCAGGGACATAAAAAACCTTATGGCCATGATGCCTGCATTGCCCTTTATACCATCTTCCATCCACAAATCCTGATATCCCGGCTGTAAATAAAGCTCATCGGCCATAATATTAGACGTTGCGATACACTTTCTTCTAGCCTCCAAAGGGAGTTCTTTATATCTTCGCTGATTGCTCAGAAAAATATAATCCACTGGACAGAATTTATACTCATAATTGACACTAACAACAACTATGTTCTCCTGTTTTGCCAAGGAGATAATTGCCTCTTTATCATCCACCGCGCTCTTTCCAGCTGCAATCAACAGTACAGATTTGCCCTTTAGAAAGCTTTGTAACTCCGCCTTATGAATTTCCTGCGCTTGCCCTTTCTGCATATACCTTTTAAATACAGCCTCAATATATTCCTCATCATAGGAAACCCGCTTTTCATCGTCTAATACTTTAAAGATTTCATGCATATCCTCCAGAGTTAATATCTTCTTATCATCTAAAAACGATGCATAATTTGGATGAGAATGATACGATGCCGAAAGATAATTTGATAATGAATATCCCCAATAATTCCGCTGGTAAAACTCATTCAATATTTCATCAATAATCGAAAAAATAGGTTTAACATCGTAATTCCCCTCATGGTTCTCATTTAGGTATTCAACAAATAATTCTGTATTCAAATTACCTGCACCCCTGCCCATACCATATACAGAGGAGTCTACAATCACCTCTCTTCCCACTCGCATATCAACGAAAACTTGAGCGTTAGAATACGCCAACTGCAAATTGTTATGACTATGGAATCCTATCAGAATCTCATCTCGTAAATTATGCTTTATAAGAGAGAATAAGCGTGTCAGATCCCTTCTCTTCATCTCTCCAAAACTATCCACTATGTAAAACGCATAGGGCGACATATTGTTGACATACTCTATCATTTCTAAAAACTCTTTGTCCGAATATCCCAGAGAAACCATGGGTTGAACAAAAACCTTATACCCTTTATCCCCTATTCCTTTACAATATTCTAGTGCCTCCTGACGATCGTGCTTATGAAAGGCAACTCGAATGCCCGACACGCCATATCCCTTATAAACCGGCAATTTTTCCAGGGGATATTCTCCATAGTTTACCATGACAACAAACATAGAGTTTAATGCGGATGCAGGCAGCATCCCATTTGCTTTCTCTAAATCATCGAAAAGGCTCTTATCGGCATCCACTCCCTTTTTCTCCGTTAAGAAGCCACATTCAACGATATCAATGTTCGCCTTGTCCAAACCCGCAACAATTTTTTTAATATTATCAAAGCCAAAATCCCACTTATTGCAATATCCCCCATCACGCAAAGTACAATCCAATACTTGAATAACACCCATAACACGCCTCCTAATCTATAGCAATCTGTCTACCAGATCTAAACTTTTCCCAACGGTAACATCGGAGTTATAATGCTCCCACTCTCCCCATCGACCCAGCCCATATATAGAGTTTTTCTCAGTCCAAGCCAATAGTTTTTGCATAATTTCAGGTTTTCCCACCGTATTCAGAGGATAGGCAAAGCCATTCCAAAAAACAATATCATCTCCATTCTCCTTCTCAACCCTCTCACCATTTGTTTCCATCCAATATCCCCTGCTATTGGGACAAAAATTGTGCCTAACCAAAATTCTATGATAAGAAAGGGTCAGCTCCGGATAATAAATCCAATGGGCATCCGTATGTAGATTTTTCCCACAATACTTAGTTTGAATAGAGCTATATCGCAACTCGGATAAAGATGTTTGCATATCCATAGGCATACCATAAAGCTCCTTAAAAGATACCCATGGAATCGTATTGATAATACAATCGGCAGAAAAGCTTTTTCCTGTTTTTGTACCCACTGTTCTTGAGATCAAATTCAGGCTTTCCACTTTCTCGCCAAACAAAATATTGCCTTTGATCTTTTCCGCCATCCGCAACCATAATTCTCCGTATCCATACTTTTTGGGATAATAAAATTGCGAATGTCCCGGATCCTTTCCATAGCGTTTTTTTTGTAAACACGATAAGAGCGTTTCATCAAAGCTCACATTGGGCAGCTTTTCCAGCCAATATGTGCCTAGACGATCCAAATTTTCCCCGAACATTTTTCGATTATACGGGATCATATAATCATCTGCAATTTTTTTTCCTAGTTTCCAATATATCCAATCTACAAATTTACTGGGTTTTTCCTCCCCTAAGTTGGCCCCGGAAATAGCGATGGATTTCAAGTATGCAACCTGCCTTTCCAGATCCATTTGCCAAATATGTGATTCAAAAGGCTGGCCAATTTGTAATCCGTCAAAATGAATCAAGGTCTTTCTGGAATACAAATCCCATTCTTCCTCCGGCATAAAGCGAAACAAAAACGCATTCGCCCTAGGATGCCGAACATCCAAAAAATGCCCTCCGCCTATATCCATTGGCGCATCATCCACCCAGGCCGAACGACATAAGCCGCCGGCAACACTTTCTTGTTCTAGAACCAAAAAATCCTTTACTCCCTTATCTAACAAAACATTAGCCGCCGTCAAACCCGCAGGCCCCGCGCCCAAAATCAGAAACCGCATATTTACCTCCTAGTTTTTTCTTAGAATAACGGATAAAATCCACTGCCAATACCCATGCTTCCTATAAACTGCCCAAAACAACATATTGGAAAGCAAAAGACAGGTAAATAACTTACAAGCAAATACAAACCAATTCTCAACGAGAATCCAAGATAAGGAAAACCAAACGCCAACACCAACAATAGAAGAAATCATTGTATGGGTGATGATCATCTTATACATGGTTGACTGTTTCTCAAAAAATAATTTTTTATGTAAAACATATAATTCCCAGGGCAAATTTACAAAAACCATTGTGATGATTGTAGAAATAATAACACCTTGTATGCCAAAACGCATAACCAAAAAAACACCCAAACCCACATTCACTATGGCCGCAACATAGGGCTTCCAAAAGTCTTCATTCCACATACCTGCTGCTTCTTTGTACCGCAGAAGCGCACTCCGTATTTTCCATAAATAAAAGTAAAATCCAAATAAAACAACAATCTCCGCTGAAGTATACAGATAATCACTGCCCAACCATAATCTGACAAAGTCCTGTATAAGTATAACATAACCTATGGCAAAAATACCTACCATCCAGAAAGTGACAAAATTGATTTTCAAAAAAAGCGAATAATTTTTCTCCCTGGAATTACTTACCAGACTGTTTCCTATACTGGCTGTCGCAGAGCCCAAAATCACATCTATAACACCTATCAATGCGGCAATAATATAATAATAATTATTGTACATCGTTACTGCCAACAATCCTAGAAATGCTGAAATAATCACGGTATCTGCCGATGTAAGCACAGCCGTGCCTATTCTATGCCCCAACAGAGCTTTTACACGTTTTTTTACATCAAGGATAATTTCTTTGGGCAATTCTCCTTCACAGGAAATATCCGGAAACATTTTTTTAGATATATATAGGATAAGGATATTATTTACCACGGTCCCCAAAATCATGCTGATAACAAAACAATAATAATTTTTTAACCAAACCAAAGATAAAATCTCTAAAAGATATACAAAAATCTGTACCCCTCCAGAAACAGCAGAGATAATATCATATCTTTGATATGCGTTCAGCAATGATGTTCTATAAGCAAATAATCTATAGGAAAAAAAAGAATTTAGCAAATACAAAAAAAACAAAATATAAATATTGATTCCAGTTGGCAAATCTCCTTCAATCAAGTATGGGAGAAATGGCATAAGGCCTATTCCCAAAACCAATACTATGATTCCAATAATCCCATATAGTTTTCGATACAAATTTAACAAAGCACATATTCTACTTTTATCCTCTTCAGCAATGGGTTTATACATATTGTAAGTAATTGCGCTGCTAAAACCCAATTCCGCCAAGCTCAAAATTTTTAATATAGAAGAAAACACCCCACCCAGCCCTGCATACTCTGCTCCCAATGTGTATATCAGAATGGTTCTCACAAAGAAAGGGATGACAATCTGTATCATTTTATTTCCAAAAGCCCAAATGGCATTGCGCTTTACATTCTTTATTCTGTTATTTTCCATGACTCTCCATAGGATAGACTAATCATGACTCCCACATCCGTTTAGAAGTAACGAAGAAATTATCGATTTACCATTTTTTTCATGATTGACCATACCAGAAATACCTTCTGCATCACCATGCGTTTATATACTTTTGGCATAACCAAATCTGTTGCTTTCTTATATCCTAAAGCAAAATATCTCTCCCAAAACCGCTCCCTAAGACTCCTGTCTACTTGCACAGGATCGGTCAAAAGTGGTTGCCAGACATCTTCCTTTGAACAAGATAAATACTCTGCCTGCTCTAGATTCTCATTCCACAGCTGATGCCCCAGAGCGGTATTTACCAATACTTCCGACAATCCCTCCCCGTCTTGAAAGCTGGCTTCCCCCTTAAATCTATGAAAATCACCACAGGTAAAATCCGAAATCCTACTATAATCATGAAACTTACACTGCAGACAACACTCTCTCTGCAAACATCCGGAGAATAACAAATCTAAATATCTACAATTGGCCAAATGGTCAAAAACATATTCCATGGTGTTTTTTTCATTGCTTTTTTGAAATCCCATCACTAAGCGGCGCGCTAGAATGGGTTTCTTTTTATACGCATATCTGTTTTTATCTCGAAATGTCAAGAAAGACAATTCTCCTCTTTTTTTATTCTTGACTATCCCTTGATATTTAAAATCCTCAAACACCTGAGGGCTGGCAACTCCCTCACAAATAAAATCCAGTGTCACCAGACGTTTCCACTTTTCCCTGCTTCCCGAAAATAACAATAAGGCTTCACACTGACATGGCGTTCCTGAAAACAACACCCATTTTTCTTCTTTTAAATCCACTAAGATACGAGAAAAAACATCCCCCAAGTAGCTCTGCACATACTTCGAACCGCGCATGGCAGACCTGCCTTCGACAGTATCTGTCCCCTCATGGACTACCCTAAAATTCCGATCAAAAACAGCGCCATATACTCTGCCGCCTCTGGCCAAAATAATATCTGAGAGCCAGGTAAAAAAGCCACCTGAGGAACTCAGGCTTCTTATCTGGCTATCTTTATGTTTGAATGCAAAATATTGCTGTCCTTCCCCATTTTTTTCCAGAGAATGCAATCCCTGACAGACTTTTTCACAGCGCAGGCAACCAATACAAATATCGGTATGGATCCTAGGATACCAAAACCCTTTCTCATCAATCTCCATTTCTATAGCCTTGCAGGGACAAATATTATAGCACGCAGTACAGCCCGTGCAATGCTCCCTTTGACACAAACTTGGTTTATTCATCCATAAGCTCCATTCACTGTATCCAGAAAATCTAATGAGATTTCCCGCATATTGTTAATTTTCTCTTGGTAAACACTCCAGTCATCCTCTGACTGGGGATATTGCCAATGGCGAATGTCTTCATATTGAACACGCCTATGCTCTAATTGCAAATACTGCAAAATCTCCTGCATACGAATATTCGCCGGCCTCTCTAAAGGCAAAAGATAGCCAGTAAAGAAATTTTTTTGAAAATTTATTGAAAATATAGTGCCATGGTAAGAATTGGTTATTACATAAGTTGCAGCATAAAACAACCATACCCACTGCATTGGTGTGGGCAAAATCTCTATTTTATTATTTATCCGAATCTTCTTATTCTTACCTATTACTACGACGGGCAGTCCTTTTTCCCGGGATAACCTATGGATGAAATCTATCAATTGTTCATTTTCCACATCGTATAACATATACACCAAAATATATTGTTCTGGGATAGTGGGAACTGGCAACATAAAGCGCTTCCAGCTTTCTGCTGGCAATAGCAATGCCGGATCTAAGACCCATACCCCTTTCCCTCCAATCAATTCCTGTACTTCCTGTAAACTTGCCTTTTCCCGTAAGGAAATATGGGAAAACCCTTCTAAATATCCCCTGTATTTTTCTTTCTGCTGGGGCGATAACCTTGCCGTGCCTAAGCTGGCTCCATAGGCATTTCTTTTATGGGGCGGGGCAAATTGTAAGAAATAATTTGTATTGTCCTCTGTACTCCCCAAATTCCAAACTTGATCACTTCCACAAAGGAAATAATCAAATTTTTTTTCTTCTATAGCCAATGTAATATCCGTATCACATACTTCGCTTAATTGCAAATATTGGTCTAAAAATGCATCAAATATCTTTCTCTTTTTCCTAGATTTTGGCCATTCCTTAATCATATATATATATGACTTCATGCTAAAGATGAGATCTTTTTTAAAAGACCATTTGGGAAATTTCCCGCTATAATGTAAATCAACCCTATCCTTTCTTAAATCCAATATTTTGCACTCCAGCCCCAATTGCTTTAATATTGTTTGCAAAGCAAAAGCCTGTAATACAGCCCCATAATTTGCCGCTCTATGAAAAGTAACTATACCAACTTTTTTCTCCACGTCTAACAACCTCATACCTATTTATAAGTACTATTTTTTCTCTTTTTAGCTTTTTCCTGTCTGCCATTGAGATAATTTTACAGGATGCGTAAACAAAAGATTTTGCGGCCATTCACCAAATAATCTTTGCAAATCGAAACCATATTTTTTCCCAAAATCCTCCTTATTTTCCATCCCCCATATATCTCCCCTTTCATACGAAGTATCTTTTATTGTCTTAATCTTTTTGCAAGCCAAAACCATGGATGTGGGAATAGCTGACTCTACAAAGATGTCCATTGCCCCTAGGACACCACAATAATGGGCAAACTCCTCCATTTCCGGTCGAGGAATCAACAAGAGATCGCTATATCCGCCAAACACAGGATATTGCCTTTTTTTACTCATGGACCAATCCCATATTTTGCACTGTGTTTTTGTCAAAACATTTCCAGATGCGAAATAAGACCCTCCTGCCATTTTAAAATCAGAAAATCCTTTTTCTCCAGACAGGCCATATGCCTGATCTATAGAGGGCAACTCTTGAAGCGCATTTACAAATCTATTTCCCTGTATCCTGCTAAGTATTTCATGGACTCTAGAAAATTTCCATGTATACCGTTCAAAACATTGATTGATAGGAAATAACTCCGTAATGAAAGAATCTTCTGCAGAAACGGCAAAAAACTCCTTATAATTATACTCATTGATAGCCGGATGTAAAAAAAGGTCATCTCCAATAAAAATATAATGGGTAACCATCCTATCCATTATACTTTTTATTGACTGCGCAATATATGCTTGAAAGGTATAGGAAGAAGAATATACCGTTTCTATATTATATTCCTCTTGATACATCTCATTTTCTCGAAAAAAAGGGACTAAATATATAATATTAGAAAAATTGTTTTTGTAAATATTTTGTAACTCAGGAATATTCTTATTATATTTATGATTAAAAATAATAACAAGAGCCGCTTTATCCATTACTATGCTTTCTCTCCCCCCATCAATTTTCTCACTCTATCCAGATCCTTCTCTGTATCCACAGCAACAGTATCCGAATCCACCTCAATAAACTGTACCTTAAATCCATTCTCAATAAATCTGAGGATTTCTATGTCTTCTATCTGCTCTATTTTTGCTTTTCCATATTTTTTGCCGTACTCGCAATAAAATTTCAAAGCCTCTGGCTTAAAACCATAGACACAAACCTGCTTGTAATAATCATAATCCAAAGACCCTTTAGGATGGGGTATGGCCGCGCGAGATAAAAACACGCCCTCCCCCTCTCTGTTGGTAAGCACTTTGGGAATGGTTGGATTGATCACATCAATGGGATTATTGATTTTTGTCATCAGATTGGTAATACACAACTGAGGGTTCACCAAAAAAGGATTTATGGCCGCCTCAATGGTTTTCGGCTCAATCATAGGTTCATCCCCCTGGATATTTATAAATAAATCCGCCTGGATCCGCTCCGCCACCTCTCCTATGCGATCCGTTCCTGTACGGTGTTCCTTGGATGTCATCAACACCTGCATATCCAGAGATACACATTGACGAAAAATCCGCTCATCATCTGTTGCCACATATATCTCTGAAAATTTTGACACTTTTTTGCATTGCTGATAGACCCACCATATCATTGGCTTGCCCAAAATATCTACTAAAGGTTTCCCCGGGAAACGAGATGATTCATATCTTGCAGGAATGACTCCAACAATACGCATACTTTTATACCCCCTCTTTTAGGCTTTTAAAAATTCTCTAACACGTTCCAAATCTTTCGGCGTATCCACAGACATAGCCTGGGTTTCGATAGAATATACCATAACTTTTTTGTGATTTTCTAATAAACGAAGCAACTCAATGCCCTCAGCCCTTTCACAAAATCCCGGTTTGGTCTTTAGGAAAAAGTCCAAACCCTCTTTCCTTATGGCATAACAGCCCACATTCTTATAATAGGGATATCCCAAGGCTTCCTTGGGGTAGGGAATAGGGGATCTTGACATAAAAATCAAAAATCCCTCATCATTTATTGCCAATTTAATTGTAGTAGAATTAACTACATCCACGGGATCAACAAACTTTTCAGCCAGCATGATTGCATCTGCTTCTCCATTGTCTTTAATCTTTCCTACCAGGACATCCATGTCCTCTGCCTTAATCATAGGCTCATCGCCCATAATGATGCAATATATATCCGCCGAGATCTTCTGGGCCACTTCCGCCACTCTATCCGTTCCTGTAGGATGGGCATCTGATGTCAGCACACAGCGCATTCCTAAATCCTGACAACATTCCATAACCAATGGACTCTCTGTCGCCACAACAACCTCAGAAAAGTCCTGCACTTTTTTTGCCTCCTGGTAGACCCACCACACCATGGGTTTTCCATGAATATCCATCAAGGGCTTACCTGGAAAACGGCTAGATTGATATCGCGCAGGTATCACAGCAACAATTTTCATCTTACACCTCCTGGTTTTGCTATTAAACAAAAAAATCCTCTAATGTTTTCCTGGGAAAGACTTCTAATGCGCCACCCCGAGTAGCATTGTAAACCTTAACGCCTCTTCTATTACACTCTTCACCCATAATTTTATATCCTGCCAACTGAATCTCTATCACTTTTTTACTGTATTCTTCATCTTTTCCACTGTCTGTTATGTCACAAACAATGTGTTGATTTAAGTTGGAACAATCTGCGCCAATCAGTATTATTTCTTTATATCCCATATACATTGCGATAGCCATAACGATATTGGTCACTGTTCCAAAAGCATACATACCCTTTTCCATGTCTGCTTGAAAATGGTAATGCTGAAAGTTATAAATTCTATTCCAGGGAGAGAATGAAATCCATCTCACCATTGACCCCTGAAAGGAGGGATTTAGTTTTTTTGTTTCCCTATTCAAAAAAACTTCCTTCTCTCCCAATACGTCTAAAGTAAGGGAATACGCATCCACCAATTTTTTAAAATATGGCGCATCCGTACATACATAATATGTAGGACGCCACTTTGTCTGATTATAAACCAGGAAAATTCCATTTACACCAAAAGTATCTTCACCTCCCAGTTTTTCCAAATCCTCTACTGTCAATGAAGGACCTGTGGCCACAACAAAACACCTTTTCCCCAGCCTGGAATTTTTTAAACTTTTTATCTTTTTGCCATTCTCTCCCAAGGAAAAAAGCCATCCCATAATAGAAAACCAAACAATATGTCTGAAATATCTGATCCACCACATACATATTTTCATAAACTCTTCTCCACCACATCCTCCAGCTTGACTCTGGGAAAGACCTCCAGCATACCTCCCCGAGAAGCGTTAAATATTTTTACGCCCATCTGTTTGGTCACTCGATCTGCAACCTTAAATCCCTCTATCATAGTCAGGCCTGTCTGTTTGGTCCAATCATATTGGTATCCCTGACTATATCCCAGACTGGCATTATGGAAACTCCCAGGCGTATAATTACAATCCGCACCCAATAGATAAATCTCCCGAAAGCCCATATATACTGCCACCTGCAAAGCGGCAAACATCACACTGGCCCCATCAAAAACACACTTCGAAATATCAGAGCTAAACTTCATTGTTTCCAGATGCTTACTCATGCCCATCTTGTAAAAAGATGAACATTCCAAATTTATTGGAATTATATCTCCAAGAATACTGCTTTTCCTTATTCTATTTTGAGCCAAAAAAATATTTTTTACCCCATATTCTTTTAAGCCCATACGAATATCCCCATATGTGTTGGGATCAATAACGCAATAATAATCCGGCCGCCACTGTGTCCTATCATACACTTTAAACAGTGTATTCACGCCGAAACAATAATAGTTTTTCAATAGGTCCAAATCCGATATGTGCAAACTAGGACCAGTGCCTACAATAAAACATTTTTTTCCATCATGGATATTTTTAAAACGGCGCAAACTCCTTGTTGAACGAAAGAAATTATACAGCTGGAAGGATAGGCCCAAAGCACCCGGTTGTTTCAACTCTATCGCAAGAATTATTCTTAAAACCCTTAAAAAACCGCCCAAATTTTCCATAATTTCCACCATCAAGCCAGGAAAAATGACTTCATCTTTTTGTAGATAAACCATCCAAAAGCTGTTAATGGCATTACACCATTGACAACCAAAGGATCTTCTGTAAACACTACGCTGAAACTCCTATATCGAATTTTATTATGTCCTAACCAGACACCAAACAAAAGTTCTGACACATAGCCCAACTCTCTATTCCTATACCTCTCCCCGGTTTCCCGAGTCTGCTCAGCATCCATCGCAAACAAAACCGAAAACAACCAAGAACAATATGCATCCACCACTTCTTTTTTTCCAATAAACATATTACAATTTATATGAGAATGCGCAGTACAGATTTTTTCATATTCCGCAAGATACTCCGGACAAATTTTGGCAATGGTTTGGCCAATTTTCCCAAAAGTCTTTTCTCCTAATTGATTGATAAATATCGCCCTCACATTACGCAGGCGAAATTCACTTTTCTTTACTACCATATCCACATCTCTCAACATGTCCAAAGCCTTATGTGTGGAGAGAAGGGAAAAAAATGGCTTCCCCCCAATGACAAAATGCCTTCCCAGAAAATCGATATGGGGTTTTAACTTTGCGAAAAAACGTCTATAATGCACAAGCCCCACTACTGTATCTGTATTATTCTTCCAAATCCAATACAATCCGGTCAACTCACAGTAAGCATCGTTCAGAGCCGAAATATGGTCCCCAGTGTTATCAAAAAAATTTGCTCCCAAGAGGCGTCCATTTTTTTCTGTTCCAACCTGTAAAACAGAATAACCAGGAACCTCAGCAAAGTGTATTTCTTTATGTGAAACAATAAAAATATTAGTATGACCCATAGTATCCTTTCTTGTTTTTCCATAGCATAGCATAACCAAAGGCCACTATGGATAAACAGATATATGTATATCCCACTACCGAAACACTAAATAACAGAATCAGGCAAATAAACCAAAACAAAAAAGACAAATGTTTATGTAACCCATATCGAATCCCTATCCAAAATGCCAAAAGGTAGATTAGAAATAAAACCAGCCCTCCTCCTATCAGTAATTGAGATATGGAGTTGGAAAAACCTGATTTGTAAGTAGTGACATCCGTCATATAACCATGTCCCCAAATCGGGGACAAAAGCCAAGCCTTAATGCCATTCAAATAATCCATTTGCCGCAAATAAACCGAATACCTTTTACTATCAGAAAAAATAAATCTCTGCAAGAAAAATACAGCTGCTACGATCAAGGCCCCTCCGACCAATTTCTCTAGTCTTCTATTGGCGCTATTTTTATTTCTATTCAACCACCTCTCTGCTATAAAACAATAAACCAACACAATCAACGCAGTAGATGTTCCCGTACTTAACATAGCCAAAATCAAAACCAATTGGCGAATTTGATTTTTTGTGGTTGAAAAGAATTTTTCATACGCATAGGCCAGACTTAAAAAAAAAGCAAAAGCCGGCGCCTCACAAAAAATAGACACATTTCTATAAATTGGTGTAGACAACAGTTTGCTAGGCACTTCCATGTATAAACCATAGTAAAAGCTTCGGTATGCCCTTCCCCAATTTGACCAGACCTCTCCCGACGGAGGAATAATTCGTAATATGGTTGCAAAAAGCCAAAAAAACAGAGATACAAAAGCAAGAAAATACATCTGATCACGCATGGTTTTGTATAACAACATTTCTCTGTTATGTTGAATCAAATCTACAAAAAAAATCGTAGTGGCTGGCAAGAAAATCAAATACCTACAGATAAAAGATATGTAATCACCACTATTCACTACCTGAATCAAAAGCAAGGAACAGAACAAAAACAAAGCGGCCAATAGCAGCAAAGCTCTTCGCTCCACAAGAAAACGTTTCTTCCTCTTTAAAATTAAATACACAGGGAAAAAGCTCAAAACCACATAAATAACATTCACAACAAGTCTATTATCCAGGTATACATAAATACTATGTGTCAATATAAGAAGCAGAGAAAAGATATTGATTTCAATGCCGCTGGTTTTGATATTTCCTCTCAATCTTCCTTCCTCCCCATTATTGACTTTATAAGTAATCCTTGTAGATCCTATAGGATTTTTGCCAAATCTTATACTTATTATAAGAGGTGAATTTATGAACACTAGAGTTTTCCAAATGCATAACCCGTATATCCGGGTCGTAGTACATGGCATCACCTGCATCCTGTAACTGTTTCGCCAATGCCGCCTCCTCCCCCCACAAAAAAAGTACATCATTCAACATACCGCATTTCTCAAAAAAACGGGGGCGGATAATCAATATCACAGCAGTACACAAAAAAATCTCCATGGGAGTATCTATTTTTTTTCTTCTGCTATTATTCCTTTTTTTCTTAGCAGGCATCCACAGGAAATCAATCAAAAGAGCGAACAGATAACAGAAATAATAAAGCGCATATCCCAGTTTTCTGCCTTTACTTGGCCTATCAATAAACTGGGGATTTTGGTGTATTCCATTTACCGTTTCCACATCCGGAACTATCAAGGAAAATCGATCTATGTATTTCTTATTACACAATACAGAGAGAAAGTCTTTGCCAAAAAAAACATCATTATTACCTGCAATGACATAATCATAATCACCAGTTTTGATATGGCTAATTCCATAATTTAAACCGCCAAAATACCCCAAATTCTTTTCTGTGCGAACCAAAAGCACATCGGCTTCCCCATCCAGCTCTCTGCTAAGAGCCAAAAAATCTTGTTTATCGGAATGATTATCAACCATGATAATAGTAATGCTATGCGCATTATATTCCCTGATCGACTTAATGCTAGATACATAATTGGACGAAATATGCCAATTATTAAAGTTTACAGCTACAAAAGCCAACTTCACAGCACACCTCCATCAAGTTCCAAAATACTCTTTCTGTACTTTTGAATGGATATATCCCTCGTCAAATTTTGTCTAAAATAAATCAATCCATTCCTTCCCATATCCTTTAAGGCATCCCCAACAGAATTCTCCACAAACCATTGAATATTCTCTTTAATCATTGCATAATTTCCTGGAGGTGACACTTTTCCACAGTGAATTTCCCTCATCAATCTTTCCACTTCTGAACCCTGTTCTAAAACTCCCAAAACCGGTTTTCCCGCCGCCACTATTCCATAAAATTTGCTTGGACAACTCACCCCTTTGATTCCTTTAGCATTTATACAAAAATGTACATCCGCCGCATTTAATGAAAAAATCAATTTTTCCTTGTCCTGATAGGGAATAAACAGCACATTTTGCAAATCCTTAGTCTGTACAAAAAGTTTTAAAGCGTCCAGATATCCCCCTGCGCCGACAAATACAAACATCACCTCCCGACCATCGGGGGTGACTAGGTTTTGCAAATCTTGGATAACTCGAATCAATCCATCGAAATCATAGTATAAGCCTATGTTTCCACTATACATAAAAACGAATTTTCCGGATAAATGATATTGTTCTCTAAACGCAATAACATCCGGATGGGAACTGTCTAAAGGATATACCAGCCTTTCATCTATCCAGTTGTTGATGATTTGGCATCTGGGCATATCCTTCCCAACAAATCGTTTTGCCAATGTATCCTGCAAATCCCTTCCTACAGTAATAATTAAATCGCTTGCTTTACAAGTCTGGATATCTACCCATTTCAAAATGGAGAGCAAAAAATTCCATTTGAAATACCCTACCGCCGCAATTTGCTCTGGATTAAAATCCTGAATACAATATATGAATTTTCCACCAACTGTCTTTTTCCCAAGCCATCCTAAAATACCGCCCAAAATCGGGGGTTGGGATATGGCCAACACATAGTCCTGTCTGCCCACCAAACGGCTTACTTTCCTTGCTCCAAAATAATAAAAGATCAAATTCTTTATTCTGCTTGCTTTATTCCCCTTTTGAAAAGGGGGAACATATACCCTCCATATTTTTACCCTATTATGCGCTTCTTTATATATCTTTCTTTCTGCGTATTTCTGATCTACCACCCCCAGATAACTGGGAATCGCACAGATTACTGTAATGTCAAATTCCTCTGCCAAACCCTCTGCCAAATCTTGCAGCAACTGCCCAGTGGAGGCCACATCCGGATAGTAATAATGCGCATATATCAATAACTTTTTTTTCACAATCACCCTTCCAATTTTTTTATCACTTTTGCCGGATTGCCGGCAATAACACAATGATCTGCAAACCGGCCTGCGACTACAGCGCCAGCCCCAACCACACATCCTTCTCCCAATACAGTGCCTTTAAGTATAATTGCATTACAGCCGATAAAGCAGTTTTTTCCTATTTTTATTTCTCTGCTCGGCACCAAGAGGCTATCGCCTCCATCAGAATTTGCCAAAAGCCTTACACGCGCTTCTGCCTCAATGGGATGGAAATCATTATCCAAAATTTTCACATTGCCGCCAATAGCTGTATTATCTCCAATTTCTATTCCTTTTCTCGCATAAATCGTCGCAGCCGATATACCCACATTATTGCCTATGCGTATATATGCGCCAGGGCTTCTTGTGACAATAATCGTCCGGGAATACAGCCCTACAAGGTTAGACAAAAAACTGCTCTTTATTGTGCAATTATCTCCAATCTCTAAGACAGCTCCAGCTTTGTTAAAGATCACAGGAACTCCTTTAAGCAGCAGATTCTTCCCATATTTCACGCCTGTCAGCCCCATAATCACTTTAAACCAATTGCAATGCATGCCATCCTCCCAGCCAATTTTCTCCGCTTTCCGAGAAAATAACCCAGCTGTTGCTTCTCTTCTGCACGAACGATCCGACTCCCACCCCCACTAAGCCCTGGACAGCTCGGATTATGATTACATGACAAACTTACCGATGTTGCAATAACTCTTGCCTGTTCACCAATATATATGATTTTCCAAAATATATTTTTACTTATATTTTATCCATTGTATCATATATCCGGAAAATAGCAAAACTCGAAAAAACCATAAGCACACACAGTCCTGCCCCAATAAAAAATCCCCCCGGCCTCGCCGGGGGGATTTCCACCCACACACTTCCAGGATTACTTCTTCTCCGCCAAAGCCGCCTGGGCTGCTGCCAGCCTGGCGATGGGCACTCTATAAGGGGAGCAGGACACATAATCCAGACCCGTCCTGTGGCAGAACTCCACGGAGGAGGGATCCCCGCCGTGCTCGCCGCAGATGCCCAGCTTGATTTCCGGCCTTGCGCTGCGGCCCTTTTCCACGGCCATCTTTACCAGCTGGCCTACGCCGTTCTGGTCCAGGCGGGCAAAGGGATCAGACTCAAAGATCTTGGCCTGATAGTAGGCATCCAGGAACTTGCCTGCATCATCCCTGGAGAAGCCAAAGGTCATCTGGGTCAGGTCATTGGTGCCAAAGGAGAAGAACTCGGCCTCCTCAGCTATGGCATCCGCCATCAATGCCGCCCTGGGTATCTCTATCATCGTACCAATATGGTACTGGATATCGCTGGACTTCTCTTTCTTGACCTGCTCAGCCGTGGCCACCACGATATCCTTGACGAATTTCAGCTCTTTCTTCTCGCCAACCAGAGGGATCATGATCTCCGGCACTATAGCAAATCCCTTCTCTGAAGCCACCTCAATAGCGGCCTCCATAACGGCCCTGGTCTGCATCCTGGCTATCTCCGGATAAGTTACAGCCAGACGGCAGCCCCTGTGCCCCATCATGGGATTGAACTCATGGAGTCCATCGCACTTGGCCTTTACATCGGCTGGAGTCAGACCCATATCCTTGGCCAGCGCCGCTATATCCTCCTCGCTGGTGGGAACGAACTCATGCAGAGGCGGATCCAGATAGCGAACGGTCATGGGACGACCCTCCAGAGCCTCGTACATGGCCTTGAAATCCGCCTTCTGGAAAGCCAGCAGCTCGTTCAAAGCCGCCTCCCTGGCCTCCACGGTGTCCGAAAGTATCATCTTGCGAATCTTAGGTATGCGCTCCTCTCCGAAGAACATATGCTCGGTACGGCAGAGGCCTATTCCCTCAGCGCCCAGCTCCACAGCTTTTTTGGTATCTTCGGGCGTATCAGCATTGGTACGCACCTTCAACACCCTGTACTGGTCAGCCCACTCCATAATACGGCCAAAATTGCCCTCCAGGGAAGCGTCCACCGTGGCTATGTCGCCCTTGTAAATCTTGCCGGTGGAGCCGTCCAGAGAGATGTAATCTCCCTCATGGAAGGTGTATCCGCCCAGGGTGAACTCCTTGGCTTCCTCGTCTATCTTGATTTCGCCGCAGCCGGATACACAGCAGGTGCCCATGCCCCTGGCCACAACCGCAGCATGGCTGGTCATGCCGCCGCGCACGGTCAGTATGCCCCTGGCTGCATGCATGCCCTCGATATCCTCGGGAGAGGTTTCCAGGCGCACCAGTATAACTCTCTCGCCACGGCCGCCTTCTCCGGCTTCCTTGGCATCCTCTGCATTGAAGTACACCTTGCCGGCTGCTGCTCCGGGAGAGGCGGGCAACGCAGAACCGATGACCTCGCCGGCCTTCAGCGCCGCAGGGTCAAAGGTGGGGTGCAACAGCTGGTCCAGGCTCTTGGCCTCTATGCGGGCCACAGCCTCCGCCGGGGTAATCATACCCTCATCCACCAGGTCGCAGGCTATATTGAGAGCGGCGGCAGCCGTCCTCTTGCCGTTCCGGGTCTGGAGGAAGTAGAGCTTGCCCTCCTCTATGGTAAACTCCATATCCTGCATATCCCTGTAATGCTTCTCCAGGCGCTCGGCTATCTCCACGAACTCCTTGTAGCACTCGGGCAGATCCTGCTCCAGCTGGGTGATATGGTTGGGCGTACGCACGCCGGCCACCACGTCCTCGCCCTGGGCATTGATCAGATACTCTCCGTATATGCCCCTGGCGCCGGTGGAAGGATTGCGGGTAAAGGCCACGCCGGTGCCGGAAGTCTCACCCTTATTGCCGAATACCATACACTGCACGTTTACCGCCGTACCCCAATCTCCCGGTATGTCGTTCATGCGCCTGTATACGATGGCGCGGGGATTGTCCCAGGAGCGGAACACGGCCTTTACGGCACCCATCAGCTGCACCTTGGGATCCTGGGGGAATTCCTCTCCGTTCATGGCCTCTTTGTACACGGCCTTGAAATTGTTCACCAAGTCCTTCAGATCCTCGGCAGTCATATCCATATCCGAGGTATAACCCTTGGACTCCTTCAGCTCATCGATCTTTTTCTCAAAAAAGGACTTGCCCACCTCCATAACCACATCCGCATACATCTGGATAAAACGGCGATAGGAGTCATAGGCGAAGCGGGGATTTCCGGTCTTTTTGGCAAAGCCCTCTACGGCCTCATCATTCAGACCCAAATTCAAAATGGTATCCATCATACCGGGCATGGAGGCCCTGGCGCCGGAGCGTACAGATACCAGCAAGGGATCCTGGGTGTCGCCAAAGCGCTTGCCCATCAGATTCTCCAAATCCGACACGGCGGCAAAAATCTGCTCCTCTATCTCCGGGCGCACGGACTTGCCCTGGTTGTAATAGTCGATGCAGGCCTCCGTGGTAACGGTGAAACCCTGGGGAATAGGCAGGCCCAAAGAGGTCATGTCCGCCAGGTTGGCACCTTTGCCGCCCAGCAGATTCTTCATATCCGCCTTGCCTTCCTTAAAACTGTAGACCCATTTTTTCATGATGTGCTTCTCCCTTGCTTTGAGAAAAATGTTTGCGCTGCAACTGCTTATATTGTAGCAAGGAAGAGGGGCAAAAACAAGTGGCAAATTGCACATATTCCTTTTATTATTGTGGGAAAATGTGGTTTTCTCCTATTTTTTCGGTTCAAATCTCTCAAAAATACAGATATCCAAGCGTTTTCCCAAAGCATTCCACACCTTTTTGTCCTCTATGGTCCAGCCGGCCATGGGCGTTTTCCACAGCCACCGGCCCAGCCGCAGGGACCACTTGCCCAGATACCTGTGATTGTAAGCCACATAATCCGGGCGGCTGAGAAAGTTGCACAACAGATTTTCCAGCAAAAAATACCCCCAGCCCCTATGCTCCCCGGGCTTGGAGCGGCGGAAGTCGTCTGCCAGCTGCCCCCGGGGCACCAGCGGCCTATGCTTGGCAAACCAGGCCAAAACCCCGGGATGGAAACTTTGCACGGCCACCAGGCCCGAATATTTGTCCAAGCGCTGCGCCACCTGGCGGCATAGCCAGGCCATGCGCCCCGGCCGCGCATAAGGGCCCTCGGCCTTGATTTCCACCAAAAGCGGCACCCGGCCCCGCACCAGCGCCAGCACATCCTCCAGCGTGGGTATCCTCTCCCCTCCGGGCAGGCGGCACTCCCCCAGCCTGTGCATATCCAGCCTTTCCAAGGGGCGGCCCAGACCGCAGACCCTGGACAGATCCCTGTCGTGGAACACCACCAGCCCGCCGCAGCCCAAAGGGCGCACATCCAACTCTATGCCATAACCCTCCTCTATAGCCCGTCGAAAGGAGGCCAGGGAGTTTTCCGCCACCGTCCTGTTGCCGTCATGCAGGCCCCTGTGGGCAAAATGCCTGCCCAGGAAAGGCTCCAGCCGCCGCCTGCCGCCCCGGCCCGGCCGCATCAGCAGAGATATGCCGCCGCAGACCCCAAGCGCCAGAGCTCCCATTTTCCAAAAAGAATTTGACCAAATTTCCATTGACAGGCCATCCCTTCTTTGCTAATATATTTTAGTATGTTTCCTTGGGATTTCCAAAGAAATGGATATTTGAAATAAAATTTGCTTCAATACAGTTATGGAGGGTTCAACTTTGGCTAACATCAAATCCGCTAAGAAAAGGGCGCTGATTGCCCGCGCCAACAACATTCGCAACCGCGCTATGCGTTCCAGGGTAAAAACTGCCAGCAAGAAAGTGCTGGGCGCCGTTCAGGCAGGCGACAAAGCTCTGGCATTGGATCGTTTGAGCGTGGCTATTAAGACCCTTTTGAAGGCCGCTCAAAAAGGAGTCTACCACAAAAATGCCGTTTCCCGCAAGATGTCCAGCCTGGAAAAGACCGTGCGCAAGATGGCCTAAGGGTCATGGCAGCGATTCCAGGCGGTTTTTCCGGGAGGAGCGTGTACAACATAAGTTTGAGCCAGATAAGTGCGCTTATCTGGCTGCTTTTGTTGTCAATAATGCTTCATTTGCCAAAATTTTACCTGTCCAATACGCCAATCAGGAGAAAAACATGGACCCTAAAATAAAAAATCTGCTGGAGGACTGGCAAAGCGCACATCCTCACTTATATGAAATCGCCTATAGCGCTCGCGCCAAAGTATTGCAACTGGCAGGCACAGTTGTCGAGGAAGCAAAATACGGCGGCATCTTGTTTGCCGCACCTGCGCCTTTTTGCGGCATTTTTGTGTATAGGCAGCATGTGACGGTGGAGTTTGGCCATGGCGCCGAGATGGAAGACCCCCACGGTTTTTTGGAGGGAAAGGGCAAGAGCCGCCGTCATGTGAAATTGCATACACTGGAAGACATAGAAAACAAGCACCTGGCGGATTACCTATATCTGGCGCGACAGGCCGCAAATTATTAAAGAATATAAAACATCTGCACAATATCTACTAAACAGGAATATATTTCAAATATATATTTGTTTGACAAAAAATTATTTTTCAATTTCTTTATTCAAAAAATTCCCTTTACGCCTCTTCCTCACTCCACCCCCGCCAGCCGACGCACCGCCCGCCCGGCCATCATCAGTCCCGCCGCCGGCGGCACAAAGGACACGCTGCCAGGCACCGACTTGCCTCGGCTCTTGACCAGGCCCGGGATCGCAGCGCCGTAGGGCATTTGCGGCAGATTTGTTCCGTCAGACGGCGTATTATCTCCGACCGGCGCATTTTCTCCAGCCAAGCCATTTCTATCTCCCGGCCCCGCCCCCTTGGACGGCGCATTATCTCCGGCCGGCGCATTTTCTCCGGCCAAGCCATTTTCATCTCCCGGCCCCGCCCCCTTGGACGGCGCATTTTCTCCGGACGGCTCAGCATCCTCCCCCGCCAAGGCATCCCCATATCCCGACACAGCCAGGGGTTTGCGGGGAACCTCTGTAGAATACACCACCTCCAGCGCCTCTATGCCCCGCCTGCGCAGCTCCCGGCGCATGACCTTGGCCAGCGGGCAAACGCTGGTTTCATAGATATCCCCCAAACGAAGCCTCTCCGGATACAGCTTATTGCCCGTACCCATACAGCTGATAATAGGTATGCCCAGCCGTTTGGCCTCCACGGCCAGCTCCAGCTTGGCCGTCACCGTATCTATGGCATCCAAAATATAATCCGCCTCCCCCAAGGGAAAGGCCTGCTTATTCTCCGGCAGATAGAACATAGGAAAAATCCGCACCCGGCAATGTCTAGCCACGGCCCAAATGCGCTCCCGGGCCACCTCCGCCTTTGACCTGCCCAGACTGGCATAATCCGACAGAGCCTGCCTATTGAGATTGGACAGGGCAAAAACATCGTGATCGCAGAGATCCAAGGCCCCCACGCCCGCCCGGGCCAGGGCCAGGGCGGCCTCCCCTCCCACACCTCCCAGGCCAAACACAGCCACTCTGCATCCCTGCAACCTCGCCAGGGCAGCCTCTCCCAGCAGCATGGCCGTGCGTTCCTGCTCCCCCCTCCTCTGGTATCCATCCATGTCCAACTCCCTCCACCCGGACTCCCTGATGCACTTCTCTGACAGCGCTCATTATATCACAAAGCCTCCCATTTCTCTCCCTTATTTCAGCTCCTGCTCCTAACTTTCTCCGCCTCACCACTCCCACATCCCCTCCTCCCCAAAAAAAATTTTGATTTTTTCCCCTTTTCCTATTGCAATCCTCTCTATCCTGTGCTAGTATATTCTAGTGCCAAGTAAGTGGTACAAAAAAATGGCTCGTTGGTCAAGCGGTCAAGACGCCGCCCTCTCACGGCGGAAACAGGGGTTCGATTCCCCTACGAGCTGCGAAAAAAATAGATGGCTGGGCCATCTATTTTTTTGCCATTCTTTTTAACTCCCATCCTACCGGACACTCCTTTATCTGTACTAATACACCACCTTTCTTATTTCCTCTTTCTGTCCAGCACCTGCTTGCACCAGGGCCGCACAGCACAGCCTTCGCAGTCCGGCCTGGTCCGGGCTTGGCATACAGCCCGCCCATGCAGTACCAGCCTGTGGCAAAAATCATTCCCCTCCTCCGGAGGGATGATCTTCCACAATGCCATCTCCACCTTGACGGGATCCTTTTCCCCATCTACCAGGCCCATGCGGTTGCTCAAACGTATGCAGTGGGTATCCGCCACTATGGCCGGCCGGCCAAACACATCCCCCACTATCAGATTTGCGCTTTTGCGGCCCACTCCGGACAAGGCCATCAAAGCGTCAAAATCCCCCGGCACATGGCCGCCATGCCGTTCCAACAGCTGGTTCATACAAGCCTTGATATCCCTGGCTTTGCTGGGTCCCAGACCGCAGGGCCGCACTATGGCCTCTATATCCTCCAGGGGTGCGGCGGCCAGAGCCTCCACGCTGGGATATTTTGCGAACAAAACGGCTACCACCACATTGACCCGGGCATCCGTGCACTGGGCGGCCAGGCGCACGCTGACCAAAAGCTTCCACGGCTCCTGAAATTCCAGCGTGCACTCTGCATCCGGATACTCTGTCCGCAGGGCTTCAATAATGGCCAAGGCCCTTTGCTTCTTTGTCATTTTTCCCTCCCATGCGACAAAAAAGCCCTCCTCCTTTTGGAAAAGGGCTTTTGTCAAAAAAATCACATCCACCGAAGCGGTATGTTCCAAAAAGGCGAGCAGCCCATAAGCCGGGTTCTGTATATCATGGCCATCTATCTGGGACATATGTTGCCATATGCCTCTTGCGACCTACCTAGGGACAGGCCGGGCAAGCCTATAGCCCCTGCTTGGTCTTGCTTCGGATGGGGTTTACATGGCTTTTGCAATCTCTTGCAAAACGGTGGTCTCTTACACGCGCCTTTCCACCCTTACCGGCCTGGTACCGCCGGCGGTTTATTTCTGTTGCACTGTCCTTGGAGTCGCCTCCACCAGACGTTATCTGGCATCCTGCCCTATGAAGCCCGGACTTTCCTCACCCCCCAAGGGGAGCGCGGCCATGCGTTCTACTCGCCCCTCCAGTATATGCGATTTTGGGCTTTTGCGCAAGGCAGCTTATTCAGCCGGCCAGAGAGTCCATATACCTGGCCAGAACATAGAGATAATCGGACAATCTGTTGACAAAACCGCTGGCCTCCGGAGGAAAATCCATAAAGCGGCTGCAGGCCGCCATGGCCCTCTCTGCCCTGCGGGCCACCGTCCTGGCTATGTCCAGGTAGGCGCCGGCAAGGCTGTCCCCCGGCACATAAAAGCGGCTCTCCCTGGCAAAATGCGCATCCAGGCCATCTATGCCCCTTTCCAGCGCGCGTATATCTTCCAAAGTCAAAGCCGGGCCGTGGACAAAGCCCTCGGCTATGGCCCCCATCAGCATCATCAGCTTCTTCTGGTTCTCTCTGATAAAAGCCGCCGTATCCCCTCCGGTCAGCACCCTGGCCAGGCCCAGATGGGAATTGAGCTCGTCCAGGCTGCCCAAGAGCTGTATGCGTTCATCCGCCTTGGAAACCCGGCGCACATTAGGCAGGGAGGTGCTCAAGCCATCCCCGCTCCTGGTATATACTTTTTTATTGGGATCCCAAGCCATATTCTCCTCCTACCGCAGCCTCTGCCGCTTGACATACCTCGCTGCATTGGCGCCCATGCCCCTGGCCTCCTCCGGCCCCACAGCCCCCGGCGCCAGCAGGATCTGCGGCTTATTCCCCTCGGAAACAGCCAGCACGGCCTTCCCCAGGGCAAAACCCAGGCCACAGCCCAGCGTGGACTCCTCCGCCGCCTCCAGCGCCAGATTTGCCGCCTCCTGGCCCTCAGACCACAGCAATACCCCAGGCACGCCCTCCTCCTCCAAGCCGGCCAGCGCCTCCAGCGCCAGCGCCTCCTGGCTTTTATGGGCAATGATATGGATTTGGGGGCGTACAGCCAGCATAAATCCTCCTTACTCCTCAGAAACCGTCAACGAAAGCGCCAGACCCGTAGCCACGGCATTTCTGGGGCCGCACCTGCCCCGTATATGCCCCCGGCCGCAAACTATGCGGTACTCCGACAAGGCCTGGGTCAACATCTCCGGTATCTCAAAGTCCTCCGCCGATCCGCCCACCAGCACCACATTGGGTATGGCCCGGAGCCGGCCGCCGGGCGCTATCTCCTCCAGCGCCCTCAGCACATTCCGCACGAAGACCTTCTCCTTTGCCTCCCGCCGCACCTGGGATATGCGTTCCATGGGCAGATCCTTTTGTATGGGTATCATATCCTCCGGATGCAGCATGACCACACAGCCGTACAGCCGGGGGTCTATACTCTCCGAGAGGAAGCGTATGGCGCCGCTCTCCAAACGCATATGGTACAGGCTCTCTATCTTGGCCAGGGGGTAACGCTTGATCATCTCCGCCTCCTGGCGGGAGGCCAGACCTAGCTCCGTCTGTATCAGCAGGCTGACCAATTCCCCGGCGCCGGCCTTATGGGTAAATTTTAGCTCTCCATGTATATCCAGCAGGGCCGCATCCGTGGAGCCGCCGCCCATATCCACCATGGCCAGAGGCAGCTTGGTTCCCGGCGTGGTCATGGCGCCCAAAATGGCCATGACCGCCTCCACGCCGCCCACCTTGGCGGATACGTCCAGCCTGGACTCCAATCTCCGGGCTATCTCCCCCATGGGCAGTTGTCCGGTTTCCACCATGGCCGCCAGACCCACGGCCCTCTCCATACAGGTTTCCCCGGCCAGTGCTCCGGACACCAACACCGGAGCCAAGGTGTCCACAGCCAGTATATCCCTAATGCGGCAGCTCTGTCCCAAATCCGCCAGCTGCCCCCGCATACGGCCAAACATATTACCTACGTTGGTATTCTCCTCCCCCTTGGCATCCGCCAGAGGCTGCAAGGCGGACAGGGATGCCATAATAGCATCCGCGCCCTCGTCTATGGCCACACGGGCGCTGCCTCCCGCCCCCTCCAGATACAATTCTCCGGCCGGCAGGGGGTTCTCCCCCACATATCCCGAGGGGCTTTTGATCACCACGCCGCTGCGCTTGCCTATCAGGCTCTTGGCCATGGGGGTTACGGCCCGGGTCTGTTCCGCATCCAGCCCCAGCAGCGTAGCTATGCCATAGGGATTGGACAGCTGGCGTATCACCATGCCCGGCATGGCCACCTCCACGGCAGCCAGCCGGCCCAGGGGTATGCGGTCTATACCCCGCACCTCGTCTATAATGGGTATTTTTTTCTCCAGGCGGTTCCACACCAGTACCGCCTCATCCTTTTGCAATATCAGGGCCTCAATAGAAAAAACAGCCGCCAGCGCATTGACCGCCTCGGCCACCTGCTGGTAGCCGTACCTTTGGCCCACCGTCAAAATATAAGGCCGTCCGGGCTGCAAGCCCTCCACAGCCGCCAAATCCTGTATCTCCCCCACGCCCACGCCGGCGCCGGCAGGCGTGTCCGGATTATGCCCCACCATGGCCGAATCCGTCAATATGGTTTCGGTGATGGTTTCCATAGCCGTATCCCCTATGACGGGAGCGGCCTCATTAAGCCGCAGGGAGGACAGATCCTGGGGAGATATCCCGGCTCCGGCGCAGGCCTCCTCCAGCGCCCGAAGTATGCCCTCCACATTGGCAGGGCTGCCCTTGGCGCCGGTGGTGGGCACAGAGGCCTCGGCCAAAAATTCCACTCGGCCCTCCCCTCCCAAGCGGCCCAGAGCCACTTCGGTGGTGGAGTTGCCTATGTCTATGCCGCCGACTATCCTCAAAGCAATATCCCCCTCTTTTCGTATATGGCCAGCGCCTCCCGCACCATTTTGCCGCAGTGGAGCGCGCCATATTCCTCCTCCAGGGTCTTGGCCATGGCCTCCAGCTCCCCCTTGGTGGAGCGGTTGGGCCGCAGTTTGTTATACATTTCCAATATGACCTGGTCCGGCACATCCACCAGCTCCGCCGCCCTCTCCATAGAGGCCGCCATCTCCGGATTGTCATGCTCCAGGGATATGGCCGCCTGCTTGCGCAGGGTTTCCTTGGAAATCTTAATATCCTCTCCGCTCACATTGCCGGCCACTACCGCCTCCAGGTTGATGTCCGCCAAGCGCTTGCCGCTCTTGGAGCGTATGCTGTCCTTTTCATATTTTCCCAAAGGATATGCCATGTCCAGCCTCCCTTATCCAAAAAACTACGCCCTGCTCCCCACCCTGGCTCAAGCCAAGGGCCAGTCTATGGCCGCCTTGGCAGGATATAGGCTCTCGGTTTCCACTATATGCATTAATGCCGCCTTGACCTGGTACTTGGGCCTCACCGTGGGATCATTCTCCACCTTGATGGGAGTAACCCTCTCCCCCTTGACATACTTGGCCGCATTCTTGCCCACATGCCTGTAGGTTTCCAGGCTCATCAGCGGCGCCTGGGGAAATAGCTCCAGATTGGAGAGGGGATAGAGATCCTTTTGGTGTATCACCGTGGTGCCCTTAGATTGCAGGCCTATGCCTATGCCGGAGCCGGACAGCTTGGCCGCCATCAGACCCATAAAGCATACATCCGAGGTGCGCAGGACCTTGACCACCCTGGCGCGCATGCCCTCCTCCTCTATGCCGGCACAGATATTCTCCAATACCGCCTCCAGAGGCAGCCCGTTGATGGTGGAGCGTATCTTGGTCTGAAAAGCCGCTCCCACACCTATGACCACCTCCTTGGGATCCTGCCCCTTGGGCGCCTCCGGCACGCCCTGGTAATCGGCCGGCTCTGCGGCCATGGCCTGTTGGGCTTTGACCGCTTGGGCTTTGGCCTGCCCGTCCCGGCCCTCTGCCCCGGAGGGCGCAGCCTGCGCCTCTCCCAATTGCTGCAAGACCTGCTCCACTATATGACGAATTTGCGTTTCATTGACCTGCATACCTACCCCCAAACCCCCGGCACTTGGCGCCGGGTCTTGATCGTTCCCACAAAGCCTAAAAAGCCTCCCTGTCTATCATATGGGGTATGGCCTTGATCTCCTCCCAACGGGCGCCCTCCACCCTGTATCCGCTGCCGGGGCCCATATAATCGTTGGGCGTATTGATTCCGCTCATCACCTGGAAATTTTCATCCAATATGGCAGCCGTCTGCAAATAATCGCCCAATATTCTCTGTTTGAGCATATTGAGTATGGACTCGGCCACATCGGAAAATCCGCCCTGGGCCAGCGCCTTGACTACATCTATACCCGTGATGCCCCGCTTCATCATCTCCTCACAGCTGGCCAGATCCGCAGCCACATCCCTGTCCAGGGTTTCCTTGCTGCCATGGGCATAAGCCACAGCCTCCACCTGCTGATCCGACACCTCCGTCAGCCCCAGCCCACGGAATACGGCCTGCACGGCCTTGCCCGCCTTGCGGCGTATGGCTATGACCTCGGCCTCGGTCACCGGCCTTAGCCCGCCGTCCACCTGCATATCCCTCTGCAGGACATTGTAATCGTCAAAATCATTGGCATCGAAATTGGAGCCGGCGAACAGATTGTCATAATTGTCCTCACCGGCATAACCGGAGAAGATAAAATCCGTTCCCGGGAAAAATTGCAGCATGGTCCTGGCCGTGCGCCGCAGATCCGAATGGGAGAAACTCTGGTCATTGGAGGAACAGCACTCCAGCCCCAACAGCGCGGCGGCCACATTCTCCCCCAGCACGGCACGCAGTCCTGCCGGCACACTAGAGGTTACGCCTATGCAGCTGACGGAGCCGTTCTGGGTACCCTGGGCGCCGGCCCCCTTGATCACGAACAGGCAGCGGCACTCCAGATAGAGCATGGACTTTTGCTCTGCCTGACCCATCAGCACCTCGGATCCCGCCCCGGAGGTAAAGCGTACCTTCAAGCCTCTAGAGGCGTAAGCCGCATTCAAGAAGGCCTTAGAATAGGGCGTGTCATCCCCATCAACAAACACTTGTTCTGTTCCGTACACCGACAGGGTTTCCGCATAAGTGGTCAACCCCCTGATGCCCAGCTCCAGCTCCGTCGCCTCCTCAGCCGAACACTGGGTCAGCACGCCCCTGCGTCCCACCTGGGAGCCTATCAGCAGCGCCATGGACAAAAAGGGCGCATACCTGGCCACGCCCATGGTGGTTTCCTCCTCGGAGAACCCCCTCAGCGCGCACTCCGCCGCATCCGCCGCAATCTGCACGGGATCGTCCTTGAGATTGGTGATGTGCGCCTGATTGCCCGGCACCTTGCGGGCGCGCATTTTCTGCATGGCAAACATCAGCTCCACCACATTCAGCTCATTGATCACCCCCGCCAATTTGGCCGGGGTAATGCCGCTGATAATGCGCAAGACCTCCTTGCGGGGGACATGTATGTCCACAATCTTCTTGGCTATGTCCACATTGGCCAAGGACATGCACTCCGCCGCCCTGTCCTTGCGTATCACATAATCGGCGATAAAACGGTCTATAAAGTCAAAATCCTCTTCCCGCTTGCCATCCATCTCCACCACACGGCCTCCGGAGATGACCAGTGAGGGTTCCGGGTCATAAGGGCTCTTCATGGCGGTAAAGCCCTTTTCCGGCCATTCCCTTATAAAGCCGTCCTTATTGACCGGCCTCTGCTCCAAGGTTACAAAACGATTTGATCTTCTCATCTGCCCGCCCTCCAAAATCTAGGCCAATTATAATACAAAAACAAGCCATCGGTCAAGGATTTTCTTCTATTGTTGTGGTTTTTTGTTTGTTTCTGCCCTGTTTTTCTGTGGAAATTGTTGTTTTTTTGGGCATTGACCAATTTCATCCCCTTTGCTACACTTTTTATAAGGGTAGCAATTCTAAGGGGATTTTTGGGGAGGTGCTTTATGAAAAAATGGTTGGTGCGCATATTGCTGATAGTCGCCTTTCTGCTCCTATCCGGAGCCATGGCGGCCGGCTTTTACCTCAAGGGGCGGGTGGCGCCCAATCCCCCCGGCACCATAGGCAATACCGGAGGCAATCTCAACAATATGGGATACTTCTGCGAATCTGACGGCCTGGTGTACTTCGCCAACGCCTATGATCACGGCAGCATATACTCCATGACTCCTGACGAACAAAATCTGCGCAAATTGGTAGGCACCACAGCTTCGCTGATCCTGGCCGGCCAGGAGCATCTCTACTATTTCCAATCCGGCTCCGGCGGCAATACGGGTCTGGGAGGCGTACTGCAGATCCACGCCTTCAACCGCTGCCGAAAGAACGGCAAGGAGGCCCAGGGCATCACCCGGGATTATGTCCACGGCGCCCAATTGGTGGATGACCACCTTTTCCTGCTGGTCACCGGCCCCAACACACAGGAACTGATCCGTATAGGCACGGACCGCAAGGACCAGACCCTTCTGGCCGCCTACACGCTGATGCCCTCCAGCGCCGCCGAGGGGTATATCTATTTTAATGGCAATCAGACAGACCACAGCCTCTACAGGATGGAGGCCGCCACCGGCTCCACCAGCCAGGTGGCCGATATCTCCATGTGGTATCCAACGCTGGACGGGGATTGGATCTATTTTCTGGATTTGGAGGCGGAATACGGCATATCCCGCTTCAATCTGCGTTCCGGGGAGAGGGAGCTGCTGGTAGAGGACAGGGTGGACGCATTTAACGTAGGCAACGGATATATTTACTACCAGACAGCCCACACAGTCCAAGAAGCTCCGGCTTTGAAATTTATATCCACCGAGGGCGGGGAAGCCACCACCCTCTCCGAGGGCACATACACGGCCATCAATATGACCAGCCGCTACGTCTACTTCCAGGAATACGGCCAGACGGATATCTGCTACCGCACCGGCTATGGGCAGACCAGCTTTGGCCCCTTTACGGCGGCCAGGGATGCGGCGGCAAAGGCGCAATAAAGCGGCTGACAGCCAGACCCGGCAGACCCTGATAGGGCTGGTTTTCACAATCCAAAAATGATAAAAACCCCCTGCGCCCAAATGCCGGCTGCGGGGGTTTTTGTGTCTATGCGTGTACTTCCAACCATGCTCCCATCAAGGATATTTCGAAACAATAGAGCATAGGCCTAGTCGCGCCAGGCTTGCCCACGGTATTTCCCACCTAAGAGCCCTGAACGGGGAATGGCCCTCCTGCGCAAATAATGGCTCCGGCTATGGCTCTCCCGGAGGTGCAAGTCCCTAAGCCATGCCTTCCAGGCGCTCTCTTACTCCTCTATATGGTCCAGACCCTGGCTCAGAATGGTTTCTATATGCCCGTCCGCCAGGGAGTAATACACAGACTTGCCCTCACGGCGGTTGCGCACCAGGCTCATCTGTTTGAGTATGCGCAATTGATGCGATATGGCAGAAGAATGCATTTCCAGCAATTGTGCTATGTCAAAAACGCACAATTCCCTATTTTTTAACATAAATAGTATTTTCAGTCGAGTGGGTTCGGAAAACACCTTATAAAAATCCCCCAGCTCCTGCAAAAGCTCTACCGGCGGCATGATTTCCCGCAAGGCCTGGGCCTCTTCCTCCGGCAAATGCATAAATTCCGTCAAAGTCATCCCTCCCTGCGTTTCAATGCCTCCAAGAGCTGTGCCACCGTCCTTCCATAGGCAGGATGGGTCAGGCCCGGCGCCAGCTGGCACAACGGCTCCAGCACAAAGGCCCTGTTGGCCAAATCCCCATGGGGTATGCGCAGATCCCCCTTATCCACACAGCCCTGCCCATAGAACAATATGTCCAGATCCAGTGTTCTAGGCCCCCAACGCTGTTCTCTTTGCCGCCCGGCCTCAGCCTCCAACCGCTGACAAAGGGCCAGCAGCTCCTCCGGAGGCAGCAGGGTTTCTATCTCCGCAACTCCGTTGAGGAAATCCCCCTGCTCCACGCCGCCATAGGGCTTGGTCCACTCCAGGGAGGATAGGCGCAGCAGCCGTACATCCCCATGGGCCTCCAGCTCGCCCAAAGCCCTGCGTATCTGGGCCTCCGGCTGCCCCAGATTGGCGCCCAAGCCCAGGTACGCCTTGACCCAGCCCCTGCGCACACAGACAGATACGCCCTCCAGGGGCAGGGGTATGGGCGGAGTCTTTTTCCCCACTTCCATCTCCAGCCAGTCTATGGCCGGGTACTGCCTAAGCACCTCCAAGGCCATCTCCTGGGCCACAGTTTCCAGCAATTCCTTGGTATGGTGTCGCATCCAATGCCGCAAAAAAATACATATGGCCCCATAATCCGCAGACTGGGACAGATCGTCCTCCTTTGCCGCCCGGTAAAAATCCCCATACAGATCCGCATTGATGACAAACATCTGCCCCTGTTCCTTCTCCTGGGGCAAAACCCCATGAAAAGCATAGACCTGCAGACCCCTGATGCGTATTACATCCTCCACCTGTCAGCCTCCTAGCTGTTCAATATGGTTTCTATCATGCGTATGGCCTGCACATTCTCCTTGATATCATGGACGCGGACAAAGGACACGCCCTTCATCACGCCCAGCACAGTGGTCACCACAGTGCCCTCCACCCGCCCGTCCACGGGCTGATCCAAGGCCAGGCCTATGACGGACTTGCGGCTGGTGCCCAACAGCAGTGGATAACCATACATATTCAGCATCTCTAAATTGTTTAATATTTGCAAGTTTTGTCTGAATGTTTTGCCAAATCCCACCCCGGGATCCAGGATGATACGGTCGTCAGCTATGCCAGCGGAGCGGGCCAGCTCTATGCTCTCCCCCAGATCCGCCAAAACCTCTTGGACGAAATCCTTGTATATGGCCTCATTTCTGTTGTGCATAAGGCAGATCGGCACATCGCTATCCGCCACGGCCTGGGCCATCCTGCCGTCATAACGCAAACCCCAGATATCATTGATCATATCCACTCCGGCGGCTATGCCGGCCTTGGCCACCTTGCTCTTATAGGTGTCCAGGGAGATGGGCACATCAAAACGCTCCTTGATCTGCTCTATAATGGGTATGACTCTCTCTATCTCCTCCCAGTCTGGCACCATGCTGTGGCCGGGGCGGGTGGACTCGCCGCCCACATCCAATATGTCCATCCCCTCCTCCAGCATCTGCTCCACCCTCCGGAGGGCGACATCCCTCTCCATCCACAGACCGCCGTCAGAAAAGGAATCCGGCGTCACATTCAATATGCCCATTACGTAGGTCCGCTTCCCTATGGCAAAATCCCTATTGCCTATACGCATACAACCCTCCCGGCACTCAGCCCCGGATTTTTCTGTTCTTTTTTTCCTCTCCCCAATCGCAAATTCCCTCAGCCGGGCAGGCAAAACAGGCCCTAGAGGCCTTGTCAGCCCTATACAGCAAACCCGGCAGCCCCATATCCATAGCCATGGCGCTGTCCCTGTGGCCGGATATGGCGGCCAATATGGACTCTATAGCTTCCGGCCCAAAGCCGCAATCCGCCAATATCTCCCCAGCCGGCTCTATAGCCGCCCTCTCATGGGGTATGCCCCGGGCATATTGCTCGTGCCGGCCTATGTCGTGGAGCAGGGCTGCGGCATATACCCGCTCCCTGTCCTGGTCCAGCCCCCTCTCCAGATTGTCTATCCAGGCCAGCCTGGCCACATCCAAAGAATGCCCCAGGTCATGGCGGCAAAAAGGCCTGTCCAGCTCAGCCAGCGCATTTTTTTCCATGGCCTCCCGGAAGCCGCCATGCGCCAGTATGGCATCCACCCTATCCACGGCCCAATCCTCGCATAGAGGCCAAAAATGCCTCCTGGTACCAGGCATCCCGGTCAAACAGCCCCCTCTTGGCAAAGGTGACGGTTGTGGAGCCAGGCTTTTTGACCCCCCGCATGGTCATGCACAAATGCTCCGCCTCCAGAGCCACCATCACCCCTTTTGCGCCCAAATGCTCCATCAGCGCATCGGCTATTTGCGCCGTCAATTGTTCCTGCAATTGCAGCCTGCGGGCAAAGACCTCCACCGTCCTGGCCAGCTTGCTCAGGCCGGCCACGCCCTCACCCGGCAAATACGCTATATGCGCCTTGCCAAAGAAAGGCAGCATATGATGCTCGCAGAGAGAGTAAAACGGAATATCCCTCTCCACCACCATGCCCCCCCTCCTCCATTGGGAAACGGGTGCGCAAATGCTCTTCCGCCCGGGCATCCATGCCTGCCAGCAGTTCAGCGTACATCTTGGCCATGCGCCTGGGCGTATCTGCCAGGCCAGGTCTGTCCGGATCCTCGCCGCAGGCCTCCAGCAGCATGCGTATGGCCGCCTGCGCCTTTTGTTCATCTACCATATTATCCCCTAATCACCTCTTCGCCCTACGCTTTTTCTGGCCATGTCCATACCCCAGAGCCACAGCCCTAAACCTTTGCAGAAAGGCCAAGGAACCCCAGGCCACCACCATGCCGTCCTCTCCCGCCAGCAGGCGGCCAAACTCCCAGGCCTCCTCCAAGCTCGCCGCTGCGCTGACCCGGCTATGGAAACGCCCTGCCAACTCAGCCAGATCCAAGGCCGTCATAGCCCTGGCATTGTCCGGAACGGTAATGGTCAGAATATGCTGCGCCAGGGGCGCCATAGCCTCCAGCATGGACTGACCATCCTTATCCGCCAACATACCCAGCACGAAAATCTTGCGCATCGCCGGATAATAGGCCTCCAGGCTCTCCGCCAAGGCCAAGGCCCCGTGGGCATTGTGGGCGCCGTCCAGCAGGACCAAAGGCCTGCCATGTAAGATTTCCATACGGCAGGGCCATTGCGCCGCCGCCAGGCCCCTGCGTATATCCTCCTGGCTGATGGCATACCCCTTTTCGGCCAAGGCCCATGCCGCCTCTATCGCCAGGGCTGCATTGGCCGTCTGATGTTTGCCCGCCAAGGAGATTTCCAGGTCATGCAAATGCCCATAGGAAAATCTCTGCCTGCGCCCATCCCAGGAGATAGCCTCCGGTTCTCCGGCCCTGCGCAGGACCACCCCGAGGCGGGCGGACTGCGCCTCCAAAACCTCCCAGGCCTCCCTGGGCTGGGCTGCGCTGACGGCCAGGCTGCCGGACTTGAGTATGCCCGCCTTATGTCCGGCCACCAAAGCCAGATCCCGCCCCAGGTATGCCCCATGGTCCAAATCTATGGGGCAAAATACGGATACCAGCGGCGGCGGTATGTTGTTTGTGGCATCCTCCAAGCCGCCCATGCCCACTTCCAGCAGCCCCAGCCCGCAGCGCCGGTGGCCCATATATAGATAGGCCAAGGCCGTTTCCGCCTCAAATAGGCTGGGCAGAGGGCTCCCCACCCTCTCCATATCCTCCACGGCCCTTTTTATGGCCTCCATATGCCGCCCATAGGATATCTTACTGATGGCCCTGCCGCCCGCCCGTATACATTCCAAAGGATGCTCCAGAGCCGGGCTGAAATACCGGCCCGGCTTTATGCCGGCCTCCAGCAGTATGGCCTCCAAAAAAGCGCCCACAGAACCCTTGCCGTTGGTGCCGGTGATATGTACCCACTCTGTGGCGTTTTGGGGATCTCCCAGCCGGCAGCACAGCTCCCTGTGGGCCTCCAAGCCCCGGCCCATGCCTCTGGCGGCCAGAGCCTCCCGAAACAACATCATCTGCCTGTATCCCACGGCTTTCTCCCCGAAATAGCAATGTCAAGATTGAAATATTAGGCGCAAAAAATGCCAAATGGCCAATATGCTCGGCCTTGGCTCTATTCTCCCCGCCGGACCGGCAGCCTACTCTGCAACATCCTCCACGCCTATATCCACCATGTTGACGGTGCGCCGGCGGCGGCGCGCCTCCTCTGAGGCATGAAAAATATAATCCTTGATCTCCTTGGAATTGCGTATATGCAGCAAATGTATGGTGGGATGGGTGGTATCCCCCGTGTAACACACCACCGTCCCCAGGCCAAAAATGCGCTCCATCAGGGATGCCCTATGCTCCACATCCTGCACTTTGTACATATAGCAGCCATTCTCCACCTTTTGCAAAAATCCGCTATTGATGGTCAGCACCTCCTCCTTGATCTCATAGACGGTAAATGTAAAAGGCAGGCCGAAAAATACCCAACGCTTCCTCTCTCGAAACATAACTCCTCCTTGGGCAGCTAGCCCTGCTGTGCTCCAATCCTTTTCTTACTAAGTATTCTAGCGCATACGGCTCTATTTTTCATCAACAGAAAAACAGAAAATGTTATGGGATTTTTCCCGCAAAAACCGATATTGGTTTGATAATATTCCAAAAAGTCTATCTTTACATTCTCATCTTTTTTTGCTATACTATCTATTGTCTTAGGGAAGTCTTCCCAAACACACAACATGGGGGTATAGCTCAGCTGGGAGAGCGCTTGCATGGCATGCAAGAGGTCATGGGTTCAAGTCCCACTATCTCCATAGATCAAAGAAGCAGATTTCGATGGAAATCTGCTTCTTTGATTGTATAGACTGCAGTTTGGAAAAAGATTGCTCCAAATATCCTATTACTCTGCTTTGTCCTGTGGCCAATGCCCCTGTTTTCCTTTAATCCATCATCAAATGGCTTAATTATCAGAGCCAATTCCACCACAGAAACAAAAACACTATTCTCTTATCCCCTTATCAGCAATCATTGGGGCTGTCGCACTAACTAAGTTAGCGCGATGCCCTTTTTCTTTACACAAAGTTAAGGGGGTGTTGCAGTAATGATTAAAAATCGTTACTGCAACACCCCCAATGTATCTGCACATCTCTACTTCACATCTTATGCCCGTATTGCTTGAATCCTTGCTTGCCGGCAATACTCTTGCTCTGTCCGCCAGGCAAGAACCCATACGCCTTTTCCCTCTTTCAGCTCAGCAATCCCCCTGCAAACTCCCCCCGCAATAAGCGCACCTCGCCCCACCCCGGGCCAGCCGCTCTATGCCCTGTTCCACTTTGGTGATGCAGCGGGGGTTTGCGCAGACTTTCTCCTGGGCGTCTGCGCCCTCCAGCCAGGCCTTAGACGGCCGCTGGTGAAATTTTGCATCCAGCAGCAGAGTGTGCAGCAGAGCCATGCGCACATAGACCCCCCAGCGGGCCTGGGAGAAATATGCCGCCCGGGGATCTGCATCCACCTCCACGGCGATCTCATTGACCCGGGGCAGGGGATGCAGCACCAGCATATGCTTCCGGGCCAGCCCCATCTTGGCCCCGTCCAGCACATAGCAATCCTTGAGGCGGGCATACTCCTCCGGATCCGAGAAACGCTCCCTCTGTATGCGGGTCATATACAGTATGTCCAGTTCAGGCAGGGCCCTCTCCAGGTCCGAGTAAGCCTCATACTCCAGTCCCTGCTCCTTTATTCTCTGCAACCTCTCCTCCGGCATGGCCAGCTCCCTGGGAGAGATAAAGACAAAGCGGTTGCCCCCGTACCTGGAGAGGGCGTCCACCAGGGAATGTACCGTGCGGCCATATTTAAGATCGCCGCAAAAACCCACCCGCAGATTGTCCAGCCTGCCCAGCATGGAGCGTATGGACAGCAGATCAGTCAAAGTCTGGGTAGGATGCTCCTGTCCCCCATCCCCGGCGTTGATCACCGGTACGGAGGCATGGGCCGCCGCCACCATGGGCGCGCCCTCCAGGGGGTGCCGCATGGCACAGATATCTGCATAAGAGGACACCACACGTATGGTGTCCGCCACACTCTCCCCCTTGGCTGCCGAGGAACTGGAAGCCTCGGAAAATCCCAACACCTGCCCCCCCAGCCGCAGCATGGCCGACTCAAAGCTCAGCCGGGTCCGGGTGCTAGGTTCAAAGAAGCAGGTAGCCAGGATGCGTCCCTCCAAGGCCTTGGCATACCTGGCGGGCTGCTTCTCCATATCTCCGGCCAGGTCAAACAATTCCTCCAACTCCTCCACGCCCAAGTCCAAGGGACTCATCACATGCCGCATACGACCTCCTCTCCCCATACACCGGTCTTTTTTTGCCAAAATAATACCAATCTGCCCTTTTCCAAATACAACTCCACCCTCTCCCGGGCGAACACATTGCTGATGCCCAGGGGGTACTCCGGCCCCAGCCTCCCCTTATGCAGCCCGTACTCCGCCCCGGCTATATCCAAGCCCGACGCCTCCCCTCCCCAGGCAAATAGGGAAAAGCCATCTCCCACCTCCCCCTCCAGCGCATACCGGCCGGGGCCAAGCAGGGTTATAGCCTCCCCGCCATCCAGCATCCAAGCCGCCGCTCCGGACCGGCGCAGGTATTCCAGGCAGTGTATATTGGCTAGGCTGTGATCCAAGCGGCCTCCTGTGCCCCCATAGAGCAAAAAACGCCTATATCCTCTGCCCAGCGCCCAGCCTATGGCCGCCATCATATCCGTATCGTCCTTTGCCCTGGGCAGGGACAGCAGCCGTCCGGACCGGGAGGCCGCATCCATGGCAGCCATGCCCTGGGCCGGCAGGGAGTCAAAATCCCCTATCCACATATCCGGTTCCAGCCCCAGAGCCAGGCAATGCATATACCCCCCATCCACGGCAACCAAACAATCCCCCGCCTGCGGCTTGGGGGCCACTCCCAAACCCGGGCCGGCCCCCACCAGCAAAGCCGCAGCCGCAGTTTCCCCTACCGGCAAGGCTTTCCAAAGCTTGTTTATCATTTAACGATTCTCGTCCACATAGATCTGTACCCGGCTCTGTATAATGCCGGCCACCTCCTGCGCCGTCTTTTGCCCCTCAAAGAAAGGAGCCGTTTCCTCCTTGAGTATATTGGTGATATTCTCATTGGCATATCCACGGTTCTCTATGCCCTGAATAAAGGCGGCCAGCTCATCTGCCTCCTGCTGGGTCATAGGCGGTATGATGACCTCCGTATCATTGACATAGTAGCTGTCCTCATACTCCACCTTCTTGCCGTCGCTGTCTATATAATAGGGCTTTTTTGTCAGCTCCTGTACCTTGGCCAGGAAAGCCTCCTTCAACACAGGTATGCCCCAGCTCAGCTTCTCCTGGTACTCCTTGGAATAAAATTGCTTGATAAAATCCCAGGCCCCCTCCTGGTTGGGAGATTTGGCGGATATGGCATAGGCGTTGATGCCCAGCAGAACAGAACCCTGGCCATTCTTGCTGGGAAAGCCTATCATGGTAGCCGGCTCGGCAAAGTACTGGTTATACTGGCGGTTGTACTCCCGCAGATCCCCCAGATACATATTTACCAGCATGGTCTTATTCTCCCGGAACTGGGTGGTATAATCCTCCATGCCGCCGTACTCATATTCCGAATAATCTATGGTCGCCGGCAGGCTCTTGGCAAATTCTAGGGTCTGGATAAACTCCGGAGAGTCAAAATGGCACTTGCCTGTATCCAGATCTATATAATCCGCGCCGGCAAACATCAGCAGCACTTCAAAGAAATGATCCTGGGTCAGATCTCCAAAAGTCTTTACGCCCTCGGGCAGGGAGGCGTTGAATTGCAAAAATTCCTCTATGGTCCAACTTTTGCGGCCGCCCAGATTGGAGGTCTTGCCGGCTATGGTCAGCACAGAGAAAGAGGGTATGGCCTGGTATATTTTGCCGTCCTTGGAGTTGGCGTTGATGATATTTTCCAGCAAATCCTCTTTTTTTACTTCCCCGTCCTCTTCCATTAGCTTGCCTATATCCGCCAGCAGCCCCTTGCTCTCATAGCTGCTGACATCCGTGCCAAAATCCACGGACAGTATGTCCGGCATATTGCCGGAGAGTATGTCCGTGTTGAGGCGGGTATAGCCGGCATTGTAATCTTCCTCGGTATTATACTGGCTGTAATCCTTGATGGTGATGCGGTACTTATCCGAGCTGCGGTTAAAGTCCACCACCCGGCGGCGCACCTCCGTATCCATATACATACAGCCTATCACCATTACCTGCTTGTCTACAATATCCTCCGGATTGACCCTTTCAAAAAATGCCGCCTTGGACTTGCCTGTGGCATCGTCAGCGAAGAAGCCCAAAAAAGCATCCTGGCCAAAGCTCACCAGCTTTTCCATAGATCCATAGGGGAAGTCCGAGTTGACAAAATTCATATAAGCGCTGAGTTCTCCGCTCTCCATGGAGTACTGCGCTATCTCCCCTTTGGAGTAATCCAACAGATACAGCAAGCCCTCTTCCATGGCCAGGGAAGAGTACCAGGAGGAATACCCTGTAGAAATCACCTTTACCTCCTCCAATTTGGCCTGTTCCGCATCGACCCTGGTCAATACCTGCCCGGCGGAATCGGCCTTAGTACCAAAGAAATAGGCCTCATCCCCCACAGGCAAAAATTTCTCCAATTGATAGTGGGCATTGCCCTCCAAATCCGAGGCGGCCTTCTCATTGCCCTCCTGATCCAAAATAACCAGCCTGCCCTTGCCCTCCTGGTCCAGTACCATGCCCCATCCACCCTTTACCGGGAAGAAATGGATAATGGAGGGATACTCACTGGAAAACAAGCTGTCCAGGGGCATATCTGACTGAACGGCCCCGCTCTCATCCAACCTGACCAGTCGGTAGCTCTGGCTGAACACGGCGTCCTCCCCCTCACCCTCGGTCTGGTTTACGCTGGCAAGCAAAACAAAGCCGCCGCCCTGGGCGGGGTATACGTTCTGTACCCAGAACTCCTGCTGCCCATCTCCCAATTCCAGGGGTATGTCCTTGGCCTCCAGGTTGGCTCCATCCTTATCCCCGCGCACCACCTGGATCACCGTTTCCGGCATACCCGCCGGCGCTTCCTCAACAGTGGCATCCTGGGCGGCCGGCTGCTCTACATTCTCCAGAGAACTATAATCCACATGGGGGCTGACCAACACAAAGCCATCCCCCTCCTTGGCCACATAGGCCGAGTACAGTCCGTTTTCAAAGCCCGGCAGCTCTATCTCCTTATAAGAGAACACATTCTCCTTTGACGCAGCCGCCACCTGGGCATTGTTTTCCGCCGTCCCGGAAGACTCTTTATTTCCTCCGCAGGCAGCCAGACCCAGGGCCGCTGCCAGCGACAGGGCCAAAATCCTGACCCATGCTCCAGACTTGTTTCCCTTCTCTTGCCTCATTTTTCTCCTCCTTTTTGTCTAAACCCCATTTGCCCTATCCCCTTTTTGCCGGCCAAAATAGCGGCAAAGGTGTCAGATACTTTAGCCGCCCATTTGACCGCCACCGCTCTCCACCGCCAGCTCCTGCGTCTGTAAGCCCGGACGCCCAAAGCCAGTGGCGGCAAAAGCCCGGCCACGGCCAGAACCAGCTGCAGAAGAACCAGCCCCGCAGCCCTGTCCTCATAAGCCCTGGCCAAATTCTCCCAATAGGGGTAGAGTATGGCCTTTTGGCTCATGGAACGCAATCCCGGGCTGCCCAGCAAGGGCAGAAGCCTCCATATATCGAAACGGCCGGAATTTTCTACCACCATTCTGGCCTGTTCCTCCACCTTGAGTTTTTCCTGCACATATTTCTTTGCCCAGCCCGGCACGGGATTGGGCAGCAGCAGTTCATACTGGTTCACGCCGGAGAAACTTCCGGCCTCCTCCAATTTGGAGGCGGACAAAAAGATCAAAGGGGCATCCAAACCCGCCGCCCTGGCCAGCGCGCCCTCCGGTTTCTTGAAAACTCCAGCCACAACCAGCGGATAAGGGCCGGCATAGACCATCTGCCCGGCCACGTCCAGCGCGCCAAAGAGCTGCCAGGCTGCCTCCCTGTCCAGCAGTATATAATCCCTGTTCCAATCCGCATCGGAAAAATGCTGGCCGTATATAAGATTCTGGGGGTGAAAATAGAAAAAATCCCCTCCCACGCCTATGGCCGGCCCCTCCAGCTTGCCCTTTGGCCCTTGGAGGCTGATGCTGCCCCTGCCGCTATAGGCGTCCAGCCAGAGCCTCCGCCCGCTTTGGGCTGCCCCAGCCTGTTCTGGCACATCCTGAACCGGAATGGTCCGGGCGGGGGCCGGCTGGTCCGGAGCGAATATGCGCCCATCCTCCAAACCTATGGCGGCCTCCTCCAGACCCTTATCTATGCCATGGCGGAACTCCTGTATAGAATCGAATACCTGTTCCTGTCCAGTGGAGAAAAAAACACTGATCTGGGCCACCCCGCCGCCCCAACGCCCAGCCGCCCCCTGATCCGCCAGAGAGGCCGCCATATAGCCGCGCCACCAGCCGGCCAACAGACAGCCCGCCACCACAGACAGCCACAGCCCCAGGCAAATCCAAAAGCTTTTTTTTCTGGCCTTTAGCCAGCCCAAAATCCCTGCCATAGGCCGCCTACTTCTGTTCGTCCGCCAGCCGTACCAGCTGGCCCGGCTCCAGAGGTTTGGTGGAGGTGGTGATCACAAATTCCCCTCCGTACAAAGCTCCCTTGATGGCCGTCTGCTTGTCATCGCTGGCCAATACCTCCACCTCCACCCGGCTGGCCACATAGCGGTTGCCCAGAGGGGAGGACTTAGATTCCACTACCAGTATGAACTTGCCGTTATTGTCCTCCCGCAGAGCCGTATTGGGCACCAGCATATCGTATTGGGCGCTCTTATCCCCAGCCGAGATGGTCAGGCTGGCGCCGGCCGCTATATCCCCCTCTATGGAAAAGGTCAGCAGCTTCTTGCTGCCGGGGTCAGAGGGATCCGGTTTGATCTGGGTCAGCCTGATGGTCAGATTTCCATAATTCCAAGCGTTCACCGCATCGGCCAGGCTGCCCACAGACAGTTTCTTGGCCTGATCATTGCTGACAGAAAAGGACAGCGCATATCCCTTGCCCAGAGGCTGTATGGTAGCCAGGCTGGCTCCGGGGGCAGTCTCCCCTCCGGCGGATATGTCCACAGTCAGTATCTTGCCGGAGATGGGCGCCTCCACTGTTGCCCCCAGACTCTTGGCCGTCAATTCTGCCACCTTTTCCTGCTTGCGGCTTATGGTTTCCCTCTGGGCATCCAGGTTGAGTTCCTTGGCTATATTGGAGATCAGCTTGGCCTTGGCCTCCTTAGCCTTGGCCAACTGGGCCTGGGCCTCCTTGAGCTGCTGGTCCGTCTGTATTTTGTCCACGGACCAATTGGCTATGGCCCCCTTGCTCTCCTGCTTGGACTCCAAGGCCTTGGTGGCCGCCTGTATCTCCAGCTGTATTTTTGCCAGATCTGACTGCTGGGCGGAGAGCCTGGCCTGCACCTCTCCCATACTGCCGGCTATGGTCTGCCTCTGTACTTCTATATTCTGAATATTGGTCTGCTTCCCCGCAATCTGCGCATCCACTGTGGCCGCATCTCCTGCGGAAACGCTGGCCTTGGCCGCCTCCAATGCGGCTATCTGTATTTTCTCCTCCTCCATGGCCAGGGCCAGGCTTTGCAGCTTGGATGTCCACAGGGACATCTCCTCCTCCACAGCCTTGAGCTGCACCTCCTTGGCCAGCTTCTGCTGCTCCAGCGCGGATATCTTCTTGCTCTCCTCTGTGGTATCCGCCTGTACATATCCCTGCTTGGCTATGGCCATGGCTAGCTCGTCAGATTTTTTCTGCCACTGGGCCTCCTTTGCCTCCCACTGCCTGACCGCATCCTCAGCCGCCAGGATCTGGCTCTGGTAGTTGGCCACGCTGGACCTCTCCCCGCCCAAAGAAAGGGAGGCTCCGCTGAGTTCCCCGCTGAGCAGGGCAGTTTCAAAGGCAAGAATGGCCTGATCCAGCTCCTCCTGGGCCTGGCTCAGCTCCTGGCTCTTGGCATCCTCCAGCAGGAACAGGGGCTGCCCCTTTTGCACGTCCTCCCCGGCCTTGACTAGAACCGAAGCGATTTTGCGGGTTTCCTGCAGCTGCACCTTGTAAGGATCCTGGGCCTCCACCGTTCCCGTTCCCCGCACCTTGGCAGTGATGGATCCGGCCTGTATGTACTGGGCTGCCACCTGGGGCAGACTGTAGTTCTGTATGGTGTTGGAAAAGAAGGTCAGAACCAGCATCAGGCTCAGAAAAATAATGGCGGCATTCTTGACCCACTCCCGCCTGCGTATGCCATGCCTCTCCCCCGCCGTCAATCCATCCCCAGGCTTTTCCCTCTGATTGTCCTTGTCCATTCTACCGCCTTTCTCCGCCGGGGCCTATCCCTTGATACCGCCCTGGCTGGTAATGCCCTCCACCAGATAATCCTCTCCATAGAGGAATACCAAAAGACTGGGCATCATATAGATCACGGCCACAGCAAAGGCCAGGCCTATCTCACCCGCATTGATTTTGCCCAAAAACACGGACAGGGGATGCAGCTCCTCATTGGGCATCAATATCAGCGGCTGCTCCACCATATTCCAATAATCCATAAACACCAGTATGGCCGCCGAACAAATGGCCCCCTTGCACAAGGGCAGGTATACCCGGGCATAGATCTGCCACTCCCCGGCTCCGTCTATCCTGGCCGCCTCCATCAGGGATATGGGTATTCGGCGCATATGCTTTGTCAGGAGAAAAACGGCAAAGGGGGAGAAAATCCCAGGCAGCCATATGGCCATGCGGCTGTCCAGTATGCCCAGGGTCTTGGCCACCAGGAAATTGGGCACCAGCGTGACCTGATAGGGCATGAGCATCAGAATAATATAGGAAAAAAACACTATCTCCTTGACCCGCCCCCTGGATATGGTAAAACCATAGGATGCCAAGGCGGCCACGGCCAGCTGAAAAAACACTATAGGCCCGGTCAAGAGGACGGAATTCCAAAATTTTAATAAATAGTCAGGACTTTTCAGTAAAACAGTAAAATACTGGTTAAAACTGACCATGTCAGGTATGAATTTCAAATTTACCAGATCCGAAATATAGACCTTGCCGCCGGATTTGGTGGTGGCAAAGACGGCACCATAATTGGCGGATATCTCCGAAGAGGACATAAAGGAGTTGGTAATGGTCAGCGCTATGGGCGTGAGGAACAGAAAGGCAAAGAATGCCGCCACGGCCACAGCCAAGGCCAGTCTGGCCCACCGGCCCCAGGTCTTTAGCTTCTTGCGCACGGCCAAGGCCCTGCCTGCCATAACATCCTCCTTTCTAGGCTTCCATATCCCGGCCAAAGTGATTTTCCACCAGGAACAACACGCCTATCAGGCATATCATGGCTGCCGACATCCATATGGCCGCCGCCGAGAGCTTTTGGTAATCCAGGCTGCGGAAGGTATTGTTCATAAAATGTTGCAGCATATACAATGTGTCATAGGGATAATCCCCGGTCAGCAGGTACACCTCCCGAAATACCTTAAAGGAGTTGATCAGGGACATAATGGTGACAAACAAAATGGCCGAGGAGAGGTAGCGCAGCTTGATGGTAAAAAAAATGCGCGCCGGCCCCGCGCTCTCCAGCCGGGCCACCTCCAAAATATCCCTGGGAATATTGGCCAGGGCCGCCATAAACAGTATCATATTGTATCCCAAATTTTTCCACAGGAACAATATGACTATGACCAGGTAGGAGTAGGAGGATTTCATCCAGTCGATCTTGCCCCCTCCCAGGCTGATCAATGCCTGGTTCACCGCTCCGTTGTAGTGGAACAGCACCTGCCAGATCAGCACCACCGAGGCCACAGGCACCATCATGGGGCTGAGGAAGAAGCTCCGGAACTGGCTGCGAAAAGGCAGCCGGCTCTCCAGCACCAGGGCCAGAAGCAGGGAGAGGGATACGGCCAGGGGCACGGCTATGGAGGAAAAAATCAGACTGTTTTGTACAGCGCGGACAAAGGCCCCGTTGCCCGCCACCTGGACAAAATTGTCCACACCCACAAACTGCTTGTTCACCGGGTCATTGACCAGGGAATAAAAGAACACCACGGCAAAGGGGATGAGGAAAAAAACCATGACCCCGACAAAGGAGGGCAACAGGTACAACACACCCAACACCTGCTGCCTGAGGCGGCGCTTTTGGGAATGGGCCTTGGCCCGGCCGCTGAGGCGGTTTTGCCGCATGGCCTCCTCCAAAGCCAGGACCGAGGGATCCTTATGCAATTTTCTCCCAAATGGATACCGCAATATACCGCAACCTCCCTATACACATATTATATCCCAAATACGGTCCGGGAAAACTTAATTTTTTTTAATACCTAAAGGGGGCGAACTTCCAAGACCCGACCAGGTGCATATACAGCTTATGCCTGCTCCCATCCCTCCGCTCTAACCCTGCGGATGGGCCAAAATCCTGCCCAGAGCAGCAGTGCGCCCAGAGCCAGCAATATGGCCATATTGGCCGGACTGTCCGGCAGATCGACAAACCAGATGGAGAACACAAAGACAGACAGTCCGTTGACCAGAAAATGCGCAAAGATGGCCGGCCCCAAGCCGCCCATATACTGCGCCACCAGCCCCAACACCATCCCCAGCACAAAGGCATATACTCCCTGCAGCACATCGCCGTGGATCAGGCCAAATACCAGGGCCTGCAAGACATTGGCCGCCCAAAAGCCCCCTCTCTCCCCCCAGAAGGGAATAAAGAACATACGTCCATAATGCAGGGTCAGTCCCCGGCAGACGATTTCTTCGCCTATGGGCGCCAGCAGCACGGCGGCTATGATGGATATGGCGCTCTGGCCAAAGCCGGCAGACTCCATCATTTTCACATAATCGTCATACATCTTTGGCGCAAAGACTGCACCTGCCATCACCATGCCGTGGGCCAACAAGCTCATGCCCAGGCCTAAGGGCAATATGGCCGCCCAAGGCTTTCTCCGAATGCCGGGGGGATAGAATTGCCACTTTTTGGCCGCGCTCCTAAGCCACAGTCCAAAGACAGGTATGCTGAGCAGATGCAGCCAGAACACCGCCGTAGGCACGGCCGCTTGATAGGCCGCATCCAGGGCATGGGCACCCAACTCCGGCCCCTGGCCCTGCCCATGGGCCAAGGCTATGTCCACGCTCAGCTTTACCATTATACCTATACCCACCAGCACTTGCAAACAAGCGTGTGCCAGGGCCGGCAATATGGCCAAAAGCAAGAAGCGCTTCCAAGGCCGCCTCTTCCGCTCCTGCCCCCCGCCGCCCTCCGGCTCTCTGAGAGGCGCCTGCTCCTGCTGCTTAACCACTTCTTCTCCCATCCTCAATCCCTCTCCACTTCCTCATCGCAGTCTATCCAATGGATAATGCGGTTACGGCCCCTTTTCTTGGCCAGATACAGCGCCTTATCTGCATTGGCTATATAATCCCAGCACTCCAGCATATCCTTGGCATAGGCGCTCTCTATGCCTATGCTGACGGTCACAACCTCCGAAACCGTAGATTTCTCATGGGGTATGGCCTCTCTGGCCAGAGCCTGCTGTATCCTCTCCGCCGCATTCTGGGCCAGGGCCTTGTCTCCGCAGAGCAGGGCGACAAACTCCTCCCCTCCGTAGCGGGCGATAATGCCGCCGCGCTCCCAGACAGCCTCTCTGGCGGCCGCAGCCACTTTCCGCAGACAGCCGTCCCCGGCGGGATGTCCATAGTAATCGTTGTAGGGCTTGAATTGGTCTATGTCAAACATCAGACAGGACAGCACATTGCCGCTTTTGATGCCCCGGGCAAACCACAGCTCCAGCTCCCGCTCAAAAGAACGCCTGTTCATAATCTCCGTCAGCGCATCCGTATCCGCTATCCATTTGAGATGCTCTCTCTGCTTATACTCCTCCGTCATATCCAGGAAATAGCCCATCAGGCCCACCACTTCCCCATCCCGGAAGATGGGCCGCTTGCTGGCCACTATGGTCTTTTGCTCTCCCATGGCCATACACTGCCCCTTGACCATGCTAGTGGTTTCCCCCTGCAATACCCGCAATTCATCCTGGCAGAAAAAATCCGGATGGGGATGCCAGCCCATGTCCTCGTCCGTCCTGCCCAGTATGGCATCCAGAGAGTCAAAGCCGTAAAAATCCAGGAAGTACCGGTTTGCCCCCAGGAAGCGCCTCTGCCTGTCCTTCCAAAATATACCCATGCCGTGCATAGCAGATATGCTGGCCCACAGCTCCTCCGGCAAAAAATCCATACCCTCGGCCATCATCCACCCCCCTTTTTTGCATCCGTACCATGCCCAAGAGCAAGCCACTGCCGCCTCATCAATCCAGATAATCCTTCAGCTTCCGGCTCCTGGTGGGATGGCGCAGCTTCCGCAGGGCCTTGGCCTCAATCTGGCGTATGCGTTCCCGGGTCACCTTGAACTCCCGGCCAACCTCCTCCAGCGTGCGGGCCCGGCTGTCGTCCAGGCCAAAGCGCAGCCGCAGCACCTTTTGCTCCCTGTCCGTCAAGGTGCCTAATACCTCCATCAGCTGCTCACGCAGCAGGGTAAAGGCCGCCGCCTCCGCAGGCACAGGCACATTGTCGTCCTGTATGAAATCCCCCAGGTGGCTGTCCTCCTCCTCGCCTATGGGCGTTTCCAAAGACACCGGCTCCTGGCTGATCTTGAGTATCTCCCGCACCCTTTCCACAGACAGGCCCATGGACTCGGCTATCTCCTCCGGCGAAGGCTCCCGGCCCAGTTCCTGCAGCAAGTGGCGGCTGGCGCGTATCAATTTGTTGATGGTTTCCACCATATGCACGGGTATGCGTATGGTCCTGGCCTGGTCCGCTATGGCCCGGGTGATGGCCTGGCGTATCCACCAGGTGGCGTAGGTGGAAAACTTGTACCCCTTCCGGTAATCAAATTTTTCCACCGCCTTGATCAGGCCCAGATTGCCCTCCTGTATCAAATCCAAAAACAGCATACCCCGGCCCACATACCGCTTGGCTATGCTGACCACCAGCCGCAGATTGGCCTCTGCCAGCCGCTTTTTTGCCTCCGGATCCCCCTCCTCCATGCGCCTGGCCAGGACTATCTCCTCATCGGCGTTGAGCAGAGGCACCTTGCCTATCTCCTTGAGGTACATGCGCACCGGATCCTCTATGCTGATGCCGTCCGGCACAGACAGATCCAGGGCTTCCACATCCACCTCGTCATCGCCGCCCAGGATGATCTCTTCCTCCTCTTCGCCTATGCGAAGCACGTCCACGCCATCCTGCTCCAAGGCCTCCAGCACCTTTTCCATGACCTCCTCCTCCAGGGAGAGGTCAGAGAAAAAGTCCACAACTTCCTGATATTCCAGCACATTTTTTTTCTTTTTGGCCAATGAAAGCAATTCTTTCATTTTTTCCAAAAATCGCAACTGTCCGCTCTCGTCCATAAACCTCTCCTTCTATAAACCCATGGCCAATTTTTTCACATGATCCAGACGGTTCTTCTCCTCCAGCAGAGCCGCCCAGTCCCCCAAATCCCCTCCACTGGAGAGGCGGCGAAAGGACTGCTCCTTCACCTTGCACACCAGCGCCCAGAAATCCTTCTCCGAGGGCGCTTCCCCGCCCTCGGCCATTCCGCCGCCCAATATCCGGGCCGCCGCCGACTGCAACCCCTCTTCGGCAAAAAGGCTGACCAGATCCGCCGCCACAGGCGGACTGCCCGCCGCCCGGCCGGCAAAAATGGCCATGGCCAGACGCTGCCAGAGTCCGGGAGCGAAATCCCCCGGCCCCATATAGGGCCGTACCCTATCGCACAAGGCCCCGTCCTCCGCCAGCCAGGCCAACAGCAACTCCTGGTCCGGCTCTCTGGCCGACAGCTCTCCTCCCTTTGCCTCTGCGGGCTTTTGCTCCTTATTCTCCGGAGGCCTGTCCATGGCTCCCACCAGGCGGCGGAGCATATCCTGCCGGATTTGGTATCTCTGGGCTACCGCCTGCAAGCAGTGCTCCCTCTCCACCTCCTCCTCCATGGCCGCCAGCACTCCGGCCGCCTCCCTGGCAAAGGCGCTGCGTTCCTCCGGATCCTGCATGCTGTACTTGCCCCGCCTCTGATCCATGGCAAAGAGAAAACCGCTCTGGGCGCCGCTGATCCTCTCCTCCAGCGCCTCAGCCCCCAGCGCCCCTAGAAACTCGTCCGGATCCTTGTGGGGGCTTAGGTCTATGACCTTGGCTCGCAGCCCGGCCCCTCGCAGCAGCTCCAGCGCTTTGAGCGCAGATTGGACGCCGGCTCCATCGCTGTCCATGGCCACATAGGCCTTGGGCCAGTATTGGGCCATAATCCTGGCCTGCTCCTGGGTAAAAGCGGTTCCCAGCGCAGCCACGGCCTGGCCATAACCCCCGGCTCGCAGGGCGATGACATCCAAGTACCCCTCGCAGAGTATGACATAATCTGACCTGGCCCTTATGGCCAGATGCAGGCCATAGAGGTTTCTTCTCTTGTTGAACAGCAGATTCTCCCGGGAGTTGAGGTATTTTGGCTCCCCCTGGCCCATAATGCGGCCGCCAAAGCCTATGACCCTCCCGCGCCTGTCCTGTATGGGAAATATGACCCTGTTCCAAAAAAATGGCCGCAAGCCGTCCTTTTCCGTATACGTGGCCAGTCCGGCCTCCACCATCTCCGGACCGCTGTATCCCGCCCTATCCAGATGGGCGAGCAGATCCCTGCCCCCCCGTCCGGAAAACCCCAGGCCAAAATCCTCCTGCATGGCCTGGATGATGCCCCTCTTGTCCAGGTACTGCCTGCCCGGCTCCCCCTTGGGGCTGCGCAACAGATAATAAAAAAATTTGGCCGCCTCCTTATTCAAGGCCAGCAGCCTTTTTTGCTTATCCCACTCCTCCCCCTTGGCCTCAGGCAAATCCGGCATGGCCAGCCCCGCCCGCCCCGCCAGATCGGCCACAGCCTCCACAAAGGAGCAGTTCTCCATCTCCATCAAAAAGGTGATGACATTTCCGCCCTTGCCGCAGCCAAAACAGCGGAAAATCTGCTTGTCCCTGGACACGCTGAAAGAGGGGGTTTTCTCCCGGTGAAAGGGGCATAAGCCCCAGTAGTTCCCCCCCTTGGGCTGGATCTTCACATATCCGCCCACCACGTCCACTATATCATTTTGCTCCCGCACTTGTTCCAGGAATTGCTCGGAATAACGCATATGCTCCCCTATAAAGACCAGGACTTGGGTATGTAGATTTCCTCATATTTGGATATGGCAAAGCGATCGCTCATGGAGCTGATGTGGTCGCAGACCAATCTCTCTATAGGCTCTCCCCTATCCTGCATGGCCAACAGCTCCCTGGGCAGCTCCTGCTTGTGTTTTAGATAATAGCCATACAGCGTTTCTATCAGCTGCTCGGCCTTGCGCTCCTCCCTCTTGGCCTCTCTATTCTCGTACACACGTTCGAACATAAAGGCGCGCAGTCTGGACATGGCCCCCCCCACCTCCGCAGACATCACTATATCCCCCTTGCCCATACTGTTGGTCACTATATCGTGAATAAAGCAATTGAGCCTCTCCACGCTGGTGCGGCCGGCTATCTCCACTATATCCCCAGGCACGTCCTCTTCAGTCAGCAGACCGCCCCGCACTGCATCATCCATATCATGGTGTATATAGGCGATCTTGTCCGACAGACGCACGATCTTGCCCTCCAGCGTCCGGGGGCTGCCGGAGGTCTGGTGGTTCAAAATGCCGTCCCGCACCTCATAGGTGAGATTCAGGCCCTGACCCCGCTTCTCCAAAAGGTCCACCATGCGCACGCTCTGGTCGCTGTGTTCAAAGCCCAGGGGGCAGACCTTGTTCAAAGCCCTCTCCCCCGCATGGCCAAAGGGCGTATGCCCCAGGTCATGGCCCAGGGCTATGGCCTCGGCCAACTCCTCATTAAGCCTGAGCGCTTTGGCTATAGTACGCGCATTCTGGGATACCTCCAGCGTATGGGTCAGCCGTGTGCGGTAATGGTCCCCCTCCGGAGTCAGAAATACCTGGGTCTTGTCCTTGAGCCGGCGAAAGGCCTTGCAGTGGATAATGCGATCCCTGTCCCTCTGAAAGACCGGCCGTATATCACACTCCTCCTCCGGCCTTTGCCTGCCATAGGACCGCTGGCTCAAGGCCGCATAAGGGCTTAAGTACTCCCTCTCCCACTGCTCCAATCTCTTCCGTATGGTCATCCCCTTTTTCCTCCCTAATAATAATATACGCTATTGCCCGGTCAAATCCTTTTTCTATTCACAAAAAAATAGGGCCGGGGATGACTGAAAGCTTTGCCGGCAGAAAACAACTCAAAGAAGAATAGCCCTTGGAGAATAGTCCGGACTTCCATATAACATTTGAACGTATGCACCCATTCCGGAATGGCAAGGATCGTCCAGGCAGACTGATACTGTTCCCTCTCGCAGATACATACAGTCTTTCCCCTAACCCCATCCCTCCCTCTCCTTGACACTTCCACCATATAGGGTATAATAATGGCATAGGATTTCGATTGGCCTATTTTCCCTATGAGGATGGTATAGTGCGAGAGAGTATTGGACGTATGCAAGCCTATATAAAAGGCCTTTTGGAACAAGGCCTCCCACCGGAGGGAGGGCTGGAGCTGACTGGGGATTTTGCCGCCCTTGGCGCTTCCCTGGAGGAACTGGCGGGCCGGTATGCCCAATTGTATGCCAGCCACCCCCGGGCCTCCAATTCCCTGGAACAGGCCCAATCCCTGCTGACTGCCCTGACGGACAGCACAGAGGATCTGATCCTGGTCTATTCCCAGCCGGAAGAGGAACTGCTCTTCCAAAATCCCAAAGCGCTGACTTTTAGCCTTTACCGCAGTTTTTTGTACAATCAATTGATAGAAAAGAGCAAAAGCCCTCACAGGCGCAGCGTGGAAAAAGCCAGGGAGATACACATACTGGACCCCAACGGCGAGATACAGGACCTCTTTTTCGAGAGCCGTTCCTTTCCCATGGAATGGAGGGGCAAGCCGGCGCTGGCCTATCTGATCAGCGACAAGACCAGCCAGAGGCAAAAGGAAAACAATATTTTGCAGATGGCTTATACGGACTCTCTGACCAAGGCCTACAACCGCCATTATTTTATGCTGAGCCTGCAGGATTTCGTGGCCAGGCGCATACCCTTTTCCATCTGTTATATAGACTTGGACAATCTCAAGGGCGTCAATGACCAGCACGGCCACGCCAGCGGCGACGATTATATTCTGGCCGTGTGCAAGCTGCTGTATGAATCCTTCCGCCAGGAGGACATCATATGCCGCATAGGCGGCGATGAATTTGCCGTACTGCTCAAGGAATGCGATGCCGATTTTGCCCAGAGCCGCAACCATCTGGCCAACCAGAGGCTGCAGGAACTGGCTGACAGCGCCGGTTATTCCATGAGCTACAGCTATGGCGTACTCTATGTGGGGCCGGACAACCAGCTGGATGCCGAAGCCATTTTGGATGCCGTAGACCAGCGTATGTACAAGCACAAAAACGCCAAAAGGGAACCGTAAACCAGGGCTCATGCAGCCCTTTTTCTTTTTGGCCTATAATTGTTAAATATTTCACGTTATTGAGGAGGATGCTAAGATGGACAACAAGGAATTGGCCCTAAAATTGCATGCCCAATGGCAGGGCAAGCTGGACACCACGCCCAAGGCCCCTGTGGCCACCAAGGAGGATCTGGCCTTGGCCTACACCCCCGGCGTGGCCCATCCCTGCCTGGCCATAGAGCGGGATCCCTCCCTGGCTTATACCTATACCATCAAGCAAAACACCATAGCCGTGGTATCTGACGGCAGCGCCGTTCTGGGCCTGGGCAATATAGGCCCTGCCGCCGCCATGCCTGTCATGGAAGGCAAGGCCGTTCTGTTCAAGGAATTTGGCGGGGTCAACGCCTTTCCCATCTGCCTGGACACCCAGGATACGGATGCGCTGGTGGAAATCATAGCCGCCATGGCTCCGGGCCTGGGGGGCATCAACCTGGAGGACATCAGCGCCCCCCGCTGCTTTGAAATAGAGGACAGGCTCAAGGAAAGGCTGGACATACCCGTATTCCATGACGACCAGCACGGCACGGCCATAGTGGTGCTGGCTGCGCTGATCAATGCGCTGAAATTGACCAAGCAGGCCAAGGAGGACATACGCATAGTCATAGCCGGCGCAGGCGCCGCAGGCGTGGCCATCACCAAATTGCTATTGCTCTACGGCTGCCGCCACATACTGCTGCTGGACCGCAAGGGCATACTGCACCCCTCGGATGCCAGCCTGAACGCCGTCAAAAAAGAGATGGCCCTGCGCACCAACCCCGAGGACATCCAAGGGGATCTGGCCCTGGCCCTCCGGGGGGCGGACGTATTTATAGGCGTGTCCGGCCCCAATACCGTCAGCCCCGAAATGGTGGCCTCCATGAGGCCCGGCGCCATACTCTTCGCCCTTTCCAATCCCGTTCCGGAGATACTGCCTCATCTGGCCAGGGAGGCCGGCGCAGGCATCATAGGCACGGGCCGCAGCGACTTCCCCAACCAGATCAACAATGTGCTGGCCTTTCCCGGCATATTCAAGGGCGCGCTGGAGGGCAGGGCCAGGAGCATCACCGATGAGATGAAGCTGGCCGCCGCCCAGGCCATAGCTTCCCTGGTGTCTGACCGGGAGCTGTGTCCGGATTACATAGTGCCGGAGGCCTTTGACCCCCGGGTGGCGCCCCTGGTGGCACAGGCCGTGCGGGAGCGAATTTGAGATGCACGCAGAGGCGCTTTCCCTATACAAACTCATGCTGCTCTTTATGCTGGAAAAAGCCCGGCAGCCCCTCTCTCTGGCGCAGATGGGGGATTTCTTCCTGGCTAAGGATTATATGGGATTTTTGGAATTGCAGGAATCCGCAGCCCAGCTGGAGAGCAGCGATATGCTGCTGCTGGATCACCGGGCCGGACAGACTTTTGCCCATATCAGCAGTGAGGGCCTGGAGGCCATTGGGTATTTCTCCGGCCGCATTCATCCGGATATACGAAGGGAAATAATAGATTATTTATCAAAAAACCGTCAATTGTTCCAAGAAAATCAAAGCGTGGCCTCTGAGGTCTACCCCAACGACAAGGGGGGCTTCGATGCGCTGCTGACGCTCAAGGAAGGCGAGGAGGAACTGGTGCGCATACAGCTCTCCCTGCCGGCCAAGGATATGGCTTATAAGGTCTGCGAGAGCTGGAGGCACAAGAACAGCGATATCTACGCCCAGCTGGTCCGCTTTCTCTTCTAATCCCTGCCCCGCAGCCTGGACATATGCTCCATAATGCGCTTCTCATACCCCTGGCCGTCCGGCCGGTAGAACTCCCTGCCGGACAACTCATAAGGCATATACTGCTGCCGCACATAGTGGTCCGGATAATCGTGGGCATAGAGATATCCTTGGCCATGGCCCAAGGCGGCCGCACCCGGATAATGCGCATCCCGCAAATGCCCCGGCGGCTCCAAAAAACCCTGCTGCCGCACCCGGGCCAGGGCCTCGTCTATGGCCAGGTAGGCGGCATTGCTCTTGGGCGCGCAGGCCACATATGCCGCCGCCTGGGCCAGAGGAATGCGGCCCTCGGGCATGCCCAGCCTCTCTACAGCCTGGGCGGCAGCCACTGCCAGGCTCAGCGCCTGGGGATCCGCATTGCCCACATCCTCTGCCGCGCAGATGATAATGCGCCTGGCCACAAAAGCCACCTCCTCTCCGGCCTCCAGCATCTGGGCCAGGTAGTAGATGGCGGCATCAGGATCCGATCCCCGCATACTTTTGATAAATGCCGAAATAGTGTCATAATGGCCATCCCCTGCCTTGTCGTAGCGCAGGGGCTTTTTTTGTATACAGTCAGCCGCCACCTCCAGCGTGATCCTCTGAAGCCCGTCCTCCCCCTTGGGCGTGGTCAACAGCGCCAGCTCCAGCGCATTCAGCGCCCTCCTGGCATCCCCGGCGCTGCTGGCGGCCAGAAAGCGGCAGGCCTCCTCCTCCAATATGCCTCCCAGACTTCCCATGCCCCTCTCCGGATCCGATACGGCCACACGCAGCAGCTCCTCTATATGTGTTTCCTCCAGGGGGTGGAGCTGGAACAGGTTGGACCGGGAGAGCAGGGCATTATTCACTGAAAAATAGGGGTTTTCCGTGGTGGCGCCTATCAGCACCAGCGTGCCGTCCTCCACAAAGGGCAGCAGATAATCCTGCTGGCCCTTATGAAATCTGTGTATCTCATCCACGAAGAGTATAGTCTTTTGGCCATAGGCCGCCATCCTCTGCTGGGCCTCCTCCACCACGGCCTCCATATCCTTCTTGCCCGCCTGGGTGGCGTTCAAGGTACAGAAGTGCGCCTTGGTGGTCTGGGCTATGACCCTGGCCAGTGTGGTCTTGCCCGTGCCGGGAGGGCCGTAGAGCAGGATAGAACCCAGCTTGTCCGCCTTGATGGCCCTATAGAGCAATTTGCCCGGGGCCAGTATATGGGACTGCCCCACCACCTCCTCCAGCCGCCTGGGCCTCATACGGCTGGCCAGTGGCCCCTCCTTTTCCAGATTTTTCTCCCGCATATAGGCAAACAGATCCATAAAGCCCTCCCAACAACAAAGGCGGCGGCTCCCCCCGGAGAGGAAGGGCCGCCGCCCCGTATTTCCTGCCTAGATCTTGAAGGCAGACATACCTTTTTCCAAAACGTCCATATTCTCATTCAGCGTAATGGAGGTTTCATTAAGCTTCTCTACGCTCTCGTCCAGCATACCGGCCACCTCCCGAACCTTGTCAGAGTTTTCAAAGGTTTCCTGTATGACCTCAAAGATATTCTCCACAGCCTGCAAGGTGTCCTTCTTGGCTCTGTCGGCTTCCTCCGTGCCCTGGGCTATCTCCTGCAAGCCCTCCACCAGCACATTCATCTGCTTGCGTATGGAGGCGAATACGGCTATGGCCTCTTCCACGGCTGCCACCTGCTGGGCCACTATGGCCTCCGCCTGCTGGGCATCCCGCACGCTGGCCGTGGTCTTGGACGCTATGCCGGCCACGGTATTGCTGATCTCTCCGGCCGCCTTGGCGGAATCCGTGGACAGCTTGCGTATCTCCTCCGCCACCACGGCAAATCCCCTGCCGGCCTCACCGGCGCGGGCCGCCTCTATGGAGGCATTGAGGGAGAGCAGATTGGTCTGCTCCGTGATATCGGTGATGGTGTCTACAAAGTTGTTGATATGGGCGCTTTCCTTGCTCAGCTCCTCTATGCTCTTGCCCACCTGGGCGGTCATCTCCGTGGTCTTTTGGGTCTGATCCCCCAGCCTCCGGATCAGCTCTACTGCATCCTGCAGCAGCTGCTTGGTCTCCTGTACCTGACCCTCCACCTTGGCGGATATGCGGCCACTCTCCTCTATCTTGTCCGCCAGGCCGGTGGCAGTGGTCACACATTCCTGGGCATATTCGGCCTGATGGCTCATGCCCTCGTTGATGGCATTGATAGCATGGGCGAGATCCGTGGAGTATTGGTTCACGCAAGCGGAAACCTCCTCCACCTCCTGCACGGACTGCTTCAACAGGCCGGCGGACTCCCCTGCCTGGCGCACCAATTCCTTGGTGTTGGATATCATGCTGTTGGCGCTGTCCGCCAGATGGACAAATTCATCTCTGCCGTGGGCCACTGCCTCCACCTGCAAATTGCCCGTGGCCACTTGGCTCATGGTCTTGGAGAAACGCTTGAGATTGGCCTGTATGCCCATGGCCACAAATATGCCCCAGCCTGCAGCTATGACCGATCCCAGTATCACCAGCAGCAGGGTCATATACAGTATGCCGTTGGCCCCCTTAGACAACTCCGAAGTGGGCAGCACCATACATATGGTGCTCATGGTCTTTTCGTCATGGTGATAAATAAATATGCTGCTCTTGCCCTCGTGCTTTACATATTCATAACCCATAGATCCGGGCTTTTCTATGGCCTTTTTGAAATACTCCTTGTCGGCAAATACGGCGGAGGAGGACTCCATCAGCCCCTTTTCATTCACCAGCACCTCCCTGCCCGAGGCTGTCACATAGCCCCAGATGCTGCCGGCAGCCGGATCAAGGCTGTAGAGCAGCTCTCCTATATAAGCCTTGCTCACGTCTATGACCACTATGGCATTGCCGGAGGCTGCCGTTTTCTGAGAGCTGATAATGTACTCCTCGCTGTCCAGCCCCAGCCTGGAATCCAGCAGAGGATGCCCATCCACCCAAGGATCCAGGTAATTGTTGTCATTGTTCATCTCCGCCAGATACTCCGAAGCAAAACCCGGCTGATCCTTGGGGGTGACGGTGGTGATGACAGCCATCTCCTTTTCCGGCACTATATGTATGCCGGTGATAAAGGGATTGGCCGTCTTGGCCAGACTCATGGTGGTGCGTATTTCGTTAATGGCCATGCGGTTGTTGACCGGATCGTCCACATAAGCCCCCATAAAATAGGGCCGCATAAAATCCTTAAAAGCGTAATCCAGGGTCTGGGTTTCCACAAAGGAAGTCAATATCTGCACCGAGCCAAAGACCGCCTCCATGGAGCCGATTCTGGATTCGATAAAGCGCTCATTGATGGCGCCAACTGCCAGGCGGTAGGAAGATAAACCCACCACCACAGTCATGATTATAGGAACGATAAAAGTGAGGAATATCTTGTTCCGTATACCCAGGGCGGGCAGCTTTCCCGCAATACTTCCCAGCTTCTTTCCCAAGGCCGACTGTCCCTTTTTCGTTTGGCTTTTCTTCATGTTATCCTCTCCTGCGCCGGCATCCGCCGCCATCCATCCCCCTATGGATCTGCGGCGGGATACTCCGTCCCCTATTACCAGTTCCCCCTGCTATACCCTCCCAGGGGCAAAATCCACAGCCTCCAATTGCATGGCCTCCAGATAACTGGAGGCAAAATCCGGCTCCATGGCCAGATTTACAGCCTCGTGCCTGTCGCATATATACGCCGTCATCGCATCCATGGGAGCCGAATTGCCCTCCAGCCTGTCCGCCGCCCAGAGCGCCGCCCCCAGCAGGGAGGTATTACCCCCCTTGCAGGCCCGCTTCTCCAGCCCGGCCGGCAACAGACCAACAGCCGCCGCATCCCCAGGCTCTACATAATATCCAAAGCCGCCGGAGAGAACCACCCTGTCAATCTGATCCAGGGAGCGCAGCCCAAATTTTCCGGCCAACAGGCCTATACCCGCAGCCACCGCCCCCTTGGCCAATTGAAATCCCCGTATGGCCTCCTGCCTTATCTCCACATCCCCTATGCGTATGCCCTGATGAAAATACGGTTCCGCCAGCAGCCCGGTTTCGTCCACCAGACCCTCTGCCCGCAGCCTGGCCAGCAGGCTGACCATGTCCGAACCCCATATGCCCCTGGAGGCTCCGCCCTCAAAGGCCGGCCCGGCCGCAGTGGCCGCAGCCAGCAAACGGCGCTTATTCCCCAAAACCAGCTCTCCATTGGTGCCCAAGTCCACCAGCAGCACCAGCTCCTCGGATTCCCAGAGGTCCAGCGCATAGATGCCAGCCGCCAGATCCCCGCCCACAAAGGCCGAAAGCCCGGGCATGCAGTGCGCCTTATGCCCGCCTATGTCCAGGACAGATGCCTCCAGATGTCCGGCGGCAAAGGGCGCATGCCCCAGTTCCGCCGTGTCCAATCCCCGCAGTATATAGGTCATGGCCGTATTGCCTGCCAGACAGATCTCCGCAGGTCTTTCGGGAAAGGAGTCCAGCCCCCTGGCCAGAGCGCGCTTGAGCGCCGACTGCATGGCGGCCCTTTTCAGGCCATCCTGCCCCTGGTCTATGCGGCTCATCACATCCGCGCCATAGGCGATCTGCGGGTTGGCTGTGGCAAAGCTATGCTTGACCCCCTGTCCATCCCAGTACTCCAGAGCCAGCGTGGTAGTGCCCACATCTATGGCCGCCGCATTCCGCAAACGCCCCTCCAGCCTCCCCGCTCCCAGCCAGGGATCCGCCCCCCCAGGATCTGTGCCCAGTATGTCCAAACCCGCGCCGCCTATGCCGCAGCGGCCGCAGCCGGTGCATATGTGGCAGCGGCTGCCCGGCCTATCCAAAGGACCGCCTGTCCGCATAATAGGCAAAACCCGCCGCCTCCAGCCTGGCCAGCAGCTCCGCCTTATCCCAGTCCATCTCCACGCAAAGGGCATCCAGATCCTCAGACCCATCCCGGAGTTTCATATTGGCCACGGATAACAAGATATGGGGATCCTGGGGCAGCATAGCGCTTCCTTTCTACCGGCACAAGCCAATCATAGGTTTAGTATAACACGATATTTCATATTATTCTACTAGGAAAAAAATCTCATTTTCCCTTCTCTGGGACTACATTTTTAGGGGATAGGCCCGGCAGAGCCGGTCCACTATGGCCCTGGCCTTGCCCATGGCCTCCTCCCCCTCTTTGATCAGGGAAGCTATGGCCTCGCCCACCTCCTCCATCTCCGCCTGTCCAAAGCCCCGGGAGGTTACCGCCGGAGTTCCCAGCCTTATGCCGCTGGTGACAAAAGGAGATTGGGGATCGTTGGGTATGGTGTTTTTGTTGGCCGTGATATGGGCCGCATCCAGCAGCTTCTCCACCGCCTTGCCGGTCTGGCCAAAGGGCGTCAGATCCACCAGCATCAAATGGTTGTCCGTGCCGCCGGATACGATGGATATGCCTCTGTCCATCAGGGCCTTGCACAGGGCCTTGGCATTGTCCGCCACCGCCTGCTGGTAGGTCTTAAACTCCGGCTCCAGAGCCTCTTTGAAGCATATGGCCTTGGCGGCAATCACATGCATCAGAGGGCCTCCCTGTATGCCTGGGAATATGGCCTTATTAAAATTGTACTTCTCCGCAGCCTCCTTGCCGGCCAGGATCAAGCCGCCCCTGGGCCCTCTCAGCGTCTTGTGGGTGGTGGTGGTCACCACATCCGCATAAGGAATGGGGCTTTGGTGCAGGCCGGCGGCCACCAGGCCGGCTATATGGGCCATATCCACCATCAGCACTGCGCCCACCTTGTCCGCCACCTGGCGGAAGCGGGCAAAGTCTATGGCCCTGGCATAGGCGCTGGCTCCGGCGATAATCATCCTCGGCTTGGACTCCAGCGCTATGCGCTCCAATGCATCATAATCCAAAAAACCCTGGTCATTGACGCCGTAGGGTACGATTTTGAAATATTTTCCGGACATATTTACCGGACTGCCGTGGGTCAGATGGCCGCCGTGGGCCAGATTCATGCCCATGACCACATCCCCCGGCTCACAGACGGCGAATTGCACGGCCATATTGGCCTGGGCGCCGGAATGGGGCTGTACATTGGCATAATCACAGCCAAAGAGCTGACAAGCCCTCTCTATGGCCAGCCTCTCCGCCTCGTCCACACATTCGCAGCCGCCGTAATACCGCTTCCCGGGATACCCCTCGGCATATTTGTTGGTCAGAGGGCTGCCCATGGCCGCCATCACCGCCGGACTGACCCAGTTCTCCGAAGCGATCAGCTCTATATGGTCCTGCTGCCTGGCCATTTCCTTCTCTATGGCTGCGGCTATGGCCGGATCGGCCTGCCAAATGGTGTCCAAAGTGTACATACCCTCTCCCTTCTCCCGGCACAAGCTGCGGGGGGCCAAAATTGCAATTTGTTAATTATACCATGGCCCATGCCCCTTTGCCAATGAGTCCATCGGCCCAAAAGCCCAGTCTAAACAATTCTTAAAATCCCCCTATCTCCCTTGCCAAGAAGGGCGGGGCTTTGTTATTGTTATGCCATAAATAACTGTAATCGGACATGATGGGAGTGTTTTCATGAACGCACAGACAAAAGACAACAAAAATCCCGGCCGGAGGAGAGCTTTGGCTTGGACCATAGCAAGGCTGGGCCGCCGCCTGAGGCAGGCCCCTCTTTGGCTGCACGCTCTGCCCCTGCTGCTGTATATGCCCATATATCTGATATGGTTTGCCATACTGGAGCAGCGGCAGGTGCCATACCGGTTGATTTATATGGAATGGGATGCGGCCATACCCTTTTGGGAGGTGTTCGTCATACCTTATTTCCTCTGGTTCTTCTATGTATCTGCCGTGGTCCTCTACCTCCTCTTTACCGATAAGGCGGCATATTATAAAGCCATAGGCTTTCTGTTCAGCGGCATGACGCTGTTTCTGATCATATCCACATTCTGGCCCAACGGACATCACCTGCGGCCGCCGGTCATGCCCCGGGACAATATATTCAGCCAGATGGTCGCCTTTCTCTATAGAAAGGATACGGCCACCAACCTCTGGCCCAGCATCCATGTCTACAATTCCCTGGGCGCCCATATAGGCCTATGCTCCTGCCTGGCCATTCAGCCGGATAGCCCCAGCCGCAGGCTGCTGCGCCTGGCCTCTCTGGGCCTGTGCCTAAGCATTATCTGCTCCACTGTATTCCTCAAGCAGCACTCTCTCTTTGACGTCCTCACCGCCTTTGGAACAGCGGCTGTTTTTTACCTGCTGGTCTATGGCAGGACCCGGGTCTATGCTCTGCGCCCCGCGCCGGGGGGGAGATAGACATTGCCCCCTGCCCGTTTCACGGCCCCGTGCGCCAATCCATGGGCGGATGGGCCGGAAACGGCAGCGGTATCGCTTCTTTTACGAAGGGATTTCTGAAAAAAATCCCTCAAGCTCCCTCTTCCAAAAACAAAGCAAAAGGATACCCCCTCAAAAAAGGCTGCCCCCTCCATAACGGATGGCGGCAGCCCTAAAAACTCAATTGAATTGGAACAATTTCTGGCAAATCTTATAACTCTCCACCGTCAGACGGCGGCCTCCCCGGCCGGGCAGATGCAGCAGATTCCCCAAAAAATCATTCCTGAGCCGCCAGTACAGCCAGCGGTCCTTTTGCTGCAAATACGCCCACAGCGCCTTTTTCTTCTCCAGATGCTCCGGCTCGCCCCCCCGCACCAACAGGGCAGAGGAAACTGTCATCATCAACTCCACATAATTGCGCATATATTGGAACAGGCGCCTCTGCTTGGATATGAGGGCCTTGTGTTCCACAAAATAATCTATAATACGGCGGCTGACCAGCAGCTGCTGGTCTATGCGGGAGAGCATGACCTGCTCATTGACGGACTGGTCCTGCCTGCCTATGTAGTACCGGTAAAAATTCACATCCAGATAATACATATTTTTCACATAGGGCAGGGGCTCAAAGACATAAAGATTGTCCACGTAGAACGTGTGTTCCGGAAGCCGCAGGCCGCATTCCTTTAACAATTTGGTGCGAAAAATAACAGAGTGCATCAATATATAGCGCCACAGAGGAAAGTAACGGCAGTCCTCCCAGCCAAAAACCCGCTGCAGGGGCAGTATCCTATGGTAGCGCATGATTTTCTTGCGGCTCTCCCCCTCTTTCTCATAGACGAAATTGCTGATCAGCATATCCAGACAGCGGCCTCCCCCGGCGAACTCCCGCAGAGTGGCCAGTATCTCCCCGTAAGCCTCGGCCTGCACCCAATCATCGCTGTCCACAACCTTAAAAAACAGGCCGCTGGCCTGATCCAGACCGGCGTTCACCGCCGATCCGTGCCCCCCGTTCTCCTTGTGTATGGCCCTGACTATATTGGGATAGCGGCGGGCGTAATCATCGGCGATTTGGGCCGTATTGTCCTTAAAAGACCCGTCATTCACCACCAGGATTTCCACATCCTCCCCGCCCACCAGCAGGGAATCTATGCACTTGCCCATATAAGCGGCAGAATTGTAACAAGGTATGGCTATAGATAAGAGTTTCATCCAAACACCTGCTTTCTATCCATAGGGAGCCTAATCCTCCACTGTCTGCCCCCTGCGAATCCTATCTTCCAAGGCCTGCTTGTAGGGCTTATACGCGCTGGGCAGCGCATAAGCCTCCTCCATATCCTCCAGCCCGGCCCATGTCCAAGAGGGCGGCAGCACAGCGGGCAGGGCATCCAACTCCAACAAATATCCCCACATATGCCATTCCCTGTGGGTGAAAATATGTTTGGCCTCCGGCAGGGCGCTGACCCGCGCCTCCCCCGGAGCCAGGCCAAATTCCCTCTCAAGAACCGCTGCCAACTCCTTTAGCCCCACATGGCCTGCCAGGGAGGGCAGGCCATACAGTCCGGACAAAAGCCCCTGCCCGGAGTACTCCAGTGCCAGCTTTCCCCGGCACAGCACGGCCAATATGGTTTTTCTTTCCACTTTTCGCGCTTTTTTTGGGGATTTTCCAGGCAGCTGCGCCTCCAGGCCGGCCCTGTGCGCATTACAGCTAAACGCCAAAGGACAGGAACCGCAGAGAGGCTGCCCGGGCTTGCACAGCTCCCCGGCCAGATCCATCAGCGCCTGGTTAAAGTCTCCCGCCCTATCCCGGGGCAGCAATGCACGTACCAGGGCTCGGACAAAGACCCGGGCTGCCTCCTGGTCTATGGGGCGGCTGTAGGCGGCCAGGCGGGCAAAGACCCGCATAGCATTGCCATCCACTGCCGGCTCCCGCATGCCCATGGCTATGGAGCAAATCGCCCCGGCCGTATACTCCCCCACCCCGGGCAGCTCCCTCCAAGCCTGCGGACTGTCAGGCCACCGCCCGGACTCGGCCACCATGCCCGCTGCCCTGTGGAGATTTTTGGCCCTCCGGTAATATCCCAAACCCTCCCACAGCTTCATCAATTTCTCCTGGGGCAAGGCCGCCAAGGCCTCCACAGTAGGTGCCGCTTCCATAAACCGCGTATAATAGGGCAAAACCGCCTCCACCCTGGTCTGTTGGAGCATAATCTCCGACACCCAGGTGTTATATGGCTGGGGCTGGCGCCTCCAGGGCAAATCCCGTTTGTGGGCATCGTACCATTCCAGCAAAGGCTCCTCTATGGGCAACAGGACCGGCAGGGGCCGGTCTATGGCCAACTCCTCCTCCCGAACCCGGCAACCATAGGCCAGCACACCCACCCCGGCCCGGGCCGCCCGGTACAGGGCCAGGGCAAAATCCCGGTGGGCCAAGGCATTGGGCAGAAATACCAAGGCCCCCTCCATTTGGATGACAAAAAGGACATAGGCCTCATGACCCGCTCCGGCCAAGGCCTCCAAATGCCCCAGATGCCTTATGGCCCGCTCCGAGGGCGCATCCGGAAAGAGCATACGCCCCCCCTCCTCCAGCGTAACCCCCTTGACCTCTATCCATACCTGACGGCCATTGGGCCTTTCCATATAAAAATCCAGGCGGCTGCCCCCACAGGCCTTTTCCCTTTGTAGGAGAAAATATTCGCCCAGGCCTCCGGCCTCCAGCCACTCTCCCACCACCTTATTTGGCGCCTGGGAATCGATATTGACCAGTCGGTCCCCCTTATAGACGGCCACCAGATCGTATAGGGTGGCCCGGCCTGCCCTATCCGCCTTTTGCAGGCAGACCCAGCTCCCCTCCGAGAGCAATTCCCTGCATCTGCCCGTATTCTTTACATGGCAGAGCACAGGCTGTCCCTCCACCTCCACCCAGGCGGTGAAGCGATTGGGCCGCCGGAGAAACCTGCCCCTTATGCCCTTTCCATACAGCATATGCCCTCCTCAGCGCAGACGGCGGCCGTAATACTTCTCCCGCAGGCTCAGCGTGTCCACCAGACGTTCAAAGATGGATGAATCCGCCTCATCCTCCCCCAACTCCAAGTCATAGGCCGTGGCCATGGCCAGCAAATCCCCCCTCTGCCACTCCTCCCGGAAACGGAGCAGCAGCTTGACCTTCTCCTGCGGACTGTCCGCATCCAATAAGCGCATCAGCGGGCTTGACTCCAGCTCAGGACGCAGGGCGCCGGGGGCTGCCGACTCCAAAAATCCGGGCGCCGGCCGGCAAGGCCGGGCAGCATCCGGACCGGCTTGCCCTGAGCTAGGCCCGGCAGCATCCGAATCGGCTTGCCCTGAGCTAGGCCCGGCAGCATCCAGACCGGCTTGCCCTGAGCTAGGCCCGGCAGCATCCGGACCGGCTTGCCCTGAGCTAGGCTGGGCAGCGCCTTCCGCACCGGAAACCTCCAACCCGGAAAAGCACCGTCCAGGATGGGCAGCGCCGGGGGCTGCTTGGCCGACATGGCCATCTCCGTCCTCTCCCAGCCGGCAAAACCTCCAGCCCCTCACCTCCCGGGGCGCCGGCGACATAAACATATCCAAGGGCCTGGCATATACGCCAAAATCCCCATACAGGGCCTGGTAGATAACCAGCTCCTCCCCCGTTTCCGTATGCCTGGCCACATGCAGAATCTGATAGAGGCCGCCCTTAAAATGGGAAAATTTTTCCATGGGTCTGGGTTTATCTCTCATATATATGCCAGGGTAAAGTGCAAGCCCTCCTCCTTATCCAATTCCATAATGCCATAGCTGGGCCGCCCATTTTCCTGCCGGGGATAGGATATGCTGCCCGGATTGATCATGGTCAGCCCTGCATAACTCTGATCCAACACTGGCCTGTGTGTATGGCCGAACATGACCACATCCACGCCCCTGGCCCTGGCCGCCGAGGCCAGCATCTCAAGGCCTGAGCCGGGGTAATAGGTATGCCCATGGGTCAGCCAGATCTTGTAGGGGCCAAAGAACACTACCATCTCCTTAGGCAATTCTCCGCCAAAGTCATTATTTCCCCGGACCATATGTACCCGGCAGGGAGCCGCCGACACTATGCTGTGCTCTCCTCCCTCAAAATCCCCGCAGTGGAATATGGCATCCCATTGGGGCTGTTTTTTCAATAATTCCAAATAATGCCTTTGTTTCCCGTGGGTATCGCTGATAATCAACGCTCGCATCGCTTCCCTATTTCCTCTTTCGCCCTGGCCAGGGCCTTGCCCCGGTGGCTGATACGGTTCTTCTGCGCCAGATCCATCTGGGCCAGGCTCAACTCACCGCCCAGAGGGCAAAAGATGGGGTCGTAACCAAATCCCCCCTCACCCCGCATCTCCTCCGATATATGCCCCTCCAGACTATCCTCTATCACCAACTCCTCCCCGTCCGGCCAGATCAGGGCTATAGCGCAGACAAAGCGGGCTCTTCGGCTGCCCCCGGCCTGCGCCATACGCTCCAGAATGGCAGCATTCTTCACCCGTGCCGGAGTATCCTCTCCCATAAACCTGGCGGAGTAAAGGCCCGGCTCCCCGCCCAGCGCGTCTATCTCCAGTCCGGAGTCATCCGCCAGGGAAATATGATCCGGGGAGGCGATGGCCCGGGCTTTGCGCAGCGCATTCTCCCCGTAGCTGCTGCCGTCCTCCTGCACCGATATAGCCAAACCCGCCTGGGCGGCGGTCAGCGCCTCCACGCCCAGATCCGCCAGCAATTCTCCCACCTCGAGCCATTTCCCCTGATTGCCTGTGGCCACCACCAGCCGCTTCCAAGGGCTTTGCTTCTCTCTATCCATAGAACCTCCTCACGGGCAGAACCGCCGCCATGCGGCACAAATTCCCCTCCGCTCAGCCCTGCCGCCTTCGCTTGGGCGGCTTAGGCCCCAAATATTGATATAGATACGTCTTTAACATACCATTGTAGATTTTTCGGTTCTTATCCGCAGGCCTGCCCACAGCCCTGGCCAGCGCCTGCCGGGCCTTTTCATAAGCGCTGATCACATGCAGGCTCCAGCTGTCCAGAGCCGCATATGCCTGGCCCAAATCCTGATAAGCCCGGAACAGCTCCCCATCGTCCTCCAGCCTTTGCCCATAGGGGGGATTGGTGATCAAAAAACCGTATTTTTTTGGATGGGAGAGGGCTGACACCGGCCTGGCCTGGAAATGGATCATATGATCCACGCCGGCGGCCTTGGCATTGGCCCTGGCCACATCCAGTATGCGGGGGTCTATATCATAAGCCTGTATATCCGCCTCCGCCTGCCTATTCTCCGCCTCTATGGCCTCCTGCCGCAGCGACTCCCACTCCCCGGGAGAGAGCACATGGGTCCAGGCCTGGGCCAAAAACTCCCTGTAGGCGCCGGGAGCCACGCCGGCCACCATCAGTGCGGCCTCTATGGCTATAGTTCCGCTGCCGCAAAACGGATCCACCAGTATGCGCCCCGGACCAAAGGGTGTGAGGGACAGAATGCCGGCGGCCAGATTTTCCGCTATGGGCGCCGGGGCTGCCAATTTGCGGTATCCCCGCTTGTGCAGAGATTCCCCAGTGGTATCCAGGGCCACGGTGACCCTATCCTCCAGCAAAAACACCCGGAACGGATAAGCCTCCCCCTCCTCGGCAAACACCCTATTCCCATAAGCCTGGCGCATACGCTCCACCATGGCTTTTTTCATCACAGACTGTATGTCCGAGGGGGAGAATAATTTGCTGCGCACACTGCTGGCCTTGGCCACCCAAAAACGGCCGGCGGGAGGTACAAAGCGCTCCACCGGCACAGCCTTGGTGCCTTCAAACAGCTCCTCAAAGCTCTCGGCCCGAAACTCCCCCAGCTTGACCAGCACCCTCTCACCCGAGCGTATATGGATATTCGCCCGAGCTATGGCCTCCGCATCCCCCCAAAAAGCCACCCTGCCGTCCGACACCTTGGATATATCATATCCCAGGTCATACACCTCCCGCTTGACCACAGATTCCAGGCCAAAATGACAGGGAATGATCAATTCTAAACGCTCCATCCTCGCCTCTTTCCCATAAATATGCCTTATTCGATTAGTATATTACAGCCATGGGCAAAAGTAAACCAAAGTAAAGCGGCCGCCAGGGGGGCTGGCAGCCGCTTTGAGGGGAGTATAAAAATTAAGAAAATATATAAGGGTTGCAAATAGAAAGGGTTGTCCTACTTGCAATTACATTGTAATACTGTTTACAAAATTCTGCAATATGTAAATTCATACAAATTTATTTCCTGTTTTTTTCGCAAAATTGGCCTGTTTCGCCAAAGACCCCACAGGCATATACGCCCGGAGCAGGGAGCCGGCCCGCCCCCTACCCCGCAAAATTCCCCATTTCCTCTCCATTCCCCCGTTCCGGGATATTGATTTTTAGCCCCAACTCTTGTATAGTTTCATCGAGAGATATACATTTTTAACAAAAAAATCTGCGTGTTCAAGAAAGGATCCCATCATGAGCAAGAAAGTGATTCTGGCGTATTCCGGCGGCCTGGACACCACGGCCATCATCCCCTGGCTAAAGGAGCATTTTGACTACGAGGTCATCTGCGTATGCATAGACTGCGGCCAGGGAGATGAACTGGAGGGATTGGAGGAAAGGGCTATCTCCTGCGGCGCCTCCAAGCTGCATATAGTCAATGTGGTAGACCGCTTCTGCCAGGAATTCATCCTGCCCTGCGTGCAGGCCGGCGCCGTCTACGAGAACAAGTATCTGCTGGGTACCTCCATGGCCCGGCCGCTGATCGCCTCTGTGTTGGTAGACATGGCCAGGCTGGAGGGCGCAACGGCCATCTGCCACGGCGCCACAGGCAAGGGCAATGACCAGATCCGCTTTGAGCTGGGCATCAAGGCCCTGGCTCCCGACCTGGAGATTATCGCCGCCTGGCGCCATCCCCTCTGGACCATGCAGTCCAGGGAGGAGGAGATAGCCTATTGCCAGGAGCATGATATTTTCCTGCCCTTCTCCGCCAGCACCTCCTACAGCCGGGACCGCAACCTCTGGCATATCAGCCACGAGGGTCTGGAGCTGGAGGATCCCTCTTTAGAACCCAATTACGCAAATTTGCTGGTATTGGGCAATACGCCCCAGGATGCTCCGGACGAGTCCGAATATGTAACCATGCGCTTTGAAAAGGGCGTGCCTGTCAGCCTTAACGGAGAAAATATGCCCCTGCCCCGGATATTGGAGGAGCTGAATGAGCTGGGCGGCCGCCACGGCATAGGCATAGTGGACATAGTGGAAAACAGGGTGGTGGGCATGAAATCCCGGGGCGTGTATGAAACCCCCGGCGGCACCATCTGGATGGAAGCCCACAGGCAACTGGAGGAATTGGTGCTGGATAGAGAAACGCTGGCATACAAAAAGAGCCTGGGCGGACATTTTGCCTCCATGGTCTACGAGGGCAAGTGGTTCTGCCCCCTGCGGCTGGCCATGCAGGCCTTTGTGGAAAGTACCCAGACCTATATCACCGGCGAGGTTCGCTTCAAATTGTACAAGGGCAATATCATCAAGGCCGGCAGCGAATCCCCCTACTCCCTCTACAATGAGAGCATAGCCTCCTTTACCACCGGCGAATTGTACAACCATAAGGATGCCGAGGGATTTATCAACCTCTTTGGCCTCTCCGCCAAGGTACGCGCCATGAACCTGGCCGAACAGGGTAAGGTCTTTGGCCGGGAGGATTAAGCCATGGGCAGCCTGCTTTCCGCCTCCGGCCGCATTGCCTTGCCGGATATGCCCAATATCATCATAGCGCTGATTATCATCAATACGCTGGCCTTTGGCCTGATGGGCTTGGACAAATTGCTGGCCATCTTTTATCTGCGGCGTATACCGGAGAAATGGCTCTTGGGCCTGGCCCTGGTCTTTGGCGCCGCCGGCACCTGGCTGGGCATGTGGGTGTGGCGGCACAAAACCTGCCACCGGCAATTCAGCTTTGGCGTGCCTCTGCTGCTGGGCCTGCAAATACTCCTGCTGTGGAAGCTGCCGGATTTGGCGAAGATGCTTTCTGGGGAGTGGTAAAAAGAGAGGGAGGTGAACTTGAGTTCACTTCCCTCTCTTTTTGCATGTTTGGGGCTGGGGCGGATGCTGTGGAACTAGATTTTTCGATTTGTTTTCCATGATAAAAGAGTGATTTTTGTTAACACTACGCACTTCCACCCCATCACTTGCCGGTATTGCAAATCCCCCTAAAACAAGAACCAGGAGCAGCAACAGGGAACTCAACCCCTTTCCCCGCATCTTGATCATCCCCATTCCATTTCCATGCCGATAGAACCATGCTCAACTGCCCACATCTGATAAAAAGCTGTTCCAGTTGTTGCTCCTGCTTAGTATTGCCTGCTCCATACTGTGAAATGCAATATAGTTTCATAAGATAAACCATACTGCCTGTTCCGGTGCCCCAAAGCTTCTCATGCCCCAGCCAGGCCCATCCCCAGCCCCTATTTCTCCAAATACGTCAACAGTTCCATAGGCTTCTTCAACAGGGCATCCGCACCGCCCTCCTGCAGCTCCTCCGCCTTGCGGAAGCCCCACAGGGCGCCCAGGGTCAGCGCGCGTATAGCCTTGCCGGTGGCCATGTCCGTGCCCGTATCTCCCAGATAAATCACATCCCGGCCCTCCAGCCCCCACAGCTCCAGTATGCGCAATGCGCCTGCGGGATGGGGTTTGACCGGCATGCCCTCCACCTGACCCCGCACCTGGGAAAAAGCTCCCTCGCCAAAGAATGAGGCCACCACCCTCTTGGTTTCCGCATCCTGCTTGTTGGAGAGGACAGCCGTCTTGACTCCCTTTTGGGCCAGGGCCTCCAGCAATTCCCTAATGCCGGCATAGGGCTTGACCTCATACATACAGTAATCCCTAAACACCTCCCCATAGGCGGCAAAGGCCTTGTCAAAATCCCGGCCCTCCGGATCTCCCGCCGCCGCCAGCGCCCTTTTGATGAGGGTTTTGGCCCCATCTCCCACAAAATACTTGTACTCCTCCCTCTCCCGGGGCGCATACCCGGCTGCCGCCAGGGCCTTATTTGAGCAATACTCTATGCTGGAAAGAGTATCCAGCAAGGTGCCGTCCAAATCAAAAATCACCGCTTTTTTCATACGACTTACCTCCTTTTCCCCTTTTTTTGCAAACGAATGTTCTATATCAAGCCTTAGGCTTCTGTCCACCCCTTTGCCTCCTGGTACAACCTGCCCAAGGGCAGGCCCACCACATTGGTATAATCCCCCTCTATGCCCTGGATAAAGGCCCCGCCCAGGCCCTGAATGCCATAGGCCCCAGCCTTGTCCATAGGCTCGCCGCTGGATATGTAAGCCTCTATCTCCTGAGCATCCATGGGATAAAAATCCACCAACGTCTGCTCATAAAACACTTTGACCTGCCTCTCCCCCGCTGCATCCAGCCTTAGCAGGCAGACGCCGGTATACACGCTGTGCCTAGCCCCTTGCAGCCGGTCCAGCATGGCCCCAGCCTCCCTTGCATCCCGGGGCTTGCCCAGAACCTGCCCGTCTATGGCCACCAGCGTATCAGCGCCCAGCACCAGAGCCGGCCCCCGTCCGGCATCCTCCCAGGCATCAGCCGCCGCCTCCGCCTTACGCCTGGCCAGAGTCTGCACTATGCCGGCGGGGTTTCCGGCATCCTCCCCCGCCAAATTTTCGTCTATATCCGCCGCCAAGATTTGATATTTCCATCCTATTTGCTCCAGCAGTTCCCTGCGCCTAGGCGAGGCCGAAGCCAGCACTATCTCCATTCCCCATCCTCTTTTCCAGTATCCACTGCCCCAGCGCCATGTCCTCCGGCGTGGTCAATTTGCCATTTTCATAAGAACCCATGACCAACTTCACCCTATGCCCCCCATAATACTCCACCAGCATGGCATCGTCGGTCACCGTCCCCGGCCCCCCCTGGCCAAAATCCAAAAATCCCAGGGGCGCGCGCTGTACATCCCCCCTTCGCCACGCCCTATGGGCCTCCAGCAGCCAGCCAAACCGGAAGGCCTGGGGCGTTTGGATCTGCCACATATGCTCCCGGGGAGGCACGCCCCGGCCAAAACCCAGAGCATCCCCCAGCCGCAGCGTGTCCTTGCAGGGTACGGCCAAAACCGCCGCCCCCCAGGCTGCCGCCGCCTCCAGGCAGTCATCTATCTGTACAGCCTCCACAAAGGCTCTGGCACCGTCATGGACCAGTACCAAGCCCTCTTCCTCCAGCAGACCTCTTGCCTCTATCCACTCCAGCGCAGCATAAACCGAATCCGCCCTCTCCCGGCCACCGGCTATGACGGCCATCACCTTGGAAAAACCATACTGCTCCACAATGGACTGCCGCACCCAGTCCTCATCCCCCGGCGCGCAGACCAGCAATATTCCCTCCAGACTGCTGGCCTCCATGGCCTTTAGAGGATAAAACAGCACAGGCCTGCCCAGCAATTGCCTATACTGCTTGGCAGGCCCCTCACCCATGCGCCTGCCCATGCCGGCTGCCAGCGCTATGCCTATATTCCGCATACCCACCCCCTCAATCCACTAGGGCATCCAAGGGCACAACGGGATAAGCGTTCAAATCCATGCCATGCCTTCGCCCCTGGCAAAAGGCAAAATACCCCGCCGAAGCTATCATAGCCCCATTATCCGTACACAGGGCCGGCACAGGGCAGACAAATCTGGCACCCTGGGCCTTAGCCATATCCTCCAAAGACTGGCGCAGCAGCCGGTTGGCAGCCACGCCCCCGGCCAATGCGAGGGGCGGCATATATCCCAGCTCCTCCCCCATGGCGCAGAGAGCCATACGGCTGTGCTCTGTCAGCACATCCACCACCGCCTGCTGAAAGGAGGCGGCCACATCCGCCACCGGCACCTCCTCCCCACGCATTTTCTGCTGGTTCAGATAATTGAGTACGGCGCTTTTCAGACCGCTAAAGCTAAAATCCCACTCCCGGCCCTCCACCCTGGCACGGGGAAAGCGTATGGCCCGGCCATCCCCCTCTCTGGAAATCCTGTCGATGGCCGGACCTCCGGGATATCCCAGCCCCAGAGATCTGGCCACCTTGTCAAAGGCCTCACCAGGCGCGTCATCCCGGGTCTGCCCCAGAATGCGGTACCGTCCGTGATCCTCCATCCAGACCAGATGGGAATGGCCCCCGGAAGCCACCAGACACAAAAAAGGCGGCTCCAAATCCGGCGCCTGGATAAAATTCGCAGCTATATGCCCCTCGATATGGTGTACGCCCACCAGGGGCAGGCCGGCTCCAAAGGCCAGGGCCTTGGCAAAGGACAGACCCACCAGCAGAGATCCCACCAAACCCGGCCCATAGGTGACAGCCACAGCGGCCATATCTCCCAAGGACAGGCCAGATTCCTCCAGCGCAGCTCCCACCACCTGATGTATCTTTTCTATATGCTGCCGGGAGGCCAGCTCCGGCACCACTCCGCCGTACTCCTTATGCAGGCCTATCTGTGAGTGGATCACATTGGACAAGACCTCCCTGCCCCCCCCGCACCACCGCAGCGGCTGTTTCATCGCAGGAGCTCTCTATGGCCAGCAGACAAATATCCCTATGCTCCACCATGGCTCACTCCGCCGCCTCCGTACTCTCCTCCAGATTGCTGGCCAGTTCCCAGCCCAGTATGCGCCAAAGGCCGCCACTGTCCCTCCTCAGCAAAAAAACCTGGTTCAGCGGGCTGTTCATCACACCCTGCTTGATATTAAAGGCGCAGCGTATGCGCGCCAGGTCAAATCCGTCCACGGAATAATACTCCACGCTGGCAGCCGATCCCACGGCCACGCTGGTAATGCGGCGCTTGGCAGCCCGAAACTCCTCCACCTCTTTCTGCGCGCCGGCCAACTGGGCCTCCCAAGCATTGTTATCCAGCAGCTCCTGGTCATACAAATCCCTCTGTTTGTGCAACAGTTGCTCCAACTCCCCCTCAGCCAGCGTTTCATTGTATATACACTTTTGCAATTCACCATAATATTTCAAGACTTCTTTCGGCGTAGGAGGATACTGATTGGCCAAATCCTTGGCCAGCACCTTTTGCACCGGCGTCATCTGGCTGTCGCCCTGCAGCAGTTCCCGGTTGCGGTTGGACAGGTAGGCATAATAAGCCACCAGGCCTATGAGCAAGATGCCTATAATCACTATGCCCTTTGCCGAAGTTTTCTTCATGTACATCCCCTTTTTAGAATGAGCTATTCTTCAAAAGCCAGAAAAGCGCTGCAACCGTCCTGCGCCACCACGGTGTTAGGAAAAATCCTTTCCACGTCCTTTTGATAATTGGACGGCCACATCATGGAGGGGCTGTAATGGGTCAGCCACAGGCTGCCGGCCCCCGCTTCCTTGGCCACCTGCGCCGCCTCATACATGGTCATATGCTTTTTTTCCTTGGCCTTATACAATTGGGCAGGGTCGCCGTACATACCCTCCAATATCATCAAATCCGCCCCCCGGCCTATGCGGGACATAGCCTCCACCGGCCGGCTGTCCGTACAGTAAAGCACATGCAGGCCCTTTCTGTCCTCTCCCATCACCTGGGAGGGTTCTATAGAGCGGCCCTGCCACTCCACAGACTGGCCTTTCTGCAAAAGGCCCCACATGGGCTTGGGCAAGCCCAACTCCAAGGCCTTTTCCGGGTAAAACCTCCCCTTGCGGGGTATGCGCAGGCTGTACCCATAACAGGGCACATTGTGATGCGCCCGAAAGGCCTCCAAATAATAACCGGCAAAATCCAACCGCACATACTCGCCGGACAACTCCCTGTATTCTATGGGAAAAGGCAGGCCAGGACAGATTATGCGCAGCGAGCTGACCACCCTTTCCAGTCCCTTAGGCCCCACCATAAGCAGGGGTTCCCTCCTGTCGCCATTGCCCATGGTCAACAGCAGGCCCGGCAGTCCACTGATATGGTCAGCATGGTAATGGGTAAAGGCCAGCACCTCAAGTCCATGGGGAGTCCATCCCTTGGCCCTCATGGCCACCTGTGTCCCCTCTCCGCAATCTATCAGTATTCCCCTGCCCTCATAACGCATCATCAGAGAAGTAAGCCACCTGTAAGGCAGGGGCATCATGCCCCCGGTGCCCAGCAAGCAAACATCCAGCATAGGGCTTCCTTTCTTTCTAAACCATCAATTCCATCATCAGGGCCGCCTCCGGCGGATCCTGATAAAATCCCGGCCTCAGCCCCAAGGGCGCAAACCCACGGCTGGCATATAGGCCTATGGCCGACTGATTGGAGGCGCGCACCTCCAAGACAAAACGGGACACAGCCCTGGCGCGTCCCTCATGCAGCAGCGCATCCAAAAGCCGTCCGGCCAGACCCTGCCGCCGGAACTCCGGAGCCGTCATAATATTGGACAAATTGGCCTCGTCCAAGGCTTGCACAAAGCCGGCCACAGCCGCCAGCTCCCCCTGTTTCCACAGCAGAAGATAACAGGCGCTCTCCTGGGCCGCCATCTGCGCAAAGGCCCTGAGGGACCACGGCTGGGAAAAACACTGCGCCTCCAGCGCCGCCACTGCCGGCGCATCCGCAGCTTCCATAAGCCGTATTTCCATTTCAGAGCATACCATCTTTTTATTATATCCTATTTTTTCATCCATATCTATACTATTGATGCCGGATTTCGGGGATTTCTTAAGCAAAACGCAAAATCCGCTCAGCAAATACCATATCCATGCCTATACAGCCTACTCCCTATACAAACCGCCTGCCTCCCTGACCTGATCCCCAAGCAAACCCGCCTGCTTTTGCCTCTCCGCCTGGCTCTTGCGCAGATAGACCAGGCTGTGTTCTCCAGCCCCCACAGCCTCTCCGGCCTGCAGCTTCAAAGCCCCCAGAGCGGCCACGCTGGCCGGCCTCTGACGGTTGTGGGAGGCCGGCGCCTCCCTCCAGCCCACAGAGAGCAGCTCCCCCAGCCTCTTTCTATGGGGCGGCAACCCATCTCCCAGGAATATCACCTCCCGGCCATAGGCCTCCAACTGTCCGGCCCAGTCCTCTATGGGCAGGGCGCAGGCCGGCAGCAGCTCCTCCATAGCCTCTCCGCCATTCCAGCGGTACAGCGCCGTATATACCTGCCCCAGCCGCGCATCCATCATAGGGCAAACCAGGTCGGAACTGCCCCAGAGATTGAAGGCCAGGGCCTCCAAGGTGCCCACCTGGGCCAGGGGTATACCCAGGGCCATGCCCAGTCCCTTGGCCGTTCCGCTGCCTATGCGCAGGCCGGTAAAGGATCCTGGCCCTGCCGTAATGGCCACGCCGTCCAGGCTGGCCATATCCAGCTCCAGCAGAGCCGCCAAATCCTGCAGCATGGGCATCAGGGTCTGGGAGTGTGTCTTTTGGTAATTGACCATATACTCTCCTCGAATCAGCCCATCCTCCCATATAGCCACTCCGGCCACCATACCGGAAGTGTCCAAACCCAATACCCGCATACGATTATTCCTTCTCTTCTATGATTTTTTCTATCTCTTCGGATAAGCCCTCTATCACCAGCCGGCGGAAATCCTCCCCCCGGCCGGCATCCCGCCATAGGCCTATGCCTATGATCCTCTCCTCCAGACCCTGCCAGAGCGCGCCCCCCAGCGAGGCCCACTCCACCAGGCACAAGCCCTGCCCGTCCAGATATTCCTCCAGCCCCAGATCCTCCCAGGCCGCCCCCTCACCCAACCTGTAGAGATCCATGTGGTAAAAAGGCAGCCGCCCCCCCTCATAGATATGCAGTATGGAAAAAGTGGGGCTGGGTATGGCGCCGGATATGCCCAAGCCCCTGGCTATGCCTCCGGCCAGAGCCGTCTTGCCGGCGCCCAGATCCCCATCCAGGCACAAAATACTCCCCGCCGGCAATACCCTGCCCAACTGCTCCCCCAGGGCCTGTGTTTCCCCATAGGAATGGCTGCAAACTTCCATCATGCCCTCCAAATACTGCCCTACAATGGTTTCCTACAATATTTTCCTACTATGGTTTCCTACAATTGCTTCCTTACTATGATTTCCTTACAATTGTTTCTTTGCAATGATTGCCCTATAATGGTTTCTTTACAATGGTTTCTTTACAATTGTTTCTTTACAATTGTTCCTTTGCAATTATTGCCCTATAATGGTTTCTTTACGATCGTTTCTTTACGATCGTTTCTTTACATTCGTTTCTTTACAATCGTTTCTTTATAATCGTTTCTTTACAATCGTTTCTTTACAATGGTTTCTTTACAATGGTTTCTTTACAATGGTTTCTTTACAATGGTTTCTTTACAATGGTTTCTTTACAATTGTTCCTTTGCAATTATTGCCCTATAATGGTTTCTTTACAATCGTTTCTTTACAATTATTTTCCTACAATTTTTCCCTTACAATTGTTTCCCTTTTATTACTCTTTACAAGATTCCCCTGCTATGATTTCCCTGCTGATACTTCCCTCCTAAAAACGTATACGCACCTTAGCCGGGGGCATATAGGCGGACAACACCTGTATCAAAGCCCCCGCACCTCCCTCCAACTGTCTGCGGGGAAAAATGGCCGCATGGATACGGGAGGTATAGAGCAAAATACAGCGGCCTGTAGCCCTGGCTCCCCACATCTGCTCCCAGTCCAGCCTCTGGCTCTCCTCCCCCTGGCTGATGGTCAGCCCCTTTTTGTCAAAACGATAACAAGTCATCCTGCCCAGATGGGGGTTGGCCAGGAACTGGCTGCGGCTTCGTATGCCCAAGGTCCAGGGCAGATACAGCAGCAGCGCCGCCCCGCCGGCCACAAAGAGCCACTGGCCCTGGACTGCGCCCACCAGAGCCATCACAGCGCCCAGGCAGCTGCCCAGCAGGCCTCCGCCCCGGGTATAACCGTGGTAGAGCAGATAATCATACAAATCCGCCGGTGTAAGCTTGATTTGCAGCTCCAGCAGCGGGTCCGGAGTATCAGAATCCAGCCTCAGCGCTGCGCCCTCCGACTTCTGTGCGCACTGCCCTTCCACCCCCGCCCCAAGGGGCGCGCCCGCCAACTCCTGCATGCCCTGTCCTCCTGCCCCCGCCGACATATCCGGCCTGTCCATATCTGCCTGGGCATCCTGCCCCGGCCTTGTTCCCTCTCTGTCCATAGGCCCTCCCGCCTTATTTGCAATATTACCATGCACATTTCTATTCTACCAACTATCCCGCCCCAGGGCAATCATCTCGGGCCAAAAGGCCCAGGCCAAAAAAAAGGGGCTGTCGCACTAACTAAGTTATGATATGTACCCAGTTCCCTGGACACATTGATTTATGATCGAGGCTCAACAGGTGGATGCCGTTCTGTACTTTGCAGGTGGCATCCACTTTGTTTTTGCCTGGATGCGCTCGTTATTGTAGTAGTTAATGTAATCAGC
>JBGYPP010000082.1:0-2874 GCA_041838515.1 Acetatifactor sp. | reverse complement strand
TATGGAAATTGAAAGAAAATTTACACTAAGGGAGATACCCCTAGATCTGGCGCAATACCCCTGCCGCAAAATGGAGCAGGCTTATCTGTCCACCGATCCGGTCCTGCGCATACGCAGAGAGGGAGAGGAGTATGTATTGACATACAAGGGCAGCGGCATGCTGGCCCGAGAGGAGGTCAATATGCCCCTGACACGGGAGGCCTACCTGCACCTGCGGCAAAAAGCCGATGGGCACAGCATATCTAAGACCCGATATTACATACCTTTGGAAAATCCGGGATTTTTGGAGGGGTATCCCCAACCGCCCAAGGGATACAGTCTGACTATAGAAGTGGATGTCTTTGATCCTCCCTTCGCCCCCTTGGTTCTGGCCGAGGTGGAGTTTGGCAGTGTAGAGGCGGCCAAGGCTTTCTGCCCGCCAGATTGGTTTTTAGAAGATGTAACCTACCAAAAAGCTTACCACAACTCCCATATGGCTGTCCACGGCCCTCAGAAAAATTAAATCAGCCCCAAAAGATTTCCCCGATTTTCTAAAAGTTTCTATTGACAATTTCCTCTGGGCGATGTATATTACTTAAGTCGGGCAGAGATGGCGGAATTGGCAGACGCGCACGGTTCAGGTCCGTGTGATAGCAATATCATGAGGGTTCAAGTCCCTTTCTCTGCATAAAAAAAAGATTCCTTTATAGGAATCTTTTTTTTGCAAAAAAATCATTCCCCCCTATGCTTTCACAGCAAACAATGGTACAATACAAGGGTATATGCAAACATAGGATTTCGCTTACTTTCTCAAGTTTACCATCGGTTTGCGCATACAGGCGCGGCTTGCGCCTACCATATATCCATCTCCACCCTGCTTTATTTCACTGAGTAGAGAAAGGACTGCGTATGAAAGGAACTGTTGTAGCCTCTTGGATGACCTCCTGCCGGGAATTGTTCGGCCCCGAGGTGGTGGATCAGGCTCTGGCCAGCCAAAAATTCGCTCCTGACCATATCTTTAGTCCCATGGAGGATGTAGAGGACCGTGTGGCTCTGGCTCTGGTCAATTTTGTCGGCGACAAGACCGGCACGCCCTATCCCAAGATTTGGAGCCTGATGGGCGAGGAAAATATCAAGACCTTTGCCAAGCTCTACCCTGGCTTTTTCCGTCATGAAAGCCTGTACCATTTCCTCAAATCCATGAACGATGTCCATGCCATCGTGATGCGCCGTTTTAAGGGAGCCAAGCCCCCCGGGCTGGACATGACTCCCACCGGCACCCATACCGCCCAGTTCGTCTACCGTTCCAAAAGAGGTCTGGGAGCCTATATGAATGGCCTGCTCAAGGGTGCGGCCGCCCAGTTCCGGGAAGAAGTACAGATCAAAACCATATCCCAGAGCGATACGGAGATTGTCAGCGAACTGACCTTTTCCAAGCCCATCAATTATCCCAAGTACTATGGCTTGAACAAGGTACTGGGACTGGGCTTTATACGCTCCAATGCCGCCAAAACAGCCCTGATAACTACGCTGGGCACGCTGCTTGCCTCCCTGCTGATGCTGGGGGCGGACTGGAGGGCCTTTGCTCTGACCGCCTGCGCCGGCCTGATCTCCCTAGGCACCGGCTCTCTGTTGCGCGCGCCGCTCCAGGAGGTGGCCAACGAGATTAAGGATCTGCAAAAGAGGCGTTTTATCACCCATCTGCAGTTGAGCAGCGGTGATGAATATGAGGATCTGGTATCCCAGGTGGCCCAGGTCAAGGAAGTGGTACAGAAGGATTTTATCGACTTCAATGCCATAGTGGATGAGATGCACGCATTCAACTCCTCCCTCTCCGGCATATCCAATACCATGCAGAGTACGTCCAATGATATCAAGGGCGCGCTGGATCAGGTTTCCCATGCCGCCTCCACCCAGGCGGAGGACACGGAGAGGCTGGTAACCGTCCTCAATGACAGCATCAACAATATCAATTCCATTTCTGCGGAGAGCCAGGAGAACAAACTGGCCATAGAACAGGCCATGACCAATATAGAGGATAGCTTTGGCCATGTGCAAAAGACTGCGGCCCAGATACACAGCGTGCTGGAGCAGTTGGGTACCATTCGCAAGGGCGGCGCCGTATTGCAGGAGGATGCAGGCAAGATCACCCAGATCGTTTCCATCGTATCCGGCATAGCCCGCCAGATCAATATGCTGGCGCTGAACGCATCCATAGAGGCTGCGCGCGCGGGAGAGGCCGGCAAGGGCTTTGCCGTAGTGGCCGAGGAGGTTCGCAAACTATCTGTGGAAACGGATCAGGCCGTGGAGGAGATCAACCAGAGCTTGACCGGCTTTGTTTCTAATATCAAGGATGTGGTTTCCGGCATAGACAACCAGTACCATGTACTGGAGAATGAGAACAACTCTCTCTCCCAGGCCGTAGCCGGTTCCCGCACCTCCAACAGCCAGCTCAAAGATGTGTCTGCTCTGATGATATCCACCTCCTCTCATCTCAAAGACGAGGCCCAGCAGATATCCGGCTTGTTTGACAATATACAAAACCTGGCGGCCATCGCCCAGGAAAACTCCGCTTCCACCCAAGTGGCCAGCCACAATATAGGCCTCTATGTGGAGCAGATCGCTGAATTGTCTAGGCAGATCAATGTATTTGACACACTGATCAGCGGCTTCCAGGACAATCTGAAACAGTACCATATCTAAATCTGCGAGGGGGGAATCTCCCCCCTCCATACAGGGAGATGTATCGAAGAGGCCATAACGAGCTCGACTCGAAATCGAGTTGCCCCTAGGGCACGTGGGTTCGAATCCCACCATCTCCGCTTAGAAAAAAGGGGCTGTCGCACTAACTAAGTTATGATATGTACCCTCTTTACTGGACAACCAGTAAGGAGG
>JBGYPP010000081.1:0-13290 GCA_041838515.1 Acetatifactor sp. | reverse complement strand
TAGGCAAAGCAGGCTCTAACGCCACGCCACGCCACGCCACGCCGGATTGTACTTTTCTGTCATTTTTTTGTCCATACATTTTTCTACCTCCAATGAAAAAATGTAAGTATTTTTGTTTGTTATTTTTACCTGCTGTTTTTACAAAATTTTCTTTACAAAACAGCTTGATTTTTTAAGTAAATTATACTATAACTTGATACTCTGTCAAGAAAAAGCACAAATGAAACGTGAACTTTTTTCATAACACTATTCTTAACCTGCAATCAATTCTAAACTCTTTAGCTCTTTTCGATACCTATGCGATATCTCATCCAAAATTTGATCTGTCAGCGTGGTCAGCGCCCACCATGCCCTGGCCCTCTACTCCCGGATATAAGGCAGCAGCTTCTCACAGCAGACCCAAAGGCCCGCCCTCTTCACTCCTATATCCTCCATCCAAACCTGCAGATCCCTCTCTCGTTTCAAGCTAATGACACTATTTTCTTTGGGATTCAAGATCTCTCATTTTCAGACCTCCTACACCTCCACCCCCTGGGCCTCCCTCTCAGCCTCAGCTTTCCAGGCCTCCACCTGGCCCGGATCCAAGGGGGGCAGAGCCGCCAGATCCCTAACGCCAAAGCTGCGCAAGAACTCCTCCGTGGTGCCAAAGAGCAGAGGCCGGCCAGGCGCATCCAGGCGGCCCAGCTCCTGTATCAGGCCGTACTCCAGCAGCTTGTTGATGCCGTGGTCCGAGTTGACCCCTCTTGCCCTCTCCACATCCATCTTGGTCACCGGCTGCTTATAAGCCACCACAGACAGGGTTTCCAAAAGAGAGTCCGTCAATTTGGCCTTTGGCGGCTGGCTGACCAGGCTTTGCAGCAAGGGATAGAAACGCCGCTTGGCCGCCAATTGCAGCCTATCCCCCAGCCAGAGGATCTCCAATCCCCGTCCGGAAGCGGCATATTCCTCCTCCAGCTTCTCCGCCAGCGCCCGCACCTCCTCCTGGCTCTTTTGCAGGACCTGGCTCAGCTGTGCCAGGGAAGCGGATTCGCCCAGAGCAAATAACAGGGCCTCCAGAGCAGCCTTTGCCTCCCCATCCTCCATCAAGGTCCATATATTCTCCTGCTGGGGAGCATCCTCCCCTAGGATATTGCGGCCCGAATCCATATCCGCCCTCCAACGCCATCCTGCTCTATCGACAGTCGGCCCTCCTTCATCATCTCCAAGACAGCCAAAAAGGTGACTATCAGCTCCATGCGGCTGTAATCCTCCGGCAGCAGCTCCTCAAAGCCAAAAGCCCCATGCCTGCCGGCAAATGCCGCCACATGGGACAATATGCCCTCCAGATCTACTTCCTCCCTCTGTATATCCCCATAACCGGAGCGTATGGGATCCATGCGGGCCTTTTGCCTCCTGGCCAGCTCTCCAAAAACCCTCTGCAGCGCAGCCAGATCCACACCCTCTAGCAGGGCGGCATAATCCAGGGGCGGCCTGTAATCCCTCAGCTCCTGAGGTATGCTGGCCCCCTTACAGAAAGGCAGGCCGGCAGCCTCCTTCTGTTCAGCCAGTTGCATTGACAAAAATTTGACCATCTTGTATTCTAAGAGCTTCTCCACCAGCGCAGCCCTTGGGTCCTCTTCCTCCCTGGCCTCCTGCTCCTCCCTGGGCAGCAGCATACGGCATTTGATATCCAAAAGCGTGGCGCCCAGCAGCAAAAATTCGCTCAAAGCCTCCATATCCAGGCTGGAGTTCTGCAAGGCCTCCATATACTGGTCCGCAATGCGGGATATGGGTATGTCATAGATGTCTACCTTATTCTTTTCTATCAAGTGCAATAATAAATCTAGAGGCCCCTGAAAGGCCTCCAGACGGATTTCCATAGCCATATGCTCACTCCCCAGATCCATCCACCTCCGGCAAAAGACGCAGGCAGACCAATTCGGCGGGATTCCAAAGGCGAAAGGGCGGCGTGTGCATGCCCAGTCCCCGGCTGACCACCATATGCCTCTCCCCCTGGGAAAAAACACCTCCATCATAACGGGGCCACAAATGTATGCGGGGAGATAGCAGGCCTTTGCCGAACAAGCGCACCACGCCCCCATGTATATGCCCTGACAGAGTCAGCTCCGCTCCCCACCGGGCATATTGGGGAAAGTAATCCGGATTGTGCGCCAGAAGCAGATTAAAATGGGTGTCGGATGCCTCTCCCAGCGCCGCCTCTACCTTGGACACCGGCAATTGGGGCAGAACGAAGCGCCTGTAATACTCCCTTTCTATCTCCAAACCATAGACGGCCACGCCGCTGTCGCCAAAGACCTCCCCTCTATTGCGCAGGAGGCGTATGCCCATGGCATGAAGCGCCAGGGCATATCTCTGATGCATATCCTTATATTTCTCCGGATACAGCTCCAGACGGTACTCATGATTGCCATAGGCATAGAATAGGGGGTACTTGGCCGCCAGAGGCTCCAACAGGGTCAGAGGCGTATCTATGGCTCTGCCGGGCCTGGCCACCAGCATATCCCCGCCCACCAGAATGGCCTGGGGGTTCAAGGCTTCTATGGCCTCCAGCAGGCGTATATTGCCGGGCCCATACTGCTTATTGTGCAAATCTGACAAAAATACCAGTGTCAGAGGCTTTTTTATGCGCCCATGCCGAAAGACATACTCCCGCACCACAAATCGGTTGCTGTCATACAGAGCCACCCAGCCCAGCGCCACAGCCAGCAGCAATATCACCAAGAGCGCCATACGCCTCCTCTTGACAGACATGGTCAAATGCCGAAGAATTTGTTCAAAAACCACTGCCTCTTGCTCTTTAGATCCACCTGGAATATCTCCAAGAAGCGCAGGGAATAATCCACGAAAACTCCCAGGAATACCAGGGCTATCAAGCGCAAACCCCACTCCATGGGTATGGCCTCCACAAAGGAGAACACCCTATCCTGCAAGAACATCACTATGCCCAGCGCATAAAAACCCCAGGCCACAGTGCTCTCCAGGCAGATAATACCCTGGTAATTAAAGGGTTTGTCATGATAATCCCACCAGACCGCGCCCAGATACCTCTGCATGCCCCGCCCCACCAGATACTCAAACAAAGTGGCAGCCACAGCTCCCAGTAGATAAATTTGCAATAAATTCCCATAAAAAGGGGATAAAATCAGATATCCCACCAAGGCGCCCACACCGTATATAGGACAGAAAGGCCCCTTGCCAAAGCCCCTATTGGTCAGCCTGCGGTTCCAAAAGGACATATAAATGGATTCCACCAGCCAGCCCAGCATGCTGTAGACGATAAAAGCACCAAGCCAATGGTAGAGATCCGCCCCAAAAATTTCTCTCTGAAATACTGCTTCCATAACCTCTTCCCAGTACACTCCCTCTAATAACAAAGCTGCCTTAGAACAAACAAAGCCCTTGGACCCGCCGGCCAAGGGCTCTTGTCTTAGTTAAACTTGCGCTTTCTAGCCGCTTCCGACTTCTTTTTGCGCTTTACGCTAGGCTTCTCGTAATGCTCGCGCTTACGAATCTCCTGCTGGATACCGGCCTTGGCACAGCTTCTCTTGAAACGGCGCAATGCACTATCCAAAGTCTCATTCTCTTTTACTATTACGCTGGACACGCTCTCTCAACCTCCCTTCAGTCCCATCACATATGACCGATTGGGTTATTATGCCAAAATACCCTCCGGGAAATCCGAAAACGTATTTTTCACACATAAAACATTATACAAGAGGGAGAGAAAATGTCAAGGATTTTTTTGGGGGAAATCTGCCCTGTGCAAACGGCAGCCGCCTGATCCTCAGCCCTGCACCAGCCTCTGGGTTTCCTGGGCTATGGCCAGCTCCTCGTTGGTCATCACCACCAGCACCCGCACCTTGGACTCCTCCGTGGTAATATCCAAATCCTGGCCCCTCTTCCCATTCTTCTCCTGATCCAGCTCTATGCCCAGATATCCCAGGTAGTCGCAGACCATATTGCGGATAATGGGTCCGTTCTCGCCCACTCCGGCCGTAAAACAGATTGCATCCGCGCCGTTCATGGCCGCCGTATATGCGCCTATATACTTGGCCACCCTGTAGCTAAAGGTTTCCAGCGCACGCACGGCATTGGGATTGCCCTCGGCCAGGCCGTCCTCCTGATCCCGGAAATCCGAGGAGAGGCCGTCAGAGAGGCCCAGCACTCCGGATTTCTTATTCAAAATATCCATAATGGCAGGCAGCTCCAAGCCCTCCTTTTTGGCCAGGAACTCAATAATGGCCGGATCTATATCCCCACTTCTGGTGCCCATGATCAGACCCTCCAGCGGAGTCATGCCCATGGAGGTGTCCACGCACTTGCCGTTCTTGACTGCGGAAACGCTGGCGCCGTTGCCCAGGTGGCAGACGATAATCTTGCAGTCATCATAGGGCTTGCCCAGCATCTGGGCAGCCCGCTTTGACACATAGCTGTGGCTGGTGCCGTGGAAACCGTAGCGGCGCACGCCGTACTTGCGGTAATACTCATAGGGTATGGCGTACATATAGGCCTTCTCGGGCATTGTCTGGTGGAAAGCCGTATCGAACACGCCCACCATGGGCACGCCCGGCATCAGCTTTTTGCAGGCCTCCACGCCCACCAGGTTGGCCGGATTGTGCAAAGGAGCCAAGTCATTGCAGGCAGTGACAGCCTCCAGCACCTCCTCCGTCAGCATGGTGGAGCAGGCAAACTTCTCCCCGCCATGCACCATGCGGTGGCCCACCGCGCCTATCTCATCCATGCTCTTCAGCACGCCGGTGGCCTCTCCGGTCAGCGCATCCAGCATCACCTGTATGGCCTCGGTGTGATTGGCCATGGCTACGGGCTTTTTCTCCTTGGCGCCGCCCTCGGGTGTATAGGTCAGCTGCCCTCCCTCTATGCCTATGCGCTCACACAGGCCCTTGGCTATGCACTGCTCCGTTTCGGAATTGATCAATTGGAATTTGAGAGAGGAACTGCCGCAGTTGATTACCAGAATATTCATTACATCCATCCTTTCCTTGAGATGCGCCGCCTGTACGGACAGCTGCCACGGTTTCGTTAAGCCAATTGGGCCTGTACAGCCGTCAATGCCACCACGCCCACTATATCCTCCCAGGAGCATCCCCTGGAGAGGTCGTTGACCGGCCTGGATATGCCCTGGAGCATGGGACCGTAGGCCTGGGCCTTGCCCAGCCGCTCTACCAGCTTGTACCCTATATTTCCGGCATCCAGATTGGGGAATATCAGCACGTTAGCATTGCCTGCCACCGCGCTGCCCGGAGCCTTGGTCTTGGCCACGCCGGGGATCAGGGCCGCATCCAACTGCAATTCCCCGTCCACCGTCAGAGAGGGGTACTGCTCCTTGGCTATGGCCACGGCATCCACCACCTTTTCCACCAATTTGTGCTGTGCGCTGCCCTTGGTGGAGTGGCTGAGCATAGCCACAACGGGCTTGGGACCCACCAGCGCCTTAAAGCTCCTGGCCGAGGAATCGGCTATGGCGGCCAGCTCCTCCGCCGTGGGATCCTGATTCAAACCGCAGTCGCCAAAGATAAAGGTGCCGCCCTCACCCATCTCCTTAATCTGGGTGTCCATAACAAAAAAGGCGCTGACCAGCTTTACACCCGGAGCTGTCTTAAGTATTTGCAGGGCCGGCCGGAGCGTGGCGGCTGTGGAGTGGCAGGCGCCGGCCACCATGCCGTCCGCATCATTGGCCTTTACCATGACTATGCCATAGGTCAGCGGGTCTGTAGACAGTATCTCCTTGGCCATGTCAAAGGTCATGCCCTTGTCCCTGCGGCACTCGTACAGCACCTCCACATAATGGCCGAAATGGGGATCTCTGGAAGGATTGACCACCTTGACCTGGCTCAAATCCACCTCCAGCCAGCCGGCGCCGTCCATAATTTTCTCATAATCCCCTATCATGATGATATTGGCTATGCCCTCCTCCACGATCTTGGCAGCCGCAATCAAAGTGCGCTTATCATTGGACTCCGGCAGAACAATAGTTCTCTTGTCCTGCCTGGCCCTGTCCTTGATTAGGTCTATGTAAGACATGCCCCGCTCCTTCCCCTCGCCCCCATGCCGGAGGCCGCTAAAATTCTCTTGATTTCAAAAACCTATTGACTGTATTATACTAATCTAAGAAAAAAAATACAAGAATATCCTGGATATACGCAAAAAAGGAGGGGCCATGGCCAATGGCATAATTGCAGAGTTCAACCCTTTTCACCTGGGCCACCAATACCTGCTCCGGGAGGGCAAAAAGCGCAACGGCGCCGCTTATACTCTGGTAGTGATGAGCGGCCATTTCCTCCAGAGGGGGGAGCCTGCCATAGCCGACAAATTCACCCGCGCCCGTATGGCTCTGCTGGGGGGGGCGGATCTGGTGCTGGAGCTGCCCTGCCTCTATGCCACTGCCTCCGCCGAACACTTCGCCAGAGGGGCTGTCAGCATGATGGATGCCTTGGGAACGGTGGACACGCTGGTCTTTGGCAGCGAAGAAGGGGATCTGGCCAGACTGCTGCAGGGCGCGGAGAAGCTAAAGCGCCTGCCCCCCCAGGCAGAAGCCCACATACGCAGCCTTCTGGCCCAGGGCCACAGCTACCCCAAGGCCAGGGCGATGGCGCTGGAGGAGGACAGCGGCGGCCTCTTGGACGCCGAATTTCTGGCCTCGCCCAACAATATACTGGCCATGGAATACCTAAAGGCCCTGCCCCCCTCCATGAAGGCTCTGACCATAGCCCGCCTGGGCGGGGGATACCACAGCGAGAAACTGCAAGAGGGCATGCCCAGCTCTGCAACGGCCATACGCAGAAGCCTGAGGCAGGACGGAGGACAAAAGCTTTGGCAGCAGGCCATGCCCCGGGCCGTCTGGCAGATCTGGCAGGACAGCTGGACCTGGCTGCCCCCCATGGGTACAGAGGACTTTGGCCCTGCCCTGCTGTCTGTCCTGTTATCCCAGGATGCGGATTCCCTGTCCGGTTTTTTTTGATCTCTCCCTGCCCATGGCCCGTCGTATACTGCGGCTGCTGCCCGAATACAGGGGGGTGGAGGATTACCTGGACCGGCTCAAGAACAAGAGTTTGACCCACAGCCGCCTGCGGCGCGCCCTGCTCCACGCCATGCTGGGCATCACCCGAGAGCTGGCTCATACCCACATATACAGCCATCCTCCTTATGCCCGAGTGCTGGGCCTGCGCCACAGCGCCAAAGGCCTTTTGGCCAAAATCAAAAAACAATCCTCCATCCCGCTGGTGACCAATCCGGCCCGGGCCAGAAAAGAACTGCCGGCCCGGGCACTGCCCCTGCTGGAGCTGGACCTGCGGGCCGGCCAGTTATATATGCTATGCCAAAACGCCAAAGCCGCCTCCCTGGGCCTGACTCCGTCCGGCGGGAAAGTATACCACGAATGGAACCAACCTGTGGTGGTTTTGGAGGAATAAGCCCCGGGTTTGACAGAGGGAATTCCCCATGCCTGCATGCCGGATGCCGCCAAAACCAGAGCCTCCGGGGAAGGCAGGCCGCTCACGCCCGGCACATCCGGACCAAGGCCTCCCAGGGGCTAATTCTTAAAGCTGTGTATGGGCGCCGGTATGCGGCCACCCCGGGCGATGAAGGCCTCACAGCCGAAGGGATTGACAGCCATGACCGGCGCGTATCCCAACAGGCCGCCAAATTCCACCACATCACCCACATCCTTGCCCTCCACAGGTATGATGCGCACAGCCGTGGTCTTTTGGTTGATCATGCCTATGGCCATCTCATCCGCCAATATGCCTGAAATGGTGGAGGCCGGGGTCTTGCCGGGTATGGCTATCATATCCAGGCCCACAGAGCAGACACAGGTCATGGCCTCCAGCTTCTCCAAGGTCAGGGCGCCGGCCTGTACGGCATGGATCATGCCCTGGTCCTCGCTGACGGGTATGAAAGCGCCGCTCAGCCCGCCCACATAGGAAGAGGCCATAACGCCGCCCTTTTTCACCTGGTCATTGAGAAGAGCCAGCGCCGCCGTGGTTCCGGGCGCTCCGGCGTATTCCAATCCCATCTCGCAGAGTATATCCGCCACAGAATCCCCCACGGCCGGCGTAGGCGCCAGGGAGAGATCCACTATGCCAAAGGGGGCCTCCAGGCGGCGGGAGGCCTCTTTGGCCACCAGCTGCCCCACACGGGTCACTTTAAATGCCGTCTTTTTGATGGTTTCACACAAATCCTCGAAACTCTTGCCACGCACATCCGCCAGCGCGGTCTTGACCACACCCGGGCCGGATACACCCACATGGATGACCCTGTCCTCCTCCGTCACCCCGTGAAAGGCCCCGGCCATAAAGGGGTTGTCATCCGGAGCATTGCAAAAAACCACCAGCTTGGCGCATCCCAATGAATCCTGGGCGGCGGTCAGCCTGGCCGTATCCTTTATAATGCCGCCCATCAGAGCCACGGCATCCATATTGATGCCGGTCCGGGTGGATCCCACATTGACAGAGGAGCAGACTCTCCGGGTAGTGGCCAGGGCCTGGGGTATGGACTCCAACAGCATACGCTCCTTGGCCGTCATGCCCTTGCTGACCAGAGCCGAGAACCCGCCGAGAAAATTCACTCCCACCTCCTCGGCCGCCTGATCCAGACACCGGGCCAGCTGGACAAAATCCTCAGAACTGCGGCAGGCCGAGGCGCCCACCAGGGATATGGGGGTTACCGAAATGCGCTTATTGACTATGGGTATGCCATATTCGGTGGATATCTCCTCCCCCACACGCACCAAATCCTTGGCGCTGGAACATATCTTCTCCCTCACCCGGCGGCACAGCGTATCCACATCATCATGTATGCAATCCATCAGATGTATGCCCATGGTGATAGTGCGCACATCCAGATTCTCCTTCTCTATCATATGGTTGGTCTGCGCAACCTCAAAAGAATTGATCATAATCCTCTCCCGCCTACACTCTGTGCATCTGATTGAAAATTGCCTCTTTTTGGCACTTGATTTGCACGCCTATATCCTGCCCCAGAGCCGCCAGCTCCTCCACCAACAGGCCATAGGCCTTGGCCGCGCCTCCTACATCCACTATCATCATCATATTGAAATACCCCTGGACTATGGTCTGGGATATGTCCAAAATATTGATATTCTCCGCCGCCAAATATCCGCATACCCTGGCAATAATGCCCACAGTATCCCTGCCCACCACGGTGATAACAGCCTTATCCATGCCTCTCTCCTCCCTGCCGCCGCCGGACCCTCAGCGGGGCCGATCCCGAAAAAAACCCTATTTTGCAATCATTTCCACAAATACCAATATTCCCCTCATTGCCGTCTTTTAGACGAATACTACTGGACTGGGCCGGCCCCTGTGGGCCACCCGCAAATCCAGATTCTCCATGACTCCGGAGTAATCCCCCAGCTCCATACGCACGGCCATGGCCGCCAGCTGGGGCAGGTTGTTCTCCCCGCTCAAATGGCCCAGCAGCACGGTATGCAGGCCGGGATGGAGCAATTTGGACAAGAGACGTCCGGCCAGCTCATTGGAGAGATGCCCCTTTTTCCCCAAAATTCTCTGCTTCAGCGCATAGGGATAGGGGCCAGCCTCCACCATATGGACATCATGGTTGGCCTCCAGCAGCAGGGCATGGACCCCGGCCAGCTTGGCCTCCACATACTCGTCAAATTCTCCCAGATCCGTACATATAGCCATGCGCTTTTCCCCCTGGGCCAGGGAAAAACCCACCGGATCTGCCGCATCGTGGGACACGGAAAATGGCTCTATGGCCAGATCCCCCAGCGCAAAGGGCCGATCCGCCTCAATGGCATGAAACCAGGACTTATCCATTTTACCCAAGGCCTGGGCCTGCCATATGCGGTCCAAGGTTGCCGCTGTGGCAAAGATGGGAAGCCCCAGCCTGCGGCCCAAAACGCCTAGGCCGCTGATATGGTCCATATGCTCATGGCTGACCAGAATGCCGGACAGCCGGTCCGGGCTTATGGACAATTCCTCCAGGGCGGCGAATATCTTCTTTCCGCTGGCTCCGGCATCCACCAGAATATGGGTGGTATCCGTGCCCACATAGGCGCAATTGCCATCGCTGCCGCTGGATATGCTGCAAAGGCGCATACATCCAACCTCTCTTTTTGCAAAATTTCCCCATGGGCCCGGAACCGCTGCCAAGGTCAATCCTCCCAGCTAAGCTCCACAGCATCCCCATTCTCCAGTTTGTGCATAAACTCCGCCCTGCGGCCATTGTGCTTGGTAACCACCCGCTTGCCCGCCGGAGCCTTGAGATCAAAGTCGATAAATTCAAAAATATCTACGAAGATATATTCCCGCTTGCCCCTAAGCACCACAGGCTTGCCATTGACCAGCACCATAATATCCTCTGCCGGCTTTGGCGGGGCAGCCGGAGGTATGCGGCCTATCTCCAACTCCTCCCGGGGCATCTCCTGGCCAAAAGCGGATGCCTGCGCCCCTGCCTGCAGCTTTGTTGCCGCAGACCGGGATAAGCTATAGGAATGGTCATCGGAATCTGCGCCGAACCCCAACCTAGACTCTGACCCGGACTTTCCTCCGGAATCCGCTCTTAAACCTGCCTCTGACTCCTCTGACCCGGACTCTGACCGAAAGTCTGCCCCGGACTCTGACCGAAAGTCTGCCCCGGACTCCACTCCGGATTCCACACTCGCACCTGTTCCAGATTTCTCAGACCCGGTGTCTGCCTGCCCGGACTCCGGCTCAGTTCCCACTCCAGACCCCGGCCCAGCCCCCAACTTGGACTCTGAACGAGGGGCTGATGACTCAGGATCTGACTCAGGATCTGACCCGGACTTTGATTTGGACTCTGCCGACACAGACACAGCTTCCGGAGCAGACCGAAACTCCGGTCCGGACTCTGCAGCATCCTCTGTCCCGGACTCCACCCCAGCCTCCGCTTTCTCAGACCCCGGCTCCACTGCCTCAGACTCGGCCACATCCTCCCTCTCCCTTGTTCCAAAGGACAGGACGGCGCCGCCGGCCTGCCTCTCCGGACGCAGCAGCACATGGAAGCCCTCATAGACCTTGGTATCCGGCCCGGCCGGCCGGCCCTCCACCTCTATGGGGCTGCCCTCCACCACCTGTATATCCAGTACCTCCAGCAGCCTCTCCAGCGTATATCCCCTATTGGTCCAGATCTCATCTCCCTCCCTCAGCAGGAAGTCCTCCCTAGGTTCCTTGCCGTTGATGGTCAAGGGCAGGGGCAGGCTGACCTCCTTGCCATTGATGTGCAGGCGCAGGGCCTTGGACACCTCGGGCAGCTTGGACCAGGCCAGTGAGGCCGCCTCCCCCCGGGTGGAGGGAGTGAATTGTATGCTGTCGCCATTCTTGATGTGTGTGGTCAGATCCGCCTCACGCCCATTGAGGCGTATGGCCGCCGCCTCCCCGGCCTCACCACGGATAATGCGGCTCTTACCGTCCACCCAGAGATTGAGCGCCTCCCCCCTCTTGGGAAAGAGCGCATCGTTGGGCAGCTTGGAGGCCACGGCGGCATCGGCCACAGTCAGACCTCCATTATCGTACAATTTGACCCTCTCTCCGTTAAATCCCACAAAGATAAAGCTGTTGGTCTGCTGGTAATAGCTCAGCGCTATGCCTATGGGCGTAACCATCAGTGAATTGATGATGGGATCCTTGACGGCAAAGTCCACCGCTCCCAGCACCTCCTCCCCTCGGATAACCACCCGGCTCTCGGCTATGCCCAATACCTGGGCCAGATGCTGGGTATAGCCCGGCACCATGCCTCCGCCGCCCACCACAAAGACCGCGCTGACAGGCTTGTCCCCATTGAGCTGCAATATGCACTCCCCGGCCAGGCCGGCCAGCCGCTCTATATCCGGCCTGAGCAGCTCCAGTATCTCCTGCCGGCTGACCGTCTGTTCCAGCCCTATGACATCTTGAAAGGTGATCTTCTCCTTTTCCCCCAGCTGCCGCTTGATATCCTCGGCAACGGCAAATTCCACCAGACAATGCTGCACTATCCTATCCGTCAGACCATCTCCGGCCGCAGGTATCATGCCATAAGCGCAGACCACGCCCTCCCGGGTGATGGAAATATCGCTGGTACCGGCTCCCACATCCACCAGGGCGATATTGAGCATGCGGAAGCGCTCAGGTATGGCCACCTGTATGGCGGCTATGGGCTCCAAGGTCAGATTGGCCACGCTCAGCCCCGCCAGCTCCACAGCCTTGTACAAGCCGTCCACCACATCCATGGGCAGGAAGGTGGCGATCAGGTCCATAGAAATCCGCCTGGCCTTATGCCCCTCCAAATCTCCTATGCGCATGCCGTCCATATAGTAAAACATAGGCGTATGGCCCACACAGTAGAAGCGGGTTTCCTCCATATCCAGGACTCTCTGGCCCTCCAGCTCCCCATAAGCCTGCTCCACGCCCTGGGTGGACAGCGCATATATATCCTCTCCTGTGATCTCCCTCTCCTGCTCAAGATCCCTCTCCACCGTAGTGGTTACGGTGCGCAGCACCCGGCCGGCTGCCGCTATGCAGACCTCGGACAAGCTCTCTCCCAGCTCCTCCTCCAGCCTCTCCCGGATCCGGCGTATGGTATCCCCCACCTTGCCAATATGGTGAATCTGACCATCCAGCATGGCCCTGCTGGCATGCTCCTCCACACTCTGGGCCAGAACACAAAACCTCTCTCCCCGCATCTGGCCCACGGTGCCCACTATGCTGCGTGTGCCTATGTCCAGGCCAAAAACCAGCTTCTCCCCTTTATCCTTTATTGCCGCCATGGATACGCCTCCAACCTATGCTTGATTTGCCCATACAAGGCATCCATATCCCCATCGTTTTCCAAGATCCAATCACAGCGGAGGGCAAAATCCGCCTCCCCCAACTGGCTGTCCATAATAGACAAGGCCCTTTTCTCCTCCATCTGCCGGCCTTGGGCCAGCCTCTCCAGCCGCCTCTGCCTGGAAGCGCGCACATACCAGATCTCCTCCAGCCAGGCCCCATAACCGGCCTCCAACAGCAAAGCGGCCTCCACCAAAACAAAATCCGCCTCCCCTCCTGCCCGGGCCTGGGCAATACGGCTGCGTATATGCTCCTCCACCAGCGGGTGCAATATGCCATTGACCTCCAAACGCAGGGCAGGCCGGGCGTATATGGCATCCGCCAGCGCCCGCTTGTCCACCTGCCCCTCGCCGTCCAAAATAGCCGCGCCCAGCCTCCTTACCAGGGCGGCATATCCGGCCTCCCCCGGCTCCAGCAGGGCCTTGGATATGGCATCCGCCTCCAGACAAAGGCAGCGATAATG
>JBGYPP010000080.1:0-25116 GCA_041838515.1 Acetatifactor sp. | reverse complement strand
TACAATAACGAGCGCATCCAGGCAAAAACAAAGTGGATGCCACCTGCAAAGTACAGAACGGCATCCACCTGTTGAGCCTCGATCATAAATCAATGTGTCCAGGGAACTGGGTACATATCATAGTGCGACAGCCCCTTTTTTAATCATGGGGATAGGAAATAAGATAGCTTTGTTTTTTTGCCGGAAGCCACTTATGCTTTCGTCTTGTTTTCTTTTTCCAAATTGCGGAAAGCGGTGGAGAGCATGAGCTTGATGCGGTTTAATTGGTTGACCTCGCTTGCGCCCGGGTCATAGTCTATGGCCACGATATTGCTCTGGGGATATTGCTTCCGCAGGGCCTTGATCACGCCCTTGCCCACCACATGATTGGGCAGGCAGCCAAAGGGCTGGGTGCAAACGATATTGGGTACGCCGTCATGTATCAGTTCCATCATCTCACCGGTCAGGAACCATCCCTCGCCGGTCTGATTGCCCAGGGATACGATGGAGCTGGCGTACTGGGCTACCTGGCGTATGGGCGTGGGATGGCCAAAACGGCGGCTCTTTTTGAAAGCGGCAGTAGCGGGCCTGCGCAGGCAGTTCTCCACAAGCCATATGCCCAGGGCGGCATTGCGGGCCGTCTTTTTGCTCTCTCCCAGCTGCTCATGCTTGTAAATCTGATTGTAAAAACAATAGAGCAAAAAGTCTATCAAATCCGGCACTACCACTTCTGCGCCCTCGGATTCCAACAATTCCACCAGATGGTTGTTGCCGGCTGGAGAGAATTTGACCAATATCTCCCCCACTATGCCCACCCGGGGCTTGGGAACCTCCCTGAGGGGTATCTGGTCAAAGTCCCGGATGATATCCCGGCAAAGCTTGGGAAAGGCCCAGAGCTGCAAGGGTTTTTGGGTCAAAAAGGCCACGCATTTCTCCTGCCATTTTTGATGCAGCGCATTTACGCTGCCCGGCTCCAGCTCGTAGGGCCTGGTCCTGTAGGTGCAGCGCATAAAGATATCCCCCAGTTGGGCGGCCAGAGCCACACGCAACAGCATGGCCTTATTGATCTGGAAGCCGGGGTTGGTTTCTATGCCTCCCAGGTTGAGGGAAATCACGGGAATCTGGGGCATGCCGGCCTTTTCCAGCGCCCGGCGTATAAAGCCCACATAATTGGTGGCCCGGCAGCCGCCTCCGGTCTGGGACATAACCAGGGCCGTCTTGTGCAGATCGTATTTGCCGGAGAGCAGGGCCTCCATCAGCTGGCCCACTACCAACAGGGAGGGGTAACAGGCATCGTTGTTTACATACTGCAAACCCACATCCACAGAGCGTTTGTTGTCATTTTGCAGAACTTCCAGCTTGTAGCCGCAGGCCCGGAAAGCCGGCTCCACCAGAGAGAAGTGTATGGGCGACATCTGGGGGCAGAGTATGGTGTACTCCCTGCGCATCTCTTCGGTAAAGACCACCCTATCCCGGGGGCGGGCCGGCTGCGCAGGGACGGGGCTGCCCTCCCTGGCCCTGGCCTCTATGGCGGAGAGCAGGGAACGTATACGTATGCGGGCGGCTCCAAGGTTGTTGACCTCGTCTATTTTGAGGCATGTATAGATCTTGCCGTGGGCGGAGAGTATGTCTGCCACCTGATCTGTGGTGACGGCATCCAGGCCGCAGCCAAAGGAATTGAGCTGTACCAGATCCAGCTCCGGCCGTTTGGCCACCAGCGCCGCCGCCGCATACAGGCGGGAGTGGTACATCCACTGGTCGGATACCAGCAGGGGGGCCTGGGGCTTGGCCAGATGGGAAACGGCATCCTCGGTCAATACGGCAAGGCCGTAGGAGCTGATCAATTCCGGTATGCCGTGATGGATTTCCGGGTCTATGTGGTAGGGACGGCCGGCCAGGACTATGCCCCGTTTGCCCTCCTTCTCCAGCCAGGCCAATACCTCCTCACCCTTGCGGCGCACATCCTCCCTGGCCCTGTCCATCTCCTCCCAGCCCAGAGCGGCGGCCTTTTCCACCTCTTTGGCAGGTATGTGGTCAAATTCCCGCACGAGGACGGGCAAAACAGCCTCCAGGGAAACAAAGGAGAGAAAGGGATTGGAGAATTGCACCTGTCCCTGGGAGATTTCCTCTATATTATTCTTGATATTTTCTGAATACGAGGTTACTATAGGGCAATTATAGTGGTCATTGGCCTGGTCAAATTCATCCCTCTCATAGAACAGCGCGGGGTAGAAGATAAAGGGCACGCCTTTTTTGATCAGCCAGCTCACATGCCCATGGGCCAGCTTGGCCGGATAGCACTCGGATTCGCTGGGTATGGAATCTATGCCCAACTCGTATATTTTGCGGTTGGAGGGTGGAGAGAGTACCACCTGGTAACCCAATTGGGTAAAAAAAGTATGCCAAAAGGGATAATTTTCATACATATTCAGGACTCTGGGCAGGCCTACCTTGCCTCTGGGCGCCTCGTCCGGAGGCAGTGGAGCATATCCAAAGACCCTTTTCAATTTATAGTCGAACAGATTGGGCAGGTTGGAGGCATTTTTTTGTCCGCCCACCCCCCTCTCACAGCGGTTGCCGGAGATGTATTGGCGGCCGCCGGTAAAGCGGTTGATGGTCAGGCGGCAGGCGTTGGTGCAAAGCCGGCATTGGGAGAGGCTGGTCTGGAATTGAAGGGCCTCCAGCGCCTCCAGATCCAGTGTGGTGGTGGCCATGCCCTGGCTCCATCCCTCTCTGGCGATAAGGGCTGCGCCAAAGGCGCCCATGATGCCGGCTATGTCCGGGCGTATGACCTGGCCTCCGGCTATGCTCTCCATAGCGCGCAGTACGGCCTCGTTGTAAAACGTGCCGCCCTGTACCACGATATGCCGGCCCAGCTCCTTGGCACTGGATACTTTGATCACCTTGAATAGGGCGTTTTTGATAACGGAATACGCCAGACCGGCGGATATATCCGCCACGCTGGCCCCCTCCTTTTGGGCTTGCTTGACTTTGGAGTTCATAAATACTGTGCAACGCGTGCCCAGATCTATGGGATGGGGGGCAAACAGGGCCTCCTTGGCAAAATCCTCCACGGAGTAATTGAGGGATTTGGCAAAGGTTTCTATAAATGAGCCGCAGCCGGCGGAGCAGGCTTCATTGAGCTGCACACTGTCCACGGTCTTGTCCTTGATTTTGATGCATTTCATATCCTGGCCGCCTATATCCAGTATGCAATCCACCTGGGGATTGAAAAAGGCGGCGGCATAGTAATGCGCCACGGTTTCCACCTGGCCCTGGTCCAGCAAAAAAGCGGCTTTCATCAAGGCCTCCCCATAGCCGGTGGAGCAGGAGCGGGCGATAAAGACCTCCCGGGGCAGGGAGGCGAATATATCCTTTAGCGCGGCCAGCGCGGTGGAGAGGGGATTGCCGTCATTGCTGGCATAAAAGGAGCGCAAAAGGGAACCGTCATCTGCCACCAGAGCGATCTTGGTGGTGGTGGAGCCGGCGTCTATGCCCAAAAAGGCCGGCCCCCGGTAGCTCTCCAGCGCACGGGTCTTTACCTTATGGTTTTTATGCCGGGCCTGGAATAGGGCATACTCCTCCTGTGAGGGGAAGAGGGGTTCCATTCTCTCTACCTCAAAATCCATCTTGATCTGGGCGGAGAGTTTTTCCACCATGGAGGATAGGGGCAGGCTGCGATGGGCCTTGGCGCCCAGGGCAGAGCCTATGGCGGCAAAGAGATGGGAGTGGTTTAGGCTCACCTGGTGCTCTTCGTCCAGATGCAATGTGCGAACAAAGGCCTCCCGCAGCTGGTCCAAGAAGTGCAGAGGGCCGCCCAAAAAGGCCACATGGCCCCGTATGGGCTTGCCGCAGGCCAGGCCGGAGATGGTCTGATTGACCACGGCCTGAAAGATGGAGGCCGCCAGATCCTCCTTGGTGGCGCCCTCATTGATCAGGGGCTGTATGTCGGATTTCGCAAATACGCCGCAGCGGGCGGCTATGTCATAGATACACTGGTAGGACTTGGCATACTCGTTGAGGCCGGAGGCATCGGTCTGTATCAGGGAGGCCATTTGGTCTATAAAGGATCCGGTGCCGCCGGCGCAGATGCCGTTCATCCTCTGTTCCACATTGCCGTCCTCAAAATAGATGATCTTGGCATCCTCGCCGCCCAGCTCTATGGCCACATCCGTCTGGGGCGCCAGGGTCTGCAGCGCCAGGGCTACGGCTATGACCTCCTGGTTGAAATCCGTGTCCAGGTGGTTGGCCAGGGTCAGACCTCCGGAGCCGGTGATCATGGGACAGACGGTGGCCTCGCCCAGCCGCGCATAGGCCCTTTGGAGCAGCTTGGATAGGGCGTTGCGTATGTCGGCGTAATGCCTTTCGTAATCCGAGAACACCAGCCAGTCCCCGGCCTGTGTCAGAGGGTCTTTTGAGGGGTCTATCAAGGCAATTTTTACTGTTGTAGATCCTATGTCTATACCTAAATGGTAGGTTTTTGCGGCGGGTATGCCCTGGTTGTTTTTGCTTGGCATGTTATTTCCTATTCTGTAAAGCGATGGTTTGTTATGAGCAACTGTGGCCACATTCTACCATAGGACTTTGGCCAAAGCAAGCAAGGCAAACATAAGTTCTTGCACTTTTTCGCAAACAAGCCTGGGCCGGATTGAGGCCTCCTCGGTTTACTTGGGGGGCAAAGAATGGTATAATCTGTCTTTACAAAGGTTTTCCCCCGGCCGCTGGGGGAGGAGAGGATGTATATGAGTTCTTTTGAGAGAAAATATGGAAAATATGCCCTGCCCAATCTGTCCCTTTGGGTGGTGGCGGCCTATGCCCTAGGGTATTTCCTCCAGATGGCCCATGGCAGCCTGTTGGGATATATGACCTTGGATCCCTATGCCATACTGTTTCGGGGACAGCTGTGGAGGCTGCTCAGCTGGATTATGGTGCCGCCGTCCACCTTTGACCTGCTGACCATATTGATGCTGGTTTTTTACTATTATATGGGCAATACGCTGGAAAGGGTCTGGGGCACATACAGGTACAATGTCTATATCTTCGGAGGCATGGGGCTGACCATTTTGGCCTCCTTTGTGGGCATGGGGCTTTCCTATGCGCTGTATGGCGACAGCCTTTTGGCCGATGCGCAGTCGGCATCCGCCTTTTTCCAGCTGTCCGCCACCCTTTTTAGCACCTATTATATCAATCTCTCCATCTTCCTGGCTTATGCAGTCACCTTCCCGGAGGCCACTGTGCTGCTGATGATGATACTGCCCATCAAGGTCAAGTGGTTAGGCACGGCCTATGGCATCTATCTGACTCTTCAATTTTTTAGCGGCGTGGGGGATGCCTCCCTGAATATTTTCTACCGTATGTCCATAGGAGCCTCCCTGGTCAATTTCCTGATATTTTGGTTTTTTACGGCCAAGAGGCGGGTATACCCAACGCCCAGACAAATATTGCGCAAGCAGCAGTTCCAAAAGGAGGTCAAAAGGAGCAAGGTCACCCGGCACAAGTGCGCTGTTTGCGGGCGCACCGAGGAGGACGGCGCCCATCTGAGCTTTCGCTATTGTTCCAAATGCAATGGCAATTATGAGTATTGCCAAGACCATTTGTTCACCCATGAGCACAAGAAATAAAGGAGGCCTATGACAGGGAATCCGGCCCCTGAGGGCAAGTATATATTGGAAAACCTCTCCTGTATCTATGTGGGCGCGGCCTGCACCTTTGGGGAGATTTTGGAAAATGCCGAGGCGCCGCTCAGGCTGCGGCTGGCCCTGCAAAAGGCGCTGATGCCGGACGGGGGGGAGGAGATGGCGCTGGGGGATTTCTTCGCCGCCCTGCCCTATGCCGGACTGCTGTTGGCCACATTAAAGCAACTGCGCATACGGGTCAAATTGGCCTATGCCCGGGAGGGCGCATACAAGGTGGAGGAGTGGATGGCCCAGAAGCTGGATGCGGCAGCCCGTCAGTCCGGTCTGCCTGCCCAGTGGCAAATCTTGGAGATTATCTGGGATAAATGGGCATTGATGATGTTTTGACAAAAAGAGCCTAGCCCCGGTTTGGGGCGGCTGCGGAGGAGGAGTGATGGAGAATATCAAGGCTTTGGAGGCATATGCCATAGAGGAAATGCGCCCCCTGGAGGAGCTGGGCGGCCAGGGATTGCGGCTTAGGCACAGGAAAACCGGCGCCCGGGTCCTGCTGATTTCCAACCAGGATCCCAATAAGGTGTTTTTTATAGGATTTGCCACGCCGCCGGCGGATTCCACCGGCCTGCCCCATATTCTGGAACACTCCGTGCTCTGCGGATCCAGGAATTTCCCCTGCAAGGATCCTTTTGTGGAACTGGCCAAGGGTTCTCTCAATACCTTTCTCAACGCCATGACGTATCCGGATAAGACGCTGTATCCCGTGGCCAGCTGTAACGCCAAGGATTTTCACAATTTGATCCATGTATATATGGATGCTGTCTTTTATCCGAATATTGCGAAATACAAAGAGATCTTCGCCCAGGAGGGCTGGCATTACTCCCTGGAAAATCCGGATGCCCCTCTGGAGATCAACGGCGTGGTTTACAATGAAATGAAGGGGGCCTTTTCCTCGCCGGAGGAGATACTGGCCCGGGAGATGTTCAATTCCCTGTTTCCTGACACGGCCTACGGCCACGAGTCCGGCGGGGATCCGGCGCGCATACCGGATCTGCGCTACGAGGATTTCCTCAATTTTCATCAAAAATACTACCATCCCTCCAACAGTTATATCTATCTCTATGGCAATGGGGATATGGCTGCAGAGCTGGATTTTCTGGACAGGGAGTATCTTCGGGATTTTGCCCCTGGGGAGAGCTTTCATCACATAGATCCCCAGACCCCCTTTGACCAGCCCCTGCGCATCAGCAGGAAGTATTCTGTGGAAGAGGGGGAGGAGGCGGAGGATAGGGCCTTTTTTGGCCTGAGCCTGGTGCCGCCCCTGGCCGGGGCTTGGGAGGAGAGGGTGCTGGAAACCCTGGCCTTTCAGGTGCTGGACCATTGTTTGGGCAATTCCTCCAGCGGCAGCCTTCGCAAGCGCTTCCTGGAAGAGGGTTTGTGCAAGGATATGTATACCAGCTATGATGAGGGCCTGGCATATCCCTACTTTGCCATCGTGGCCAAAAACGCCAAGGGGGATGCCGACGGCCTCTTTGAGGAGCTGGTGTGGGAGGAGTTGGAGAGGATATCCCGAGAGGGATTGGAGGAGAGGGCCTGGAGGGCGGCGATCAGCCATATGGAGTTCCGTTACAGGGAGTCGGACTATGGCTCTTATCCCAAGGGACTGATCCTGGGCCTGCACGCCATGGACAGCTGGATGGTGGAGGATGGGGCAGCCTTTGCCTATCTGGAGATGGAGCCGGTCTTTGCCAAATTGCGGGAGGAGGCTGCCCATGGGTATTTCCGGGATTTTGTCAGCCGGAAATTCTTTGGCCACCGGCATATGGCTTATATATGCCTGTTGCCGGAGGCAGGGCTGGCTGCCAGGGAGGAGGCAGAGAGGTCTGCCCGGCTGGAGGCGGCCAAGGCGGCGCTTTCGCCCGGGGATCTGGAACGTATATGTGAGGAGCAGGCCGCTTTGGAGGCATACCAGGGCCGGGAGGAGAGGCCGGAGGATCTGGCGCGGCTGCCTATGCTGTCCAGGCGGGATTTGGACCGCAGGGGTACAGATCCGGTCAATACGCTGGAGAGTCTGGAGGGCAGGGAGCTGCTCTTCCATGGGGTGGAGAGCCGGGGCATAGTATATCTGCGGCTGCTCTTTGACCTGGAGGGTCTGCACCGGGAGGAGCTGAGGGATCTGGGCCTGCTAAAGCTGGCTTTTGCCTCCGTGGATGCAGGAGATCTGCCCTATGCGCGGCTGGGCCAGGAGATAGATATATGTACCGGCGGTATAGGGGCCAATATTATCAGCTTTACCCATGGTAAGCAGCCCGGCCTTGCAAAAAATGTACTGGAGCTTAAAACCAAATATTTCTATCACCAGGCGGAGGAGGCCTTGGCGTTGTTGCGGAAAGTGGCCCTGGAGAGCGATTTCTCCAATGTGGCCCGCCTGCGGGAGATCGTGGGTGAGAACAAGGCCAGGTGGGAGGCGTATATGATTTCCTCCGGCCACAGCATTGCCGTGTCCAGGCTGGGCGCCTATGGCAGCCAAGCCGGCGCATTTAGGGAGCTGTTTAACGGTTGGAGTTTTTATCAAAGCCTCTGCGCTTTGGAGAAGGAGCTGGAAAGCCGGGGTGAGGCTGTAGCCGCCCGCTTGGAGGCCCTGTCCGCCAAATTGGTGTGCCGGGCCAGGCTGGGCTGGGATCTGGCCTGTGAGCCTGCCTATTATTCCCGGGCAATGGAGCAGCTGCTGCCTCTGGCCCGGGCGCTGCCCCAGGGAGAGCCGGCCTCGGGCAAGGGTCCGGTTTTGGAGCAGCCCAGCCCCGGAGAGGGATTTTTCAGCCAGGGCATGGTGCAGTATGTGGGAAAGGGAGGCAATTTCCGACAGGCAGGCCTGGAGTACAGCGGCACTTTACAAGTGTTAAAAAATATACTCAGCTATGAATATCTCTGGGGCAAGGTGCGTGTGATGGGAGGCGCCTACGGCTGTATGTGCGGATTTGGCCGCACAGGCGAGGGATATTTCGTATCCTATAGGGATCCCCATCTGCTCCAGACCTTGGAGAACTTTGACAGCGTGGCAGATTTTGTGGAGAACTTTGCGGCGGATGAACGTGCCATGACCCAGTATGTCATAGGCGCCATCAGCGCATTGGATACTCCCATGACGCCTTATGTGCTGGCCGCTTTTTCCATGGGCGCGTATTATGCCGGCCTGGGGGCGGAGGATTTGCAAAAGGAGAGGGAGGAGATATTGGATGCCCGGGCTGAGGATATACAGGCCCTGGCCGGCCATGTGCAGGCCCTGCTCTCCCAGGGGCACATATGTGTTGTGGGCAATGCGCAGAAGCTTCAGGAACAGGCGGCCCTGTTTGGCCGATTAGAAAAACTCTTTTGACCGGACTGCTGTGGAGGCAGGTAGAGGTGGAAAGGAGGCGTATTATGAAAAAGTTTGGATTTTGGAAGATATTGGCCGGTATTTTGGCTGCGGCCTTGCTGACCGGCTGCGGAGCGGCTGAGCAGTCCGCGGATGCCTTGATGAGCCGGATGGGAGAGGCCGAGGTGTCGTCGCCGGAGGTGGCCGCTGCCTATGAGGATGCGGGATACGCTGAGGGGGCGAATAGCGCCGGAGAGTATCTGCCCGCCGGCCGCAAGCTGGTGCGCAATTACACCATCGATGTGGAAACCCGGGAATTTGACCGCTTCCGGGGGGATCTGTTGGAGAGGCTGGCCTCGGTCCAGGGATATGTGGAGTCCAGCAATGATTATATGGGCGCCATGGGCGAAGAGGCTGTCAAGTATGCGGAGATCGTGCTGAGAGTGCCCAAGGCGCAGGCGGCAGAATTTTTGGCCTGGTTGGGGGATGCCGCCCATATTACCCGCCGCTCGGAGCAGGTGGAGGACATCACTCTGCAATATGTGGACAGCCAGAGCCGGCAAAAGGCCTTGGAAACGGAACAGGCCCGGCTGATGGAGCTGCTGGCCCAGGCTGCCAGCCTGGAGGAGGTCATATTGCTGGAGGAGAGGCTCTCCCAGGTGCGCTATGAACTGGAAAGCGCCGCCTCCACGCTGCGGCTTTATGACAATATGGTGGATTTTGACACCTTGCATTTGCAGATACAAGAGGTTGTGGAATTGACGCCTGTCGCGCCCCTGAGCCTGGGGCAGCGCATGGCGGAGGGCTTTGCCATGGGACTACAGGGAGCAAGGGAGGCGCTGGAGGGTCTGCTGGTATGGCTGGCGACCACCCTGCCCTATTGGCTGATGCTGGCGGCCATGATCATTGTGCTGGCAATGATATTGCGGCTGATTACCCGTGTCAGGATACGGCAAAGACAGCGCGCGCAGGAGCAAAAATCGGCCCAATCCGGGCCGTCTGAGGTGGAGAAATGACGGAAGAGAGAGTAAACAAATCGGGTTTTGTGGCCCTGATAGGCCGGCCCAACGTGGGAAAGTCCACATTGATGAATCGTCTGGTCGGGCAGAAAGTGGCTATCACCTCCTCCAAGCCCCAGACCACCCGCAACCGCATTATGAGCGTGCTGACTCAGGAAGAGGGGCAGATAGTCTTTGTGGATACGCCGGGCATACACAAGTCCAAAAACCGCCTGGGGGATTATATGGTGGGCGTGGCAAAACGCAGCGTGGGCGAGGTGGATCTGGTTTTGTGGCTGGTGGAACCCTCCAGCTTTATAGGTGCAGGGGAAAGACATATCATAGAAGAGCTGAAAAAAGCCCAGGCGCCGGTATTTTTGGTGATCAACAAAGTGGACACTATCCGGCAGGACGAGATCCTGGCCTTTATAGACACCTATAGGCGGGAGATGGATTTCGCCGAAGTGGTTCCGGTTTCGGCGCTGAGGGGCAATAATGTGGACGTTCTGCTGTCCTGTCTGTGGAAGTACCTGCCTCCGGGGCCAAATTTCTATGAGGATGATATGCTGACCGATCAGCCCCTGCGGCAGATGGTCGCGGAGCTGGTCAGGGAAAAGGCGCTGCGCAGCCTGGAGGAGGAGCTGCCCCACGGCCTGGCCGTCACCATAGAAGCCATGAAAAAACAGGGTCCTACCTATCATATCGATGCCACCATTATCTGTGAGAGGGATTCCCATAAGGGCATGATCATAGGCAAGGGCGGTGCCATGCTCAAGAAAATAGGCACGGCGGCGCGGCGGGAGATAGAGGGATTGCTGGAGTCTAAGGTCATGCTGCGCATCTGGGTCAAGGTGAAAAAGGACTGGCGTGACAGCGAATTGCTGCTGAAGAATTATGGATATTACGAAAATAAGGAATAATCCGAAAAAATGCAGACAAAGGTGACGGGTCTGGTCATAAGGCAGCAGCCCGTGGGAGAGTTGGATAGGCGTATCACCCTGCTGACCAGGGAGAGGGGCAAGATAGGCGTGTTCGCCCGGGGCGTGCGACGTCCGGGGCAGGCCTTTGGGGCGGCCACCACCCCCTTTGCCTTTGGGGAGTTCTCCGTTTTTGCCGGCAGGAACGCATATACGCTGGCCGATGTGTCCATATCCAACTTCTTTGCGGAGCTGCGGGAGGATTGGCAGGGAGCCTGCTATGGCATGTACTTTGCCGAGGTGGCGGATTATTACTGCCGTGAGAATAACGACGAAAGGCAGATGCTGGCCCTTTTGTACCAGAGCCTGCGGGCCTTGGGACGGGCTTCCCTGCCCAGAGAGCTGGTGCGTGCCGTCTATGAGCTCAAGGTGCTGGCGGTCAACGGGGAGTATCCCGGGCCGCCGCCGGATATGGACCTGCATCCCTCCACCGTGTATGCCTTGGATTTTATCGCCAAGTCGCCGGTGAAGAGCCTGTATACCTTTGCACTGTCTGAGGAGGTGCTGGCGCAGCTTCGTCAGGTGGCCGAAGTCTTGCGCAAGGCCCATATGGACAGGGAATTTGCCTCCCTGTCCGTGTTGGAGGATATGGATCTGTCCCATAGTTAGAGGAGGAGTTATGGCGGATATCAGAGGCTTTTCGGCCTATGTGGCCAGGGCGGATTTGGCGGATCGGTTGTCTGCCCTGCCCTATGACGTGTACAGCCAGCAGGAGGCCCGGGCCTATGTGGCAGGCCATCCCCTGTCCTTTTTGGCCATAGACCGGGGGGAGAGCACGCTGGGGGAGGGGGCATCTCCCTATGGGGAGGAGGCTTATGCCGCCAGCCGCCGTCTGTTGGAAGAGAGGATATCCCAGGGATATTACACCAAGGAGGAGGGAAGCTATTACTATCTCTATCGCCTGGCTATGGGAGGCCGCAGCCAAACCGGCTTTGTGGCCGCCGCCTCCATAGCGGATTATGAACAGGGGATTATCAAGAAACACGAGAACACCCGTTCCGAAAAAGAAGAGGATAGGATACGCCATGTGGAGGCCTGTATGGCCCAGACTGGACCTATTTTCTTGGCATATAGGGATGTGCCTGAGCTGGCTGCCATTATGGAGAGGGTCTGTCAGCAGCCGCCTCTGCTGTCCTTTGCCGGGGATGAGGGCGCGGACCACAGCCTCTGGCGGGTGGAGGATCAGGAGGATGCCCAGGCCATAGGCCGCTGTTTTGCCGCCATGGATGCCATTTATATAGCCGATGGCCATCACCGCTGCGCCTCCGCCGTGAGGGTGGGGCAGAGGATGCGCGACCGGGGGGCAGATGGGGAACACGCCTCCCAGTTCTTTCTCTCCGTGTTGTTTCCCCAGAGCCATCTGCATATTATGGATTATAACCGTCTGGTGGAAGATCTGGCCGGCATGGATGAGGAAGAGTTTTTGTCCAAGCTGGGGGAGGATTTCGTACTTATTCCCCAGCATGCGGCTTATGCGCCTGTTGCCAAAGGGGAGTGGGGCATGTGCCTGGGGGGGCGTTGGTATGCGATGAGGCCTAAGTTTTTGCCACCGTGCGAGGGCATAGAGGCGCTGGATGTGTCCATATTGCAGGATAGGGTGCTGGGGCCGCTGCTGGGCATACAGGATCCCAAGACAGACAGGCGCATACAGTTTGCCGGAGGCATCAGGGGCTTGGGGTATTTGGAGGAGAGGGTGGCCGGGGATATGGCCGTGGCCTTTAGCATCTACCCCACCTCCATGGAGGAGCTGTTTGCCGTGGCGGATGCGGGCTTGCTTATGCCTCCCAAGTCTACCTGGTTTGAGCCAAAGCTGCGAAGCGGCATATTCTTCCGAAAAATAGACGAATAGATCGGAGCCGCTATAGGGTGGCGGCTTATCCTAAAGGCGGGAAATGATTGTTGGGTTCAGGGGGAATTATGGATAAGAATTTGTACAAATATATGGATTGGCCCAAAATTGAGGAAATTGTCTATGCGGAGTCAGACAATCCCCATGCCTTGCTGGGCCTACACCCCATTCTCAGCCTTTCTCCGGGGGGGCAGATGCTGGCCCAGGCTTATTTTCCCGGAGCCAGTTCGCTGCGGCTCTGTCTGGAGGGCGGCAGGGAGGTGGAGATGGAAAAAGTGGATGAGGCCGGGTATTTCGCCCAGCTGCTGCCGGGCAAGAAACCGCCGGCATATCACTTTGAGGCCTTCTATCCTGACGGTTCCCAGGAAACCGCCGGGGATGCCTATGGGTATGCGCCCTGGTGGGACAAAAGGGATTTGGACAAATTTGGATATGGCATTCATTATACCGTATATGAAAAGATGGGAGCCCATCCCCGGGAGATAGATGGTGTGGAGGGCGTGTACTTTTCCTTTTGGGCGCCTAATGCCATGCGGGTCAGCGTTGTGGGAGATTTTAACCGCTGGGATGGCCGCAGGCATCAGATGCGGCGGCTTGGGGGCAGCGGTATTTTTGAGCTGTTTGTGCCCGGAGCCCTGGTGGGACAGAGGTATAAGTATGAGCTGAAGCTGCCCAACGGCTTTGTTTATCTCAAGGCGGATCCCTATGCCAATGCGGCCCAGCTGAGGCCGGATACGGCCTCTGTGGTGGCGGATCTGACAAAGTATGTCTGGACGGACGGCGATTTTCTGCAAAAACGCAGGCAGTCTGTTCCGGAGGGTAGGCCCATATCCATTTATGAGTGTCATTTGGCCTCCTTTTGCGCTGGAGAGGACGGCCCCTTTGCCAATTACCGGGTGTTGGGGGAGAAGCTGGCGGCTTATGCCAAGGAGATGGCTTATACCCATGTGGAATTGATGCCTATTATGGAGCATCCCCTGGATGCCTCCTGGGGATACCAGGTGACGGGTTTTTATGCGCCTACGGCCAGATATGGCAGCCCTGAGGATTTTATGGATATGGTCAACACCCTGCACAGGGAGGGCATAGGCGTTATACTGGACTGGGTGCCGGCGCATTTTCCCAAGGATGTCCACGGCCTTTCCAGCCTGGACGGCACCTGCCTCTATGAGCATCCAGATTCCCGCCGGAGAGAGCATCCCCATTGGGGAACGCTGATATTTGACTATGGACGGCCCCAGGTTTCCAATTTTCTTATAGCCAATGCGCTGTACTGGGTGGACAAATACCATGTGGACGGCATACGCATGGATGCCGTGGCCAGCATGCTCTATCTGGACTACGGCCGGGATTGGGGCGCATGGGAGCCCAATATCTATGGCGGCAAGGAGAATTTGGAGGCCATAGAGATGATCAAGCACCTCAACTCCATACTCAAGAAATACCACCCCGGGGTATTGTCCATAGCCGAGGAAAGCACGGCCTTTCCCCTGATCACTGGGGAGCTGGATCAGGGAGGGCTGGGATTTGACCTCAAGTGGAATATGGGCTGGATGAACGACTTTCTCTCCTATATGCGTTTGGATCCCTATTTCCGATCCCATCACCACGGGGAGCTGACCTTTAGTATGATATATCAATATAGTGAAAGATTTATCAATTCCTTTTCCCATGATGAGGCCGTTCACGGAAAAGGCTCGCTGTATGGCAAGATGCCCGGAGGACCGGAGGAAAAAATGGCCAATCTGCGGCTGGCTCTGGCCTACCGCATAGCCCATCCTGGCAAGAAGCTGCTTTTTATGGGCCAGGATCTGGGGGAGGAGGCAGAGTGGAGCGAGGAGAGGGTTTGCGGCTGGGATCTGCTGGATCTCCCAGCCCATGCCGGGCTCAACCGCATGGCGGGAGATTTGAACCGCTTATACATCAGCCAGCCTGCGCTGCATCTGCTGGATGAGAATCCGGAGGGCTTTGCCTGGATCAATTTTGTGGCCTATGAGCAGTCTTACCTGGCCTTTGTTCGAAAAAGCGGTTTACAGGAGAATATGCTGCTGGTGGCCGCCAATTTTTCCGGTGTGGATCTGCAATGCGCCCTGGGAGCTCCAGCGCCCGGGCGGTATCGCCTGCTCTTCTCCACGGAGGAGGAGATCTATGGCGGAAAGGGCTGCGGTCCGGTCAGGGAGCTGGAGAGCAGTCCGGTGACGGCCGATGCGCTGCCGGACAGCTTGGATATGTATATGCCGGCCCTGTCCTTGGGCATATGGTCTTACCAGCCGTATACGGCGGAAGAATTGGCGCAGTACAAGAAAAGGCGCAGAGAGCTGGAAAGGGAGGCTAAGAAAAAGTCCGCCCGTCCGGCAAAGGAAAAAGGAAAACCGAGAAAACCGGCCAAGGAAAAGAAAGAGTAGGCAGGGCAGGGACATTCCGCCAATCGGGGCGCGGGTCCCGGTCCGACCGGGCATAGGATCTGGGAGGTGGAGCGAATGCCTTTGGGTGTGGCCTGGGCTGCGGCGGGCATAGAGTCCGCTGTGGAGGCAGTGGTTGATAAAGATTTGGATGTGGGCTTTTGGCAGGCTTGGCTGTCAGCCCTGCCGGGGCATCTCTGGAATCTGGCCCTGCGGGTGGCCCTGGCCGCCGTCCTTTTCTTTCTGGGTTTGCAGGTCATACGCCTGCTGCGGCATCTTCTCCGCCGTTCTATGGAAAAGGTCCATGTGGACAAGGGGGTCATACAATTCCTGGACTCCCTGGCAAAGACCGGACTCTTGGTATTGCTGGTATTGATGGTGGCGGCCTCCATGGGTGTGGATGCGGCCAGCATCGTGGCTATACTGGGTTCGGCCGGCGTGGCTGTGGGCCTGGCCATACAGGGCAGCCTGTCCAATGTGGCCGGCGGAATGCTGATACTGCTGTTTCGCCCCTTTGCGCTAGGGGATTATATACGGGACAAGGATGGCAATGAGGGAACGGTGCGGGAGATACGCATGATTTATACCAAGCTGCAGACCTCGGACAATAAGGTCATCGTACTGCCCAATGGCGCCCTGGCCAACAATTATATCATCAATTTCACCGGGGCGGATCTGCGCAGGCTGGATCTGGTGCTGCCGGTGGGCATAGAGGGGGATAGCCGGGAGGGCATACCCAGGGCTAAGGCCCTGCTCCTGGAATTGCTGGAGCAGTCCCGGGGCGTGCGCAAAGACAGGGAGATACTGGTGTTTGTGGATTCCTGGGATGGCAGCTGCCTATACCTGGGGCTTCGGGCCTGGTATTCCCATGAGGATTTTTGGCCCGCCCGTTGGGATCTGTGGGAGCAGAGCAAGATAGCATTGGAGCAGGCCGGCTTTGCCCCGCCGGCAGCGCATATGAGGATTTGGCAGGAGGCGGACAAGAAGGAGGTGGCCGGGGATGCGGCTTTGGGAAAAGATACAGAATAATGGCATATATGTCATAGCGGAGATGAGCGCCAATCACGGTGGCAGCCTGGATCAGGCCCGGGAGATCGTAGAGGGGGCGGCCAAGGCAGGCGCGGACTGCCTGAAGATACAGACGTATACGGCGGATTCTCTGACCATAGACTGCGACAGGGAAGATTTTATAGTCAAAGGCGGCCTGTGGCATGGGTACAAACTGTACGATTTGTATCAGGAGGCAAGCACGCCCTATGCCTGGCACGGGGCCATCAAGGCCCACTGCGAGGCCCTGGGCATGGATTTTCTCTCCACCCCCTTTGCTGTCAAGGACGTGGATTTTTTGGAGAGCCTGGAAGTGGAGGCGTATAAAATCGCCAGCTTTGAACTGGTGGACATCCCGCTGATGGAGTATGTGGCCTCCAAGAAAAAGCCCATGATTATCTCCACCGGCATGGCCAACCGGGAGGAGATAGAGGAGGCGGTGGAGGCCTGCCGCCGTATGGGCAATACGGATCTGGTATTGCTGAAATGCTGCAGCGAGTATCCGGCCCGTTGGGAGGATATGGGCCTGGGGGATATACCCTGGATGGCTGGAGAATTTGGCCTGCCTGTGGGTCTGTCTGACCACAGCATGGGTTCTCTGGCGGCTGTGTCCGCTGTGGCTCTGGGCGCCTGCGTGATAGAGAAGCATATTAAGAAAGAGGGCATAGACAGTGTGGATGCCAAATTCAGCATGGATTTGGAGGATTTTGCCCAGATGGTGCAGGATGTGCGCAATGCAAAAACCCTCTGCCGTCCCTCTGGAGGCCGGCTGACAGATGGGGAGGAGAGTTCCCGGGTATTCCGCCGCAGCCTCTACTGCATACGGGATATGGAGGCCGGGGAGGCCTTTGCTCCGGAGAATTTGGGCATTATCCGACCTGGAGGCGGCCTGCCGCCCAAGCACTACCGGGAGATATTGGGCAGGAAATGTGCCAGGGCGCTGGTCCGGGGGGAGGCGCTCTCCTGGGAGGCTGTGGAACGCTGACCGGGAATTTGTCCTGGTGGAGCAGTTGTAAAGAGGGGCTGTTTGTGGTAAAATATGGTCTATCACCACTCATGGCAAGTGAGGCCAATCCGCGATTAGGAGGGTAGTATGAAGAACTTGGAAAATCTTGTAGAAGCCGCCAAATGGGAATCTTTGCTGGAGCGCCGGGAGGACAGGCGGCGCACGGTGATATTGTGGGTATTGGCTACTCTGGGCTTGGTGGCCGCTGTGGCCCTGGGCGTATATGCTTTGTATAGGTATTTTAAGCCGGATTATCTGGATGATTTTGAGGATGAGTTCGAGGACGAGTTTGAAGAGGACGAGGACGACGATTTTTTTGAGGACGAGGGGGATCGTTAGGACGTGAAGAAAGGCCAGGTAGCAGAGGGCTTTGTGGAGAGGCTGGATTTTCCCAACAAGGCAAGGATACGCTTGGGTGAGGAATTGGTCAGCGCCAAAAGCGGCCTGCCCGGCCAGAAAGTACGTTTTCGCATAAAAAAAGCCCAAAAAGGGAGGATGCAGGCCCATGTGCTGGAGGTGTTAGAGCCTTCGCCGCAGGAAGTGGAGCCTGTATGCCCCCATTTTGGCGTGTGCGGCGGCTGCCTGTTGCTGAGCCTGCCCTATGGGGAGCAGCTCCGCATCAAGGAGGCCCAGTTGGGCCGGCTTCTGGCTCCGGTGGTAGGGGAAGAGGTCTGGTCCGGGCTGTGGGAGGGTCTGTTTCCCAGCCCTGTGGAATTGGATTACCGCAACAAGATGGAGTATTCCTTTGGGGATGCCTGGAAAGGCGGCCCTCTCGCCCTGGGATTGCACAAGAAGGGCAGCTTCCACGATATAGTGGATGGGGATGCCTGCCGCCTGGCCCATAGGGATTTCAGCCTGGTTGTGGCTGCGGCCAGGGATTTTTTCGGATCCAGGGGACTGCCCTATTATCACAAAACCAGCCATCTGGGGTATCTAAGGCATCTGCTGGTCCGCAGATCCCAGGCCACCGGGGAGATCCTGCTGGCCCTGGTCACCTCCGGCCAGATGGAGCCTGCTGAGGAGGCAGGGCTGTTGGAGTCCTTTGCCGGCTGTATGCTTGGGCTGGAGTCCGCCATGGAGGGCCGTTTTGCCGGTATTTTGCACATACGCAACGATGGGCTGGCGGATGTGGTCAAGAGCCAGGAGAGCCGCCTTCTCTATGGACGGGAGGGGTTTTGGGAGGAGGTTTCGGGCCTGCGGTTCTGGATCAGCCCTTTTTCCTTTTTTCAGACCAATACGCCGGGAGCGGAGGTTTTGTATGCCAAGGTGCGGGAGTATCTGGGAGATAGGTATTTCTCCCAGATTTTTGACCTGTACTCCGGCACAGGCACCATAGCGCAGATCGTTTCCTCCATGGCAGATACCGTGCTGGGCATAGAAATCGTGGAAGAGGCTGTGGAGGCCGCCCGGCAAAATGCCCGGGCAAACGGATTGGAGAACTGTCATTTTATCGCCGGGGATGTGCTGGCCCATTTGGATGCGCTGGGGCAGGCTCCGGAATGCGTGCTGTTGGATCCGCCCAGAGATGGGCTGCACCCCAAGGCGCTGTCGGCTATCGCCGGCCGTATCCGCCCGGAAACGGTAGTCTATATCTCTTGCAAGGCCAGCAGCCTGGCCCGGGATTTGCCCGTATTTATGGAGGCCGGCTATGCCTTAGAGAGGATGTGCGGCGTGGATATGTTTCCCCAGACGGGGAATGTGGAGGTGGTGGTTCTTTTGCGTAAAAAGAAGGCCTATCCGAAGAATATCGTGGAAAGCCGTATGGACATAGGGGATGACAAGTAAATGAAAGGGATGTAGTTTTTATAGAGGCTGTTCTGGTTGGACAGCCTTCATTTTTACATATATAGCATTTAGAATTTCAAAGTATGCGCAGTCTGAAAGCGGATGATTTTATGGTTTAGGCAAAGATGCCCTTGGTATTCCGCCGGAGAGTTTTTGTCTAGTTATCAAAAGTTTCCAAAACTGCGCGAAGAGTATATTTTTGCGATGTTTGCAGGCATACTAGGATTACATCTGATATGGACGGAAGAGGCGGTTTATACTTTTAAGAAAAATGATTTGGGGAATCCACGCCGCTCAGAATCCCTTGGGCGAATACGGAACGGCATGCCTCCCTAGATGTGGAAATGAAAGAAAGTAAGATTTTTTTTTGAAAAAAAAGGTATGCGATGTGTAAAAATCGGTCTAAAGGATGCCATACCTTCTGCCTTATTTTCTAAAAAAATGAAGGATATAGAGAGGGAATGGATGCAGAAGATAAATCCATTTTTAACGGATATTTCCAAGCCTATTCGGGAGTTTAGGTCGACAAAATCATCCCGGTATCATTTTTCCTAGTCCAATCTGGCGGCCGGCAGGCGCCGGTTGTTATAGAGAGTTTTTTTGGGAGGGGTATCTTGGTTACCAAAACAGCGAATCAAGTACAGTATATTGTGTACACTTTAGGCTTTTTTCTGCTGATGGGCATAGATTGGATAAAGGGAAGTCAAAAATGGGAAGTTTGGGCTGTGGCTGTGGCTGTTGGAGGCTGGATTGTACTGGCCATGGCGGCGGTCAGGCTGCGCTGGACCAGGAGGGATATACCCTGGGCGGCGGCATGGATTTGCCTTGGTTTTTTATTTTTTCTATTTACCAAATCCTTTTGGATGGAATATTACGGGGTGATTTTTGACAGTGCGTATTGGGCGGCTGTGGTGAACGTATGGGGTATAGGCATATTGGGCAGCAGGATTTTAAGAGATTTTTTTGTTGCACGCAGGCAGGGGAAAATAGGATATTCCTTTTCGCATTTTTCCGGGAAAAAGCTCTTACAGCATCTTCCCCTAGTCGTTGGCATTTCTCTGGTTTTTCTGATGAGCATATCCCCTCTTCGATCCCTTTGGCCACTTTGGTATGGAGTCATGTTGGCCATATTTCTATGCTTGCCTCTCTCAAAGCAAGAGAGGGATGGGATGTGTAGTGCAATGACCAATGGGGTGATTGCGGCTTTCTTTTTTATTCAAATTTACGCCTATGGTTTTCGTCCTTATGATGAGTTGCGATATAGGGGAGCATATGGAAATCCCAATATCAATGCTCTATTTTATCTTCTGGTATTAGGCATGGTTTTATGCAAACTATATATGGCGGACCGGAGGATGGCGGCAAGACCGGGCCGTTCTCTGTATTCCTTATTATACCTGGCTTTGGCCGGCGGATTGGTCATTTTTGTCCTATTTACCTTGAGCAGAACTGCGCTTTTGGTAACGGCGGTTTTGTTTGCCGCCTATGGCATGTTGGGGTTGGTGGCAGGAAAGGGGGAGAGAGGATTTCGGGCCATGCAGCACTGGGCATGGGTGTTGGTTTTGGCTGCGGTTCTTTTTTTGCCTCTATATGCCACCATCAGATATTTACCCACTATTCTCCACCGTCCGGTCTGGTATGATGGGGAATACGCTGTGGACAAGGTACATTCCTTTGATCCGCCAAATTCCGAAAAATACACCTCTTTGGAGGAATTTCTGGGAGAGGCGGGAAAGCGATTGGGATGGGGCAAGGGCTTGCCGGTCTGGGCAGCGGACTCGGACAGCGGACAGCAACCTCAGGAGGCACAGCCGGAAACATCTTCTGCCATTCGCCGGGAAATTTTTCGATTATACTTGAGAGATTTAAACTTGACTGGACATAAGCTGGAGGATGGGTATTACTGGATCAATCAACAATACCATGCCTGGCATGCGCAAAATGTGTTTCTGCAAATAGCGTATTATTATGGTATTCCTGCGGGGGGTTTGTTCCTTCTTCTGGTTTTTTGGCAGGGGTGGCATATACTTTGCCGTTTTATCCGTCACAAGGAAATGGCGTGGTTTTTACAGGGCTTGGTTTGGATGATTTTTGTGGGGTATGGAATGCTGGAGGCCGTCTGGTATCCCGGCCAGATGATATTGCTCATGTTTTGTTTGATGTATGGCTGGCTGGGGGAAAACAGAGGGAAAGTGTAGAAAAATTGTCCAAATTTGCACTCATGCCGGCAATATGCGCCGGAGTACTTTTCCCCATGCTTGGCTCTGCCCAAGCCGGCCTTCTTATTTTTAGAAATTTGTACAATTTTGGCAAGCAATCCTTGTGAATATAGAACGGGGAATGAGAAAGGAGTGATTCCATGATGCATTTGATGGAGCCGCTGTTTGACACGGCATATCTGGGACTGGTTATAGCGCTGGGATTTCGTCTGTTGCTGGAAAAAGGCCGGGTGTCGAAACGGTTTGGCCTGATGGCTTTGGTGCTGGGCTTCGGGGATGCCTTTCATCTCCTGCCAAGAATACTGAGCAATCTCACGGAAAATGGATTTGAAAAATATATCTTCCTCCTATCCTGGGGGGAGTTTGTCACCAGTATCACCATGACCCTCTTCTATGTGATATTTTTTCATCACTTTAGGGAACTTTGTAACGATACGGACAGGCGCAAGGCGGGGATGGTGTATGTGCTGGCTGCGCTGAGGCTGGCTATGCTGCTGATGCCCCAGAACGGATGGGGAGCAGAGGGGGATTATCTTTTCGGATTATGGAGAAATCTGCCTTTTGCCATACTTGGCCTTTTGTTGATATTCTGGACCTGGAAATACAGGAAAACCAGGGGATTGCAGTATGCCAGTCTGTTGATAGGGGCCAGCTTTTTGTTTTACTTGCCGGTGGTGGCCGGCGCGCGTTTTGTTCCCCAGCTGGGATTGCTGATGATACCAAAGACCATAGCCTATGTATTGCTGGTGGCGGAGGGTTTTCAATACTGTATACGGGAGTTCCGGGCCGAGAATATACTAAAAAATGCTGTGGTATTTCTGATATTGGGTCTGGTGGGCGGGGTGTTCTACAGGGAGTTTACCCGTTGGTCCGGCTGGACGGACAAAACCGCCCTCAGCCTGGTCCATGTACATCTGATTGCACTGGGATTTATGGTGTTGCTTGCCCTCTATGCCGCACTGCAGGGTGTGGGCAAGGATGTCCCGGCCCTAAAAAGGCCTATGGTTTTGTACATCACAGGCCTTGCCTGGACGGTTTCAGCCTTTGTGGTCAGAGGCCTGTACACCATTACCTCTCCAGAGGCAGATCTGTTTCCGGAGGCAGCCCTATCCGGCATGGCCGGTCTGGGGCATATGCTGCTGGTTCTGGGTATACTCTGGCTGATGCTTTGCCTGATTCAAATCCGGTCGGAGAGGGATTGAGGCCGATTCCCGGAATGAACGCCGGGGCGGCAGTCCTTATTTCTGGATTATTTTTTAGTTGCATTATAGAGAAATGGATAGTATAATATCATTTGTCCTGGCCGAAGAGCCTGGACAAAATGCTAATGTGGCTCAGAGGTAGAGCAGCTCACTCGTAATGAGCAGGCCGTGGGTTCGATTCCCACCATTAGCTGCCTGGCCCTATCTCAGAGGATAAGCGGTATCCTTTGGGTAGGGCTTTTTTGTTTGCCGGAGGAGGGTAAGGAATAGATGGCTGGAAAAAGACGGGGATGGGGCGGGCCTGCATCTCCATGGTTTTGGATCTGCATGCTGACTTTGGCCCTGCTTTCCTCGATAAAGATACTATTCTTGGGTCTGAATGTGGATGAGGAATATGCGCTGGCCATGGCCTGGCGCATACTGGGGCCGGATGCCATGTGGTCCCAGATGTGGGAGCCGCATCAAAGCTCCGGTTTTCTGGCCGCAGGACTTCTGGGAGCATATATGCAGATCAGGGGAGATGGGGAATATGCGCTGATCTTTGTCCGGGCCGGGGGTCTGGTCTTGCAGGCCTTGGTGGCCTGGAGGCTATATGCGGTCTGGAGGCGCATAGAGGGGCGGCCGGCGGCCGGCGTGCTTGCGCTGTGGTATTTCCTGCACTTGCCCAAGTGGATATCCACTCCGGAGTTTTCCAATATGCTTCTGGGTTTTTCCCTATTGCTCTATCTGGCATATGTGGAATGGTCCATGGGCGGCAGCAAATGGCATCTTTGGCAGATGGGCCTCTGGATGAGCCTGCTGGTTTTGGCCTATCCCAGCTGTGTACTGCTGTTCCCCATAGTATTGTGCTTGCTGTGGAGGCAAAGGGGAAGCAGGCCGGGCGCATATCTCTGGCATTTTATCCTGCCCTGCGGACTGGGGGGAACAGCCTATCTGTTGTATTTTGGCCTGTCCCTTGGATGGGGCAATTTTTTCCAGGGAGTTCTGGCATCCACCCGGGACGGCAGTCACAGCGCTGGCTGGGGGGAGAGGCTAAAAATCTTGGCATCGCAGCTGGCGGATTTGGCTCCCCATGCTCTGGCCGTCTGCCTGCTGGCTCTGGCTCTGGCCAGCCTGGCCGCCTGGCGAACAGGATCCGGGGTAAGGGGCTGCCTGCCCTATGCGTTGGCCATAGCCGCATTAACAGAACAAATGTTTGTGTGGCTTTTTTTGTCCAGAGATCTGCTCTTCCCATATCTTTACGGCTTTGTGTTCTACGGCCTGGGTTTGGTCCTGTATCAGCGGGGCGCGGGGGAATTGCAAGAGGGGCATAAGAGGGCCCTGAAGGCGGGCCTGGTTTTGGGTTTTTTCCTATGGCTGCTGGCCTATCTGCCCAGCAACACCCAGATTTCCGCCACTGCCTCCTATCTGCATCTGGGCATCATGGCGGGTATTAGCCTGCTGTGGCGGCGATATCCCGCAGGGCGGGCCTTGTTGGCCTGGGCCTTGCTGGGACTGACCCTCTTTGCCAGGGGATTTCTGGTATATGGAAATATGGGCGCCAAGGATGATATTTTTTTGGTGCGGCAAAAGGCCTTGTACGGCCCGGCCAAGGGGGTGTATTGTCACTACAATGTGGGTTTTCGGTACAACTTTTATGCGGAAATGTTGCCGGAGCATATAGCGCCCGGAGAGAGGTGGATGCTGGTGGCTCGTAACAGCTCTCGATATATGTTGGGATCAGGGCTGCCTGCCCATTACTCTACCATCAGCACGCCCACCTTTGATCAGAGGTTGTGGCAGTACTGGGGTCTGCATCCAGAGTGCGCGCCCTTGTGGGTAGTCACGGAAGAGGGGTATGGAAGTTTGCCGTTCTGGCTGCCTGCGCAAAATGAGGCTGGTTTGGCCTGGACATGGGAATTATACAGGCAATGGGATATGGACGGATGGATAGTGCGTCTGTGGAAGCGAGGGTCGGATGTATCCCCTGGGGCATTGCAGTAGGAAAGAGGAAGCCCCCATTCCTCCAAAATCCTCTTGCAAGAGATAATGGATTGTGATATTATATCGTGGTTATCGTGTTGCGGATGGTCCTCTGCTATGCCATAGGGGCAAATCAAGAACATCCCCAAGATACAAAGGAGGCATAAGATGAACGAGATCATTCGCGCGCTGGAGGCTGCCCAGCTCAAAGAGGGCATAGAGGATTTCCGCACAGGAGATACTGTTAAGGTCTACGGCAAGATCAAAGAGGGCAACCGGGAGCGGATACAGGTCTTTGAGGGCGTTGTGCTGAAGCGGCAGGGCGGCAGCAATAGGGAAACCTTTACCGTTCGTAAGGTATCCAATGGCGTGGGCGTGGAAAAGACCTGGCCCGTACACTCCCCCAATGTGGAGAAGGTGGAAGTGGTTCGTTACGGCAAGGTGCGCAGGGCCAAGCTGTACTATCTCCGTGAGCGTGTGGGCAAGAAGGCCAGGATCAAGGAGAGGGTGCGCAAGGGTTAATCGCCCGCACCTGTATGTATACTGTCATAAGGGGGCAGGGCCTTTGATATGTACCCAGTTCCCTGGACACATTGATTTATGATCGAGGCTCAACAGGTGGATGCCGTTCTGTACTTTGCAGGTGGCATCCACTTTGTTTTTGCCTGGATGCGCTCGTTATTGTAGTAGTTAATGTAATCAGCC
>JBGYPP010000079.1:0-14966 GCA_041838515.1 Acetatifactor sp. | reverse complement strand
TTTGATGGTGTCATCATAACCTGTGAAAAGGATTATGATAGTAGCCTGCAAAGACTGACTGCCGTTATGGAACACGCTACAGGGCTTCCTATTTCTCATATGGTACTCTGGCAAGAAAAAGTACAAATGAGAGTGTGAAAATATTTCTGTAAATTAGCCTTTTATGGCAGTTTTGAAGAGTCTCTCCGGAATTGGCTGACCTTATTAACAACTTCGGCTTATAGGACAAAACGTGTTGGTAAAAAACGCTGAACCCCTTGTATTTACTAGGTAAAATGAGGTTATATCTTCCTTAAATAGTAATGTTTGGAGGAAGATACTATGAAGCATGTGATTTGTCCTGTTTGTGGAAGGATTTGTACGAGATACGGTAAGACAAAAGCTGGTTCTCAAAGATGGTTTTGCAAGAATTGTAAATTTGCTTTTTCTCCAGATATCGATACTTCTTCAAGACGCTTAAAGATGTTCCTTGATTGGCTCTTTGGGAGGGATACGCAAAAAAGTATGCCTGGAGAGGGTCGTGCCTTCAGAAGAAAAACAGCTGAATTTTGGGAAATTTGGCCACTTCCGCCGATCATTGAAGAAAAACAGGATGTTGTATATGTAGATGGAATCTATCTCGGTAGAAAAGCATGTATCTTGATCTGCTGTAACAGAGAGCATGTGCTTGGATGGTATCTTTGCAGGTTTGAACACTCAAGAGCCTGGACAGCACCCATGTCACGTATTGCGGAACCGGAAGTGGTAGTATCCGATGGTGGAACAGGGTTTGCGAAGGCATTAAGGAAAGCCTGGCCACAAGCAAAGCGCCAGAGGTGTGTTTTTCATGTGTTTTGTCAGGTTAAACGGTATACAACGACAAAGCCGAAAACACAGGCTGGAATGGAACTTTATCTACTTGCAAGGGATCTTTTGCATTTGGAAACACGTAAAGAAGCAGAACAATGGACAGAGCGGTATGTAGTATGGATTGGGAGATATAGAGAGTTTTTAAACCAGATGACATTCGATGAGTACGGGCATAGTCGTCCCAGGCATGAACGGTTGTTAAAGGCACAGAGATCATTACTGAGACTCCTAAAAGATGACACTATGTTTACGTATCTTGATGAATCATTGCAGTTCAGGCTTCGCCAGGACATCCCATCGACCAACAATAGGATCGAGGGAGGGATGAATGCTAGGTTGAGAGAAATGCTGCGTGATCATAGAGGATTATCTATAGAAAGACGAATGAAAGCGGTCTTCTGGTGGTGCTATATGCACTCACCAGAGCCGCTTTCTCCATCTGAGATATTAAATACAATGCCAACTGATAAAAGCATTGCCGCTGTATATTTGAAGATGAGTGGGCAAGGAAAACGCGATGATTCTATTCCTCAGTGGGGTGATGCAATCGTTAGGAGTGAGCTTCATCGCTCGGCAGATTATCCTGTTTTTTGGGACTAGTCACCAACACGTTTTGTCCTATAACCCGGTTTATTGTATGTGGAGAGCCTGTCGAGTACTTCGACAGGCTCTTTGCATTTATAGAGGTTTTTATTCATTTCCAATCATAGATTTAGAGGAATTATAAGGAGCAATATCAGCAGGAACAGCTGGAGTTATTACAGAGGCACTTGCCAAGGTCAGTCAAAATTTTTTCCTCTTAAGTCCTTTCGGCGGCTTCAGGAGCGGTTTTTGTTTTTTTCGTAGGCACTTTCCAAACAAAATACACAATATGAAACAGCCATATCAGTGCAAGCGCCGCCTGCCCTATGGGAATCCGGCGCATGAAGAAGATGCCCAGGCCGAATAAGAGGCTGATCAACAGGAGAACCCGGATCTTGGCGCTTACAGGCATGCCCTGCCCCCGCACATAATCCGCCAGATTCTCCCGGTAGAGCCGGGTGCTGCGAAACCAGGCATCCAGCCGGCTGGAGCTTTTTCCGAAGCAGACAGCCGCCAGCATAAGAAAGGGAAAGGCGGGCAGAAAGGGAAGGACGGCGCCCACAGCTCCCATGGCCAGGCCCAGGCAGCCTAGGATGATCAAAAGTATGCGTTTTCCTTTATGGGACCCAAGGTTAGCCATTTCTACCTCCTATGTATACAAAAATGGTCCTGCGTATGATGGGGGCGCCTAACTGTGCCTTAGACCCTCCAATGTATGAACGCTGTCTGCTATGGTCATGGTGGATGGCCTGTGGGATACCAGCACAATGCTGCGGCCCTTATCCTCCTTGAGCGCCCGCAGAATCATAGCCTCATTCAGGCTGTCCAAGTGGCTGGTGGGTTCGTCCAGCAGCATCAGCGGCGCATCGTAGAGAAAGGCCCGGGCCAGACCCAGCCTTTGCCTCTCGCCGCCGGAGAGGGTGTCGCCCAGCTCTCCTACAGGCGTTTCATACCCCTGGGGCAATTGTAGGATAAAATCGTGCAAGGCGGCCTTTTTGCAGGCGGCCTCCAGTTCCTCCTGGCTGGCATCGGGCTTGGCGGCTCGCAGATTGTTGGCCAGCGTATCCCGGAATAAGCTGGTTTCCTGGGTCAGAAAGCTCTCCATCTGCCGCAGGGAGCCGGTGCGTATCCGGCATATATCCTGGCCGGATATACGTATCTCCCCTGCATCCCTGTCCCAAAAGCGCATCAAAAGCCGCAGGGCGGTGGATTTTCCCCTGCCGGATTTGCCCCATAGGCCGGTGATTTGGCCCTGGGGAACAGACAGGTGAAAGTCTTTTAGCACGGTTTCCTTGTCATAGGCAAAGTCCACGCCGTCCATAGAGGCGCCGGAGAATTCTATATCCAGACCTTGGGTATTCTCCGCCAGAACCGGCTCTTCCCGGAGCAGATCCAGCACCCGGTGGGCTGCGGCCAAAGTGGGGGATAAGCCCCCGCCCAGATTGGCTATGGCCAGCACGGCGCCAAAGGAGGAGGACATGGCCACTGTGGACAGCAAAATGCCTTCAAAACCTATGAGATCCCGGGCGTGCAGCCAGGAGGAGGTGAGCAGCATGGCCAGGGTAAAAAGCAGAATGAGGAAGCCGCCGGTCCCTTGGTTGGCGCTTTTTTGGGTTTGCAGCTTCTCTTCCCATTGGGAAAGGGAGAGGGTCTTGTCCTGGAATTGCTCCAAGCGTCTTTCCCCTTGGCCGAATTGCCATATTTCATTCAGCCCCCTCAGACAGTCCAGGAAATATCCATGTATTTCCCCAAAGAGCTGTCTGTGGCTCTGGGCTATGGGAGCGCTCTGCGCAAAGGTACGGGCCGGCAGCCAGATTCCCACGGAAAGATAAGCTGTCAGCGCCAAGCCTCCCAGCAGGGGGTGGAAGCTGCCTATATACAGTGTCATCAAAAGGCTTACCACCAGGGCGATGCACACCGGAGAGATGGTATGTGCATAGAATACCTCCAGCAATTCAATATCGCTGGTGATAATGGATATCAGGTTGCCCTTGTCTTTGCCCTCCAGCTTGGCCGGAGCTAGGCGGCGCAGCTGGGCAAAAACCCTGTCCCTTATCAGAGCCAGCAGGCGAAAGGCTATGTAGTGGTTGCACATCTGCTCCAGATAGCGCAAAATACCTCGAAATAGGGCAAAAACCGCCAATGTGATAAAAATAACATTTAGAGGGCGGCCACCTGGCAGGCCCAGCGTAAAGAGTATGCCGGATGCGGCTGTCACAGGCAAAAATATGGCCATCAGGAAGCCGCCTATGCCCATGGTGATGGCGGCGGCCATAAAGCCGGATAAGGGGCGGACAAAGGCCAGCAACTGCCACATGGCCTGCCAATGCTTAGCTCGTTTTTCCATGTATGCCTCCCCGATATTGTTCCAAGTCCATCTGCGCCTGCCATAGCTGGCGGTACAGCCCGCCCGAGGCCAGCAGATCCTGGTGGCTGCCCTCCTGCACCAGACTGCCCTTGTCCAATACGAAGATGCGGTCGGCATCCATGGAATTGGCCAGGCGATGGGAGATGAGCAGTACACATTTTTCCTTAGATAGCTTGTATAATAACTGCAAAATGTCGTTTTCGCTCTCCACATCGATATTGCTGGTGGCCTCATCCAGCACCAGCAGGGAGCCGCCGTGGAGCAAGGCCCGGGCCATGGCCAGACGCTGTCTTTGGCCTCCGGAGAAATTGGAAGCCCTGTCTGCCAGAGGCGTGTCCAGCCCCTGTTCCTGCCGCAGGAAATCCGCCAGGCGGACCTGTTCCAGGGCTGCCCACAGTTCCGCCTCAGCGGCCTGGGGCTTGGCCATGCGCAAATTCTCTTCCACCGTGCCTCTAAAGAGATAGCTGTCCATATCCAGGCAGGTGATGTGACGCCGCAGGGCCTCCGGCCGCAGCTGCCGCAGGTCTGTGCCGCCCAGGCCCGCCCTGCCCTGATAGGCGCGGTTCTTGCCGCTGAGTATGCCTGCTATGGTGGATTTTCCGCTGCCGCTTTCGCCCACGATGGCGTAGAATCCCCGGGGCGGTATGAGTAGGTGGATATGCCTAAGCGCCTGTCTGTGGCCGTCATAGGAGAAGCACAGATCCTCCAGCAGCAAATCCCCGCCCTGTATATCCTCTTCTCCCGGGGTTTCCTCGGGCAAATCTAAGAGATGGAAGATCTTTCCGCTGGCGGCCATACCGTTCATAGCCACATGAAAGAGGCTGCCCAGCAGGCGCAGGGGCAGGAAAAAGTCTGCGGAGAGGAGGATGATCAAAAAGCAGCCGGAGGGCTGTATGCGGCCGGCGGCCAATTCTGCCAGGGCCAGCGCCATGCCCAGTCCGGCGCCTCCATAGGCCAGCCAATCCATCATGGTGATGGAGTTGAGCTGCATGGACAGTACCTTCATGGTAATTTTGCGGAATTGCTCAGCCTCCTTGTTCATTTCATGGTGCTTCCAGCCGTCGCTTTGATAGATTTTGAGGGTGGTCAGTCCTTGGAGATTCTCCAGAAAGCCATCTCCCAGCCGTACATATTGGCTCCAATACTTGGCTAAGAGCTTCTTGGCCCATTTTTGCACCAAAATAATGGAAATGGGTATAAGCGGAACACAGACAAACAGGCCGATGGCTGAAGCGGGGCTGATGGGCGCTATAATGGCAAAGAGCGCAAAGGGGGCGATGAAAGCATAGAATAATTGGGGCAGATAGGCGCCAAAATAGACTTCCAGCTGCTCCACTCCCTCTATGGAGGCCTGTACGACCTCAGCTGTGGAGATTTTTTCCCTGTATCCCTTGCCCAATCTGAGCAGTTTTCTATAAATTTGCTCCCGCAGGCAGGATTTTACAGATCTGGATGCCATAAAGGCCTGACGGCCGGCCCATCGGGCCAGTCCATAGCGCAGAGCCAGCATAAGCAGACAGAAGATGCTCAGGGGCAGCACGGCGCTTATGGGGAGAGTCCGCATTCCGTTATAGGGTGACTGCTTCCACAGCAATAGGCTCAGTGCAAACATAAAGGCGATATTGGCAGTCAGGGAGGCCAATTGCAAAAATACATGATTTCGTATATGTTTGTGGGACTCCGGCGCCAGCGCCAGCAGCCGCTTATTGATCATCATAAGCCATCTCCAAGGGTAGTATTGACAAACCTCATGATGAGGATTGTACAGCATTTTGGCGGCGGGCGCAATCCGCCATAGGATTTTTGGCGCAAAAGCGCTAGAATACTAGGGTGTGGCGCCGATGGGGCGCCGGTTAGCAGCTGTATAAAGGGATGGTAGAATGGGCTATATACATGGCACGTTGGAGGCGGATATGGGGGCGGGTATGGCTGGGAAAGAGGATTTGCAGACTGGAGCAGGCGGTGCCGGCCATGGGAGGCGGCTGTTTTGGGATAGGGTTGTTTTTTGCCCCCTGTGGCTGGGCTTTTCTCTGGCCTGCTTTTTGTTATTTTATTGGCAATCCATAGAGAGGGGGGGCATGTACGCCTCGGATATGCTGGCCTATATGCTGGAGATGGATGGGCTGGAGAGCGGTTATGACTTTCCCTATCCCCTGTTTTTCCGGCTGGGTGGTCTGTTTCGCCCCTGGCTGTCGGCTCCGCTGGCCATCAGCCTGGCTCTGGGCCTGCTGCAGTCTGGGGCTGTTCTAGCCCTCAAGGCGTTTTGGGGTCCCAGGCTATGGGCTGTGCTGAGTGGGGAAAGACAGAGCCCCCTGCCCCTGCCCTGGGCGGCCTTGGCCGTCAATCTGTTGTTGATGGCCCCTTTTGTCCTCTCCATGCTCTATGTGCCAGGGAGGCAGCTGCCGGGCCTGTTGGGCAGATATTTGGGCGTATGGTCCCCCAATCCTTTTCACAATGGCACCTATATGGCTGCCAGGCCCTTTGCCATTGCTGCCTTTTTCGCCTTTTGCGCCCTATGGCCGGAATATGAGAGGAGATGGAGGTGGAGGCCGGCGCTGGTCTTTGGCGGATTTCTATTCCTGGCCACCATGACCAAGCCCAGCTTTACCTTTGTATTCGTACCCCTGGCCGGTTTGGCCATGTCTTGGCGGCTGCTGCGCTCAGGCTGGAGGCAGTGGAGGCCGGCCCTGGCCTTGGGCCTGTGTTTTATTCCTACATTCTTGGCTCTGTTGTACCAATTCTTCGGCGTATTTGCCCCAGTGGAGGGGGTGGACCGGGGTCTGGATTTTGGTTTTTTGACAGCCTGGGGACAGACCTGCGGCAATGTTCCGCTGGCCATAGTCCTGGCGGCGGCCTTTCCCCTGGCTGTGTATGGGCTGTTTTGGAGGGAGCTGGGCAGGGGAGGCGTATTTGCCTGGGGGGGCGCATTTGGCCTGATGGGTCTGCTGATGATGGCTTTGTTGTATGAAAAAGGCTTTCGCCTGATACATATGAATTTTTCCTGGGGATATATGTATGGCCTATTCTTTGTCTTTGTGGCAGCCATAGACAAGCTGTGGGAAAAGACCTGGCAGTGGTGGAATGAGAGGCGGCCGGGCCGGATGGCGGCCTTGACCCTGCTTTGGGCGTTGCTGTCTGCGCATGTGCTGTTGGGTCTGTTGTATGCCCGGGGCATATGGCAGGGCGGCGCCTGGCATTAGGATGGTTGGGGCATGATGGATATTTGGAAATCCCCGGATAAAGAATTGTGGAATCGCAGGCTGGAGGAGCTTAGGAGCCGTCAAGGGGCAGAGGGCTTTCAAAAAGAAGTCCGCCTCCGCAAGGAAGTCCCCGGGCCGTCTCCGCTGGGCATAGGCACTCTAGCGGAAAAAAGTGTACACGCATTGTGCAAGTTCTGGGCCTGTCCGGATGGGGACTGCCATGAGATTCCCATAGGCCCTTATGTGGCCGATATCTGGTGGGAGGGAATGGCCATAGAGGTACAGACGGCGGGCTTTGGCAAGCTGCGGGCCAAGCTGTCCTATTTTTTGGAGCAGGGCCGGGTGATGATACTTCATCCCCTGCCGGTCAAGAAATATCTGATCTGGCTGGACGGGCAGGGAAAGGCGGCGGCTCCCCGGCTCTCCCCCAAAAGAGGACGGCCCCATGCCATATTTAGGGAGCTGTACAGCATCAAGGATTTCCTGTGCCATGGGGATTTGCGCATATGTCTGCTTCTGGCGGATATGGAGGAATACCGGCTGCTGGATGGCTGGGGGCGAGGGGGCAAAAGGGGATCCCATCGCTATGACCGCAGGATATTGTCCATAGAGGAGGTCATTTACCTGGAGAGGAGGGAGGATTACTACCAGTTCCTGCCTCCGGGGCTGGGAGAGAGGTTTGGCGTGGCGGATTTGGCCAGGGAGGCTCGAATACCATCCAAGCTGGCCTGGTACTGTCTGGATGTGCTGACGGCGCTGGGCATAGTGGAGAGGCTGGGCCGGGCCGGGCGCAGCTGGGTATATGGCATAAGGGAGGCGGAGGGGGAGAAACCTTGGCTGCCATAGATTGCCTCCCAAAAAAATATGCCCCCCGAAGCGGCTTTTGGCCGGTCCAGGAGGCCGATTTTGTCTTGCTGTCAGTTGGAAGGTGGGGCTGTGGCTGCCGGCAGGGAGAAGATAAATTCGCTGCCCACGCCCGGGGTGCTGATGACATTGATATGCTCTCCGTGGCTGCGCAGGATTTCCCGGACGATAGACAGACCCAGGCCCGTGCCTTTTTTGTCCTTGCCCCTGGAGAGATCCGATTTATAGAAGCGGTCCCATATCCATTTGAGGTCATCCTTGGGTATGCCTATGCCCTGGTCCTTGACGGACACAAAGATGGTGTTTTTCTGTTGGGTGGTTTCCACCCAGATGGAGGCATCCCTGTGGCTGAATTTGATGGCATTGTCCAGCAGATTGTAGAGTACCTGCTGGATTTTTTCCATATCAGCGAATACATAAAGCTCCCGGCCCAGCAGCCGCAGATGCAGGGTGATGCCCTTTTGGCTGCACAGGCCCTCCAGCGTGGCCGCCGTGGAGCGTATGGACTGGTGTATGTCAAAGCAGCTCTTATCCAGCAGCATGCCCTTGGTGTTGAGATTGTTCAGAGTCAGCAGGCTGCCGGTCAGCTTGGTTAGCCTTTGTGTTTCATTTAACAATATGGAAAAATATTTTTCGTAGGACTCTGTGGGTATGGTGCCGTCCTGCATGGCCTCCAGGTAACCCCGTATGGAGGTCAGGGGAGAGCGGAAATCATGGGAAATATTGGCCACGAAGCGCTTTTGGTCATCCTCGGCGCGGGCGATTTCTCCGGCCATATAGGAGAGGGCTGCAGCCAGGTATCCCATCTCGTCGCCGCTGTCCACAGACCATTCGTAGCGCATATTGCCGCTGGCGTACTGCTCCGTGGCAGAGATGATTTTGCGCAGGGGCCTGTAGACCACCTCGGTGAAGAAGATCAGTATGATCAAGGACAGCAGGAATATGGCCCCAAAGGTCATAAAGAAAATCTGCATCATGGCATTGACCTTGGCCTCTAATGCCTCCATGGGGTGATGCAGGGATATATATCCTATGATGGAATACCCGCTGGTGATGGGGCTGAGCGCATTGATATGGGAGGAGGACAGGCTGCTCCAAAAGTCGCCTATGGTGTAAAAGGAGCCGGTCCAGAGGCCGGGGTCAAAGTCGCTGATCTCCGGCGGGTTTTCTGGATCTATGGGCTGGGCCGTGTCCAATATGATTTTTCCTCCGGGCTGCAGCACCCGTATGCTGGCACCCAGATATAATGCGATGGCATCGATCTGGCTTTGGAGGGAGTCCATGCTGTTTTGGCTGGTGGAGAGGCCGTTGTAGTTTTGTGCCAGCAAAACCCCCTCCTTGTACAGAGAGGCGGCCTTTTCCTTGACCAGCAGATCCCGCACCATCTGGGGGACAAAGGTGGAGAGTATGACAAAGCCGAACAGGCCAAAGAGGAGATAGGCCAGCAAAAATTTCCAATAGAGGGTTTTTCTCACGGGTTTCTAACCTCAAATTTGTAACCTATGCCCCAGATGGTGGCCAGCCGCCAACTCTGGTGATCCTTGATTTTTTCCCTCAGCCTTTTGATATGCACATCCACCGTGCGGGTATCCCCTACATATTCGTATCCCCAGATCTGATCCAGCAATTGCTCCCTGGTGAATACCTGGTTGGGGGAGGCGGCCAGAAAGTAGAGCAGCTCCAGCTCCTTGGGGGGCATATCTATGGGGCTGCCCTTGTAGACCACGGAGTAGTTGGACAAATTCACAGATAAATCATCATATTCTGCGATTTTCTCACTCTTTTTTGCCGGAGCCGGTTGCTGGGTTTTCTTGTAGCGGCGCAATACGGCCTTGACCCGTGCCACCAATTCCTTGGAATCAAAGGGTTTTTCCACATAATCGTCCGCTCCCAGCTCCAGGCCCAGTACCTTGTCAAAGACTTCGCCCTTGGCGGAGAGCAGTATGATGGGGACTTCGGACTTGGCGCGGACCTCCCTGCAGACCTGGTATCCGTCCATGCCCGGCAGCATCAGATCCAGCAAAATCAGATCTGGGGCATAGCTGCCCAGGCTGGGCAAAACGCTCTCCCCGTCATAGAGTATATGGGTGTCAAAGCATTCCTTGGTCAGATAGAGGGAGATCAGCTCGGCTATATTGGCATCGTCATCCACTATCAGTATTTTTTGCTTCATATTTCCTGCCTTTCCCGCTTCAGCGGAAGCTGGCTATGGTCACTCCCGCATCCCCCTCGCCAAATTCTCCCAGGCGAAACTCCTTTACATAGCGCTGTTTGCGCAGATGGCCGTGGACGGCGTTGCGCAGAGCGCCTGTGCCCTTGCCGTGCACTATGCGCACGGAATGCATATGGGCCAGCAGCGCATCGTCCAGGAATTTGTCCAGGGCGTATAGGGCCTCCTCCACCGTCTTGCCCAACAGGTTGATCTCATAGGCGGCTTGGGCGCTCTTCTGGGAACCCAGACTGCTGCCGCTGCGGCTCTGTGGTCTGGTCCGGCGGGAGCTGTCCCGGGCGGCTTCGGCGGGGCCGGCCGGGGCCAGGTCTATGGCCTTGGCTTTCATGCGCATGGCTCCGCAGAGCAGGGCCACATTTCCCTTGGCATCCGGCAGGCTCTCCACTATGCCCTCCATGCCCAGGGAGAGTATGCGCACCCTTTGCCCCTTGTGCAGGCTGCTCAGATCTAAGGGCTGGCCGGTCAGGTTGGAGGCCTGGGGCTTGGACAGCTTTTCGTCCTGTTTTTGTATTTCCTCCCGCAGGGCGCTTCTGTGCTTCTCCAGCGCGCGTATGTCCCGGCCGCCCTGCTGTACCTGCCTGATCCAGGCATCGGCCATATCCTTGGCCTCCTGGAGGATCTGCTTGGCCTCCAGGGAGGCCTCCTGGCTGAGCTTGTCCTTATTCTGCTCCCATTTGCGGCTCTTTTGGTCGAATCGTTCCTCTCTCAGTGCCAAATCCCGTATTCTGGCTTCCAGCTGCGCCTGTTGGGCTTCCATGGCCTTGCGCTGGGCATCCAGGGAGGCAATGACCTCCTCCAGGCTGCGCTGCTCCTGGCCCATATGGGCCTTGGCCCTGTCTAGTATCTCTTGGGGCAGCCCCAGTTTGGCGGAGATGGCAAAGGCATTGCTCTTGCCCGGTATTCCTACCAGCAGCCTATAGGTGGGGGAAAGACTTTCCACATCAAATTCACAGGAGGCGTTTTCTATGCCGGGCGTGGCCATGGCATAGACCTTCAGTTCGCTGTAATGGGTGGTGGCCATGACCCTTATGCCCCTCTGTCGAAGCTGGTCCAATATAGCTATGGCCAGCGCCGCCCCTTCTGTGGGGTCCGTGCCGGCGCCCAGTTCATCGAAAAGGATGAGGCTATCCTCGTTGGCCCTGGCCAGTATATCCACTATGCGCACCATATGGGAGGAGAAAGTGGAGAGGCTTTGCTCTATGCTTTGCTCATCACCTATATCGGCATAGACCTGGCCGAAAAAGGCCAGGGAGGAACCCTCCTTGGCGGGTATGCACAGCCCGGCCTGGCCCATCAGCGTGAGCAGACCCAGTGTTTTGAGGGATACGGTCTTGCCTCCGGTGTTGGGGCCGGTGATGATGAGCAAATGGTAGGAATCTCCCAGCCGCAGGTCTATGGGCACGGCCTTGTCCTTGGGCAGCAGGGGATGGCGGGCGCCCCGCAAATCCACCCGGCCTTCCTGGTTGAGCAGGGGGCGGTGGGCGTTTTGCTCCAGCGCCAGCTTGCCCTTGGCAAAGGCGAAGTCCAGCAGGGTCATTTGCTGGGCGTTCAGGCTGATCTGTTCCCGGCTGTCGGCGGCCATATCACGCAGCTGGGCCAGGATTCTTTGTATCTCCTCCTGCTCCCGTATCTCCAATTCCCTGATCTGGTTGTTTAATTCCACCACGGCGGCAGGCTCTATGAAAAAGGTCAGGCCGCTGGAGCTTTGGTCATGGACTATGCCCCGCACCTGGTTTTTGTACTCGGCCTTGACCGGCAGGCAGTAGCGGTCGCCCCTCATGGTGATGACGGCATCCTGCAGAGAGCTGCGGTAAGCGCCGTTTAACAGGCTCTGGAGCTGGCCGTGTATGCGGCCCTTGGTCAGCGCCAGCTGCCGGCGGCAGTCCTTTAGCCCAGGGCTGGCATCATCCGCCACCTCCTCCGGGGAGAGTATGCACTGGCGTATTTTGCGGGAGAGGGCGCCCAGGCCGTCCAAGAGGCCAAAGTGGTCTGATAGCGCATCCTTCTCCTCCCGCAGGGCGCCATAGGCCGCCGCCTGCTCCACATTTTCCAAAAAAGCGGCCAGGTGTAGGAAATCTTCCAGGGAGAACTGGCCCTCCAGCCGCAGCATTTGCAACAGCGGATCCATATCCCGGTGAGAGCCAAAAGAGAGGCTGCCCTGGGTTAGAAGCCTTTCCAGGGCGGCCTGGGTGGCATCCAGCGCCAGCTGCGCGAAAAAAAGGCTGTCCTGAGGGCGCAGCGCCCGTGCCATGGCCTTGCCGGGAGGGGAGTCGGCCTTGTCCTCCAGCAATGATAAAATTTTATCAAATTCTAGGGTAGACCATATCTTGGCATCCATATTCAGCTCCTGGATAATCGCGCCTCCTCTATCATGGACAGTATGGCGGGTATGGCATCCGGCATCTGGCCCTGGGATAGGGTTTCTATATAGCTGGCGCGCTGGCAATAGAGGCTTTGTATCTCCTCCAGCAATCTCTGTTCCGTCAGATAATCCTCCTCTAACAGGGCAGAGAAATGCTGGGCGGCAAAGGAACGGGCGTTTTGGATCTGATCCCCCCGGCTGCGGGAGCTGGGCAGGGGGATGAGCAGGGCCGGCTTGCGCAGCGCGGCCAGTTCGCAGATGGCGTTGGCTCCAGCCCTGGATACTACAATATCGGCCATGGCCAGCAAATCCTTTAGATCCTCTTTGGCATATTCGATCTGCTTGTATCCCGCCCTGGTCAGCAGCATATTGTCCACCTTGCCCGGACCGCAGAGATGGGCAACATAGAAATCTGACAGCAGGTCGGGCAGTATGGCTCGTATGGCCTGGTTGACGCTGGCTGCGCCCTGGCTGCCGCCCATGACCAGCAGCACCGGCTTGTCCGGGCCAAAGCCGCAGCGTTTGCGGCCGGTCATGGCATCTCCTCCCATCAATTCACGGCGTATGGGAGTGCCGGTGATGCGCGCCTTGCCCTTGGGCAGCTCCTGTAGGGTTTCGGGAAAGTTGCAGCATATGCCATAGGCCACGGGTATGCATAGTCTGTTGGCCAGGCCGGGGCTTAGGTCGGATTCGTGTAATACGCAGGGTATGCCCAGGGAGGCCGCAGCCCGCACCACAGGCACGCTGACAAAGCCGCCCTTGGAGAATACCACCTGGGGTGCATAGGATTTGAGGTAACGGCGGGCCTGGAAGAAGCCCTTGATCACCCGGAATGGGTCGGTGAGGTTTTGGCTGTCTAGGTAGCGGCGCAGCTTGCCCGTGGAAATGGGCATATAGAGCAGGCCGGCCTCCTCTATCAGCCGTCGCTCTATGCCGTCAAAGGAACCCATATAAGCGGTGTGGTATCCGGCTTGTTGCAGGGCGGGCAGCAGGGCCAGATTGGGCGTAACATGGCCGGCGGTGCCTCCGCCGGTGAGCAGTATTTTTTTCATAGAGTACAACCTCTGGGTGCAGATATGTATTTTTGGGCTGCGCCGCCGGCCGGTATTGCCGGGCTTCGGCGGAGTGGCCGCCGGAGTCCTATGCCTGCCGCCCTATGGCGGGGGATTTTTTGCGTATACATCATTATTATACCATTTTTGGGCCTCTCTAGCAAAAACCAGGGCTGTTTCATGATTGATGTCATTTTCTATACTCTACATGACTTTCTCGTAAGTTGTGTTTTTTCTGTTGCCTATGATCTCACTCGGATTCTTTTTTGACAGCATTATTCGTTCCGTTAGGACAAAAAAGCGCATACTACCCCTATATATGCCTCTCTGCTTTTTTTCAGAGTTCAGGTACCAGCTTGAAAATATACCTCACTGCTTCTGCCCAGTCTTGTACCATGTCATCAACAGTGAAGGTGACTGATTTCATGTCTTTCTGGTTCTTTTCTTTCATCATTATCAGCCGGATGATATTATATGCGGCCTTCCGCAGCAGCGCTGCATTTACCTTTAGATCCACTGGTTGGACAGTTGAATAATAAATTTACAAAAACTCCACACGTACTTTTTAGTCAAAAAACTGACAAGCCTTGTATTACACATTCTGCGAGTTTTTTACCATTTCGTGACTGTCAAAGACAGGATTGTTTTCGTAATAGCATCAAGAGAATTTAAGTCTCGTAAGAAAAAATTTTAAATCAAATATCTAATGATTGAAAAGCTGGGAAGTAACAGGCTTTTGAGGTTGTCTTTCAAACTTGGCAACTCATCTCTCTAGGAAGGGTTCTGCCTTTCTCAATACAGAATGGATTATCTACACTGCCTATGCTATAATCGCGTTAGCGAAACGTTAGCTTTTCTCATAAAGGAGTACAGAATTGAACAATAAAGCATCAACCTGGAATTATTTTCTCAAGGACAAAACCTATCTGATTATACTCTCTGCTACTGCTGTTGCCAACTACTGGTATATGATAACTCATTTTGCTATTGGAGTGGATGATACTGCACTGGCGCAGTTTTTTTATGATGGCCTTTCGGTTGTAACTGGAAGATGGACACTCTTTTTTCTTAACCGTACGCTTCACTTAAATTTTCTCAGTTGGCCTACACCTCTTCTGGAGTCTATTTCCGTTTTTTTCTTAGCTGCAAGTGCAGTTATCTGGTGTAGCATTATTCGTTCTGTCCTAGCTCATTTTTCCGTTACCATCCCTACTCCCTTTTATTGTATGGCCGCTTCTCTGTATCTTTCCAGTCCAATTTTAAGTGAACTGTGGGTATATTTCCTCAGTAATGGAATGGCACTTGGCTATTTGTGTACGGCACTTTCTGTTTATTTTTTTATAAGCTCTTTCAACATCCAAAAAACAAAGGCACTATCCGCCATCTTCATTTCCACTCTGCTTTTGACTATTGCTGTTGGTTGCTATGAAACAATGTTGGAATGTTTTTTAATTGCTTC
>JBGYPP010000078.1:0-53388 GCA_041838515.1 Acetatifactor sp. | reverse complement strand
CTGTTGAGCCTCGATCATAAATCAATGTGTCCAGGGAACTGGGTACATATCACTAACTAAGTTAGCGCGATGCCCTTTTTCTTTACACAAAGTTAAGGGGGTGTTGCAGTAACGATTTTTAATCATTACTGCAACACCCCCCATATTCCATACAGACTTAGCCCACTATATCCTGGTTGTCAAAACCATCCCCGCACTCAGGGCAGAATTTGGGCGGCTGTCCTCCAGGAGCCGGCTGCCATCCGCACTTGTCGCAGCGGTACTGGGCTGCGCCTGCCGGCTTCTTTGCGCCGCACTCCTGACAGAATTTGCCCAGATTGGCGGCGCCGCAGCCACAGGTCCAACCCTCGCCGCCGCCCTGAGGAGCCGGAGCTGCCGGCTGACCCAAACCGGGCTGGGGAAAACCCTGTTGACCCGGCTGGACTTGGCCAAAGCCGGGCTGCTGCTGCATCATCTGCTGCTGCATTTGCTGCATCTGTTGCTGCTGCCCCATAGCAAAGAGATTGCCGGCGTTCATGCCTCCGGCATTGGCTGCCATATTCATATTCATAAAGGCCAGGGCCGGGCCGGTAGCCGTATTCCCCGCCGCCATTTTCATGGCATCGGACTGGGCGCCTACCAGTTGGGCTGCCGCCATATTGGCATTGCGGAACACCGCCGTTCTCTGCAACTCCTTTATCATGGCCTCGTCCTCTTCCAAGGCCTTGACCTGGCTTACGCCAAAATTTACAATCTCTATGCCCCTCTTCTCTATCCAGTCTGCGCTCAGCTCTGCATTCAGCGCCTTGGCGATCTCCTTGGTATACCCCCCCAGAGCAGAATAGCGCACGCCCATGGCAGAGATCTGGGCAAAGGCCGGCTGTAATGCCGTCAGCAACTCGCTCTTGAGCTGGGAATCGATAGCATCCCGGGTGTATTCCCCGGACACATTGCCGCAGACATTTGTGTAGAACAGTATGGGATTGGCTATCCTATAGCTATACTCTCCAAAACAGCGTATGCTGATATCCATATCCAAACCTATGTTGTTGTCCACAACACGGAAAGCAATGGGAGAAGGCGTGCCATACTTATTGCCCATCAATTCCTTCGTGTTAAAATAATACACCCGCTGATCCTTGCCGGTGCCGCCTCCAAAACCTACTCTTTGGAGCATGGACTTAAATACTCCCGGTATGCTTTCACTCAGCGAGCCGACAAACAGGCTGGGCTCCGTCTTGGAGTCATAGACATAATCTCCAGGCATGGCGCACAGTTCCACCACCTTGCCCTGATCAACGATAATGGCGCACTGCCCATCAGCCACAGCCACCACGGAACCGTCAGAAATAATATTGCTATCCCCCTTGGTATTGGTCCCTCTGCTTCCAACTCTGTTCACGCCCTTGGTCACCAGCACCGTAGGCGTCATGGCCTCACAGTAGAAAAACTCCTTCCACTGATCCCCAAGCACGCCTCCGGCTGCCCCCAATGCGGCTTTGATCAATCCCATTTTCCACTCCTTTCTCACCCCTGCAGGTGTCCCCTCTTGTCCGCCCTGCTCACTTTGCCAATTCTCCGGACAAAATCTCCAGGGCTTTATCCAACTGGTTGTCTTTTTTTTCCGGGCCAATATAGGCCTCCCGGTCAAACGCAATCTCCACATCCGGCGCTATGCCCACACCGTGTATGCCCACGCCCTTGGGGCTGAAATAATGACTGACTGTCAATTTTAGGGCCGAACCGTCCGACAGGGGAAAGGTCTCCTGCACAATGCCCTTGCCAAAGCTGGTGGTTCCCACAAGTACAGCCATTTCATAATCCCTCAACGCTCCTGCCAGGAGTTCAGAGGCGCTGGCGGAATTGCCATTGATCAGCACCGCCATAGGTATGTCCAGTTGCTGCTTGCCGTCGCAAAAAAAACTCCTCCCGCACACCGTTCTTGTCCTCCGTATAGGCAATCAGACCCTCCGGCAGCATCATGCGGGCTATCTCCAGCACGGTTGACAGATTTCCGCCCATATTGCCCCGCAAATCCAGCACCAGCGCCTTCATGCCGCTCTCCTTGGCCATGGACAAGGCCTCGGCGAACTGCTCCTCCGTCACCGTATCAAATTCCCGCAACACAATATGGGCTATGCCCTGATCCTTCATCTCCCAGTCCACAGTCCGCCTCTCCACCTTTCTGCGGGTCAGACGAAAATCCATCAGCTCCCCGGCCCCCTCTCGGACTATGGTGAGGCTCACCTCCGTATTCTCCGGACCGGTAATCAGAGAGATGACCTCTTGCAATTCCTTGCCCTGGATCTCTTCCCCATTCACGGCAAAGATCAAGTCATTTTCCTGTAACCCCTCCTCCTCCGCCGGCGATTCGGGGATCAGCCCGGCGATACGCACCAGGCCGGTTTCCTGATCCTGGTTCACATAGGCGCCTATGCCGTAATATATGCCTTCCCTCTGGTTGAACAGCTTCTCCAAATCCTCCGGAGTAAAGTACTCCGAATAAGGATCTTGGAGAGCCTGAACCATACCCCGGTACATGCCATCCTCCAAGGCCCGGGCGTCTATGTCCTCCTCCTGATAATAGTGCTCCTCTATCAGCTTCTCCAGCAGCGCCCTCTTCTCCTCCGCCGAAGAAAGGGAAGTCTGGGCATTTTGTCCCGATAGATACACCCAAAACAGCCAGAATGCCAGCAAGCCCAGGGGCAACACCAGCAAAACACCCAGCAGGGCCCCCTCCCTGGCCCCCTTCCGTATCAGCCTGTCCTCCTCTGCCCGGCTGACAGGCTCCCAAGAGGGCGGTTTCTGCGCTCCGGGGAATTTCTGCCCATCATCCCTTTGTCTGTTATCTTCCATATAGGCTCCTTCTTTCCCAAACAGCCTCTGCCCTCCCCTTTATTGGGAGAGATAATTCCAAGGCGATACATAATTGCCGTTTAAGCGTACGCCAAAGTGCAGATGATTGCCTGTGGAACGGCCCGTAGTACCCACACTGGCTATGGTATCTCCCTTGGCCACACCCGCACCCTTGGACACAAACAGAGAAGAACAGTGCATATAGATGGTATACAAGCTGTCGCCGTGATCTATCATCACATAATTGCCCATGGTGGCATTGTAATCCGCCGCCACCACTATGCCGTCATAGGCCGCATAAATGGACGTGCCCGCCGGCGCCGCAAAGTCCACCCCGGCATGGAAGCGCTCCACCCGCAGTATGGGATGCATGCGCATGCCGAAGTCGTCGGAAATACGGCTATAGCTGGCCATAGGAAATTTGAACATGCCGCCGTCATAGCGTATGGCCGAGGCCTGGGAGGCCAGCCTGCGCTTCTCCTCTGCCACTGCGGCCTCCAGCGCGGCTATCACCGCATTCTGCTCCCGTATATACTCCTCGTAGGCAGCTATAGCCTCCTCCTTGTTCTGTATATCCTGAACATAACCCTGCAGCTGCCTGGACTTCTCCTCCAGCAGCGCATCCAATGCCGCCTGCTCCGCCTCCACCTGCTGGCGCTGCCGGTCCAAAATATCCTTCTGGGTTTCCAGCTGCTCCTTTGTCAGCTCTACATAGACCCTCTGGGCCTGATAGCCATCCCACATCCTGCGGTCATATGCGTACAGGCTCTCCACATACTCTGCCTTGTTCAGCACATCCACAAAATCTCCGGATCCCAGCAGCACATCCCAAACATACGTTTGTCCTTGCTCGTACAAAAACCGTATGCGGGCCTTCATGGCCGCCAGCTGGCTGGCCTCCTGCGCCAGCGCCTGGGCCAATTCCTCCTCTGTCAGGCGTATCTCCTCATCCTTTGCCAGGATCTGTGCCCGAAGATTCTCAATATTGTCCTCTATCTTGGTCATCTCCTGATCCAAAGTGACCACAACGCCCTCCAGATTGGTCTTTTTGGCCTCCAGGTTTTTTTTGATGGCCTTGACATCCGTCAAGCCCCCCTGCAGCCTCTCCCTCTCCTCCTGCGCCTCCTGGATCTGATTTTGCTTCTGCTCTATCAAAGCGTTGGTCAAGGCCACTGCATCTGCGCGCAGGCCGCCCCAGGCCCAAAGACATAGGGCCAGCAAGACCAAGGCCGCAGCCCTCCTCCCTATTCTGCCCATATCCTCCCATCCGCCGCAGCCCAGCGGCTTCTTACACATCCATGTATTTGCGAACGGCTACAAAGCTGACAAGGAATCCCATGCCCAGACCCACAGCCAGCGATATGGGCACCAGCCAGCGGAATACCTCCTCTCTGGCCAGAAAATGCAACAGGCCGCTGAGCATGGAAAAACGCTGCTGTATATATTCCAGAGCATATCCATAGAGGTAATAAATGCTGACCAGTGGCAGGATGGCGCCCAGCAGGCCTATAAGAGAACCCTCTATGACAAATGGGGATCGCACCAGGAAATCCGTGGCGCCTATATATTTCATTATGCCTATCTCCTCCTTGCGCACCTGTATGCCTGTGCGCACGGTATTGCTGATCAGGAATACGCTGACCCCCAATAGCAGGCCTATAATGCCAAAGGAAACATAGCCCAGCAGGCGGTTAAATCCACCCAGCGTGGTAGCTGTCACCTCGGAGCGGTTGACCCTGCGCACATCCGGTATAGACTCCAAATAGGTGACCAGCGCGCCCTGCATGGACACATCGCTGAGGTAGATCTGGTAGCTGTCCGAATCCGCCAGCGGGTTCTCCGGGAAGCCCTCGGCATACTCGCCCAGATACTCCTGCTTGAACTCCTCCCAGGCCTGATCCGCCGAGATAAACTCCACCTTGGACACCTCCACCCGGGCGCGTATCATGTCCCCTATCTCCGACATACGCTCCGGCGTGGTCCCCTCCTGAAAGAACACGGTGACAGACACGCCCTGCTGCGCCTTATGCACTATATGGGAAAAATTGGCCACCACCGAGTAAAACAGCCCAAAGAGGAAGAGGCAGGCGCTAATGGTGGCTACCGAGGCCAGGGAGAACCAGCTATTGCGGAAAATATTGCGCAGGCCTTGGCCCAAAATATAAAAAATCGTGCTAATCTTCATCTATGTATACCCCGCCCTCCTCATCGCTGACGATAAAGCCCTTGCGCATGGTAATCACCCTCTTGCGCATGGTATTGACTATATCCCTGTTATGGGTCACCACCACCACCGTGGTGCCTCCCTCATTGATCTCCTCCAGAAGCTTCATAATCTCCCAGGAATTTTTGGGATCTAGATTTCCCGTGGGCTCATCCGCCAGCAATATAGTGGGATTGTTGACCAGGGCTCTGGCCATGGCCACCCTCTGCTGCTCGCCGCCGGAGAGCTGGTGGGTCTTGGCCTTATACTTGCCGGCCAGGCCTACCGTGGCCAGTATGGCCGGCACATTGCGGCGTATCTCTCCTATAGGCGTTTCCACCACCCTCTGGGCAAAGGCCACATTTTCATACACATTTCTGTCCTTGAGCAGGCGGAAGTTTTGAAAAACCACGCCCAGATTGCGGCGAAAATGCGGCACCTGCCTATATTTTAGTTTGGACAGATCCTGTCCCATCACGCAGACCTGGCCGCTGGTGGCCTCCAGCTCCCGCAGCAGCAGGCGTATCAGTGTGGATTTTCCCGAACCGCTGTCGCCTACGATAAAGACAAATTCCCCCTTTTGTATGCTCATACTGATGCCATTGAGCGCCGTCACCCCTGTACTGTAGGCCTTGGTCACATTCTCCAGACAGATTACGCCGTTTTCCTCTATATATTGGGCCTGTCTGCGCCTCTCCAGCTCCCTTTTCTTCTTAAACATACACGCTTGCCCATCTCCTTGCCGCGCCGCCCACAAAAACCATTGGGGAAACACATGGCTGCGTTTCCCCAACTCGTGTTTGCGCTAATATTCGGACCTCTCCATATAACGCATATATTTTACCACCATTAGAGCAATTTTAAAAGTGATAGAGTCCTCAAAAACCCGCAAATCCAGGCCAGTGCTTTTTTGCAACTTATCCAATCTATACACCAAAGTATTTCTATGTATAAACAATTGTCTGGATGTTTCGGATACGTTAAGGCTGTTCTCGAAAAATTTATCTATAGTTGTCAGAGTTTCCTCATCGAAATCCTCCGGACTCTTGCCGCCAAAAATCTCCCGTATAAACATACGGCACAGGGGCAGGGGCAGCTGGTAGATCAGTCTGCCTATGCCCAACTCGCTATAGGCTATGACATCCCTCTCCTCAAAAAATATCTTGCCCACATCCAAGGCCATCTTGGCCTCCTTATAGGATCGGGATACCTCCTTGATCTCACCCACCACGGTGCCAAAAGATATCCTGGCCCCCTCCATGCCCTCCTTGAGCAGGCTGGTCAACAGACGGCGGCCGCACAGCTCCAGCTCCCTATTGCCCTCTCCGGGCAGCAGATCCTTGACGATGACCACATTCTTCTCGTCCACCGCCGTGATAAACTCCCTCTCGCTATCGCCGAAGTGCTGCCTGGCCAGCTCCAGCGCATTGCCGTCCCTGCCCTCCGCCGTTTCCACAATCATGATTACCCGGGGCGACTCGGCTTGTATGCGCAGCTTCTTGGCCCGGCTGTAGATATCCACCAGCAGCAAATTGTCTAGCAGCAGGTTTTTGACAAAATTCTCCTTGTCAAAGCGCTCCTTGTAGGCCACTACCAGGCTCTGTATCTGGAAAGCCGCCATTTTGCCCATAGTGTAAAGGTTCTCTCCCGAACCGGACACCACCAGTATGTACTCCAGCCGCCCCCCATCATAGATCTTGAAAAATTGGTTTCCGGAAATCTCCTGGGAATCCGCTACGGATTTGGCAAATTCCATGCCCGCGGCCAAGGAGGAGGTCAGATCCGCTGTGGCGGCCACCTCCTTGCCATCGGCATCCATCACACAAAAATCCACTCTGGCTATACCCTTTAGGCCGTCTATGGTATTTTGCAATATTTGATTTGAAATCATATCCCCACTCCTTTGCGCCCTCTATGCTCCATCCCTGCTTACTATTCAATGTAGCTAAAATTGCACAAAAAATCAAGCTATTTTTGGGCATATTATTTAAGAAGAATACAATCCTCCCGCAAATCTACCCGACGTTTTTTGAACAGGCCCCCCAAGGCCCGCTTGAACTCCTTCTTGCTCATGCCTGTCCAACGCAGTATCTCCTCCGGCGAAGATTTGTCTGTCAGCAGCAGCACGCCGCCATTCTCCTCCAGCAGCGCCAGAAGCTTCTGCCCATCCGCCTCCATCTGTATATGTCCCGGCTCTCTGACGCTCAGATTCAATTTGCCATCCGGCCGCACCTGGGATACCCTGGCGGTAATCCTATCCCCCAAGGCCACGCCTCCATAGGCCTCCTTGAAGGGTATCAGTCCGCTGTAGCGCTTGTCCACGGCCACAAAAAGGCCGAAATCTCTGCCCCCCTCATACACGATGCCGGACACCTTATCCCCTTTTTGGTAAGGAGAGGCCGTTTCCAGAAAGGGATAGACCTTCATGGTGGCGCAGAGGCGGGTACTCTTGTCTATGTAGAGGGCGGCCAAAACGCCATCCCCCTTTTTGGGCTGGTAGGTGCACTGCCTAAAGGGGAGGAAGAGATCCTTCTCCAGGCCCCAGTCCAGGAAAAAGCCTATCTTGCCCTCCTCCACCACCTTTAGCTCCGCCACCTCCCCCATGCAGAGCTGGGGCCGCTTGGTGGTGGAGATCAGCCTATCCTCTGAATCCCGATAGACAAAAACCTCTATCTTGTCCCCCGGAGCCGCATCCGCCGGAGCCTGCTTCTTGGGCAACAGCACCCTCTGCACCTCTTCCTGCCCCGGCGCAGACAAATACAGGCCAAAGTCCAAGACCTTGACCACATTCAACACTTGCATCTCACCCAGCTTTAACATCCTCCACCCCTCTGACCCTCTCTTTTTCAGATACCCGTTCATCGTATACCCTATTTCATCATATTCTCCTCAGCCCTATGTATGCCAAAGCACCACCAGCCCAAAGTATGGGCAGGCGGCGCTCTGTGAGGATTTTCCCTATTGTACTACAGGCAAAAGCGCAAGACAATATCCTTCAATTGCTGCGCCAGCTCGGAAAGACGGTTGCTCCTATCGGCGATTTCCTCAAAGGAACCCATCTGGCTCTGGGTGGAGGCGGCGATTTCCTGGGTAATGGCCGCATTCTCCTGGGAGAGGGCCGAGGCGTTGTCCATAACGCCGGTCAGCGTATCCTGAGCCGAGCGTATCTCCGCATTAGAGGCCAGCATGGTGGTGGTTGCCTCACGCAATGTGCCTATGGCCTCAGCTATACCGGCGAACTTCTCCTTGGTGGCCTCCACATTGGCAGACTGCTCCTCCACTATGGCAGCCGAGATGCGTATCTTCTCCACAGAATATTGGCTGCGATCCAGCAACTCAGACACGGACTGGTTGATTTGCTCGGTAAAGGAGCGGGAGTTCTCGGCCAGATTCCTGATCTCCTCGGCTACCACAGAGAAGCCCCTGCCGGCCTCTCCGGCCCGGGCCGCCTCTATGGCCGCATTCAAGGCCAGCATATTGGTCTGGTCGGCTATGGATTTGATCATTTCGCCGGCGGAGCGTATGGCATCCACGCTGCTCTTGGTCTGGTCCATGGACTCCTGTATATCCCGGGAAATAGCCATATTCCTGTCGGCGCCCTCCCGGAGCTGCTCCATGCTCTCCAGCCCCCGGTTCTTCAGCTCCTCGCTCTGGCCGGCAGCCTCTTTGAGCCTGTCCAGCGCCTCCTGGTTCTGCTCCAGCAGGACGTTGATCTCCTGTACCTTGGCCACGCCGGACTGGGCATCCTCTGCCTGGCTGACCGCGCCCTTGGCCATATCCTCCACGCCTCCGGCCATCTCGGCGGCCACTCTGTTGGCCAGCTGGCATTTCTCCCGCATCATCTGTGCGGCATTGTCCAGCTCATTGGAGGAGGCCTGCAGGGATTCCACTATCTGTATCAAATTGGCGCGCAGCAGGGAACAGGCCCTGTAGATATCGCCCACCTCATCCCCCCTCTGGGAATAATCCTGCTGGGGTTGGGCGGAGAGATTGTACTTTGCCAGCTCCTCTATATCCATCTTTAGGGAGATAAAGGCCTCGGCTATCTTCTTGGATATGCCAAAGTAAGCCCCGGCCACTGCCAACAGGGAAAGCGCTACGGTCACCAGCAGCATGATGGCCTGCAGCATGGTCAATCCGGCCAGCACCTCCGTCTTATTCACGCTGACCAGCACTGTAAGGCCCCTATCCTTCAAGTTGTAGAAGCCTGCCAGCTTGTTATTGCCCTGGAAGGAGTACTCCCCGTATCCGCTGTCGTCCACAGCCACCTTCTCCGCAAAGAAGCGGCCCACCTGGGCATAGGCGCTGTCTGACTTGGCCTTTTCCAGTATATTCAGCCGGCTGTCCACTATGCTGCTGTTGGTATGCCCCACTATCTGTGTATTCTCATCATATATAGCCAATATGCCCGACTGCTTCCATTGGAAATTGCGGCAGAACTCGCTGATAAAGGCCGGCTCCACTATGCCGCCGAACACGCCGGCCACCTTGCCGTTCTCATAATAGGGCGCCGAAATCACGATTATGCTGACCCCGCTGGTCATATCCTGCAAAATCTCGCTGGTAAACACCTTGCCGGACATGGATTGCTTGAAGTATTCCCTATCCCCCACATCCACCGTAGGCGCATCCACATTCAGCTTGGTTCCCATGCCCTGGGGATCGATAAAGAAAAACTCCTTAAAGCCCAGATCATCCGCCAGCTTTTGATAAAACTCCTTCCGCTGGGCAGGGGCCATGGCCAGATTGTTCCCATATCCATCAGCTATGCCCTGCACCTGCCCTTCTATGCCGTCCAAAGCCACCTCTATCATCTGGGCGGCCTGATAGGTCAATATGGCTATCTGCTCATAGACCTGGCTGGTAAAATGCCGCCGCACAAAGAAGGTGCTGACCCCCATCAGGGCCAGGTTGGAGGCCAGCAAGGCTCCCACCAGCGCCAGTGTAATACCCACCTTGATACTGCTTTTCTTTTTCACGCACACCTCCTTGTGTTTCCTTACAAATCATCCCCTTTTGACAGTTTTAATTATAATATCTTTTCTCCAATATACAAGATATATTTTATGGTTTTTCCGTATTTTTTATAATTGGAGGGTCTAAATACTCTTCATGTCGAAAATTTACGAAAAATATGAAAATACATAGAAATAAAAAAGAGAAACCGGCAAAACCGATTTCTCTTTGACAGGGCTACAAGGATTCGAACCTTGAGATGACGGAGTCAGAGTCCGTTGCCTTACCGTTTGGCGATAGCCCTATGTACCACTAAGATAGTATACACAAGGCCACTCCATTTGGCAAGCGCTTTTTCAAAAAAAAATGCCATTTTTTATATCTCGAAGAGCAAGTCCCCATAGGTGGGATAGGGCCAGGCCCTTTTGTCCACCAAGACCTCCAGCTCATCCACCGGTATGCGCAGGGCTTCCATGGCGGGGCGCACCTTGTCCTTGTACCCAAAGGCCCTCTCCCTCTGTCCGGCCAGCTCCCGGGCCTCACCCAGCTCCCTCTCCAGCACGGATAAGGCATTGTGGCAGCGCCGCAGCCTGTCAGACACTTTTTGCAGCAGTTCCTTGGCCACAAAGGGATCCGCCCCGGCGTTTTGCAACGCCTCCTGGGTCAGGGCCAGATCCTTGGCATAGGAGAGGACGGCCGGCAATATCTGCCGCTTGCACATATCCACCATGGTCTGAGCCTCTATATTCACCGTCTTGGCATAGGTTTCGTACAGGACCTCCTCCCGGGAACGCAGCTCCTCACGGGTGAATATGCCAAAGCGCTCAAAGAGCCGTACGGCCTTGTCCGTGGTCAGCGTATCCACGGCATCCACCATGGAGGCATAGTTGGGCAGCCCCCTGCGGCCGGCCTCCTCCACCCACTCCCGGCTGTAGCCGTTGCCGTTAAAGATGATGCGCTGATGACGGCCCATATATTCCTTTATCAGATCGTGGACGGCCATGTCAAAATCCGCCGCCCCCTCCAGCCTGTCCGCCGCCTCGCAAAAGGCCTCGGCCACAATGGCATTGAGGGTGGTATTGGGGCTGGCCACGGAATCCGAGCTGCCCACCATGCGAAATTCAAATTTGTTGCCGGTAAAGGCAAAGGGGGAGGTTCGGTTTCTATCCGTGGCATCCTTATCCAGATCAGGCAGAGTGGATACGCCGGTCTGCAGCTTGCCCCCCTCTATGCAATGGGCCGCCTCGCCGGTTTCCACCAGCTGCCGCACCACATCCTCCAGCTGCTCTCCCAGGAAAACCGACACGATGGCCGGCGGAGCCTCCCCGGCCCCCAGCCTGTGGTCATTGCCCACATCCGAGGCGCTTTGCCGCAGCAAATCCCCATGGGTGTCCACAGCCTTGAGTATGCAGGCCAGCACCAGCAGAAATTGGATGTTCTCATTGGGAGAGCTGCCGGGTTCCAGCATATTCATGCCCGTGTCCGTGCACAAGGACCAGTTGTTGTGCTTACCCGATCCGTTGACTCCGGCAAAGGGCTTCTCATGCAGCAGGCAGTGCATACCGTGCCGCCCTGCCACCTTTTTCATGGTTTCCATGACCAACTGGTTGTGGTCCACGGCTATATTGGCCGTTTCGTATATGGGCGCCAGCTCGTGCTGGGCCGGAGCCGCCTCATTGTGCTGGGTCTTGGCCGTAACCCCCAGCCTCCACAGCTCCTCATTCAGATCCCGCATATACAGGCCTATGCGCTCCCGGATGGCGCCGAAATAATGGTCCTCCATCTCCTGCCCCTTGGGCGCGGGAGCGCCAAAAAGGGTGCGGCCGGCAAAGACCAGATCCTCCCTCTGCAAGTATTTGGCCCTGTCCACCAGAAAATACTCCTGCTCAGCTCCCACGCTGGGTATGACTTTCTTGGCCGTATCATTGCCGAATAGACGCAGTATACGCAGGGCCTGGGCATTCAAGGCCTCCATGGATCGCAACAGAGGGGTTTTTTTGTCCAGCGCCTCTCCCTTATAGGAACAAAAGGCTGTAGGTATGCACAGCAGCATACCTGATCCCCCCTCCTTGAGAAAGGCCGGAGAGGTGATATCCCAGGCCGTATACCCCCTGGCTTCAAAGGTATTGCGCAGACCCCCGGAGGGAAAGGAGGAGGCATCCGGCTCGCCCTTGATCAGCTCCTTGCCGGAAAACTCCATAATCATACGCCCCTCGCCGTCCGGATGGCCTATAAAGGAATCGTGCTTCTCCGCAGTAATGCCGGTCAGAGGCTGAAACCAATGGCTAAAGTGGGTAGCCCCCTTTTCCACGGCCCAGTCCTTCATGGCCTTGGCCACCACATCCGCCACGCCCAAGGACAGCTCTCCCCCGTTTTCCATGACCTGCAACAGTTCCTGGTACACCTTCTTGGGCAGGCGCTTCTTCATCTTTCCCAAGGTGAATACCCGGCTGCCAAAGACCTCTTCCAACTGGCTGGCGCAGATACAACCGCCCGCCTTTTCCTCCCACATTCCACAATTTTCCATACAGCCCTCCATGTTCATTCTCCTAAGCGTACTCCAATTGCGGCCAAAATGCAAGTTGACACCCCATCCGTCAAAAACGGGATGGAATGCCAACCATGATATAGATATCCAAGCCTTCAGGCCATGCCCAGGGGTTCCTTGGCCGGCACGCCCGCCCGGCGGGGGTAGGCCTTGGGAGTGGGTGCCGTTTTTGCCAGCCACAGCAGACTGCGGCCCATGTCCGTGCCGGGCAGTGTATAAGCCTCCCGCCTGCGGCATATGCCGCCCAGCCTCTTTATGGCATAAGCCGCCTGGGACAGCTCCGCCTCCACATCCCCTCCCTTATATGCCACAAAACAGCCTCCAAGCCTGGCCAGCGGCAGGCAGTACTCGCTCAATACGGACATATGCGCCACGGCCCGGGACACCACCAGATCATAGGCCTCCCTGTGGCCGGGCTGCCTGCCCAAATCCTCTGCCCGCCCATGGACAGTAAGACAGTGCTCCAGGCCCAGCTCCCCTATAACGGCCTCCAAAAAGGCCAGGCGCTTCTTCTGCGCATCCGCCAGCACCAGCCGCAGATGGGGAAAGGCTATCTTGAGGGGCAGGGCGGGAAACCCGGCCCCGGTTCCCACATCCGCCAGGCTCTCCACCTCCTCCAACTGCCCAAAAGCGGCCAGAGCCAGGCTGTCCACAAAGTGCTTGAGGGCCACCTCCTCCTTGTCCACTATGGCTGTCAGATTCATACGGGTATTCCAATCGGCCAGCATCTGCCAGTATCTCTCCAGCCTCTCCAGCGCCAGGGCATCCAGCTCCATGCCCCAGACCGCCAGCCTCTCCTCCAATATGCCTCTCATACTCAAACCTCCCGCCGCCTATGCCATTGCTCCCAGTAGACCAGCAAGGCGGATACATCCGCATAATTCACGCCTGCCAAACGGGAGGCCTGTCCCAGAGATCTGGGCCGGAATTTTGCCAGCGCAGCCCTGGCCTCCAGGCGTATAGAATGTATGTTCTGGTAGTCCCACTCCTCGGGCAGCAGCTTGTCCTCCAGCTTCTTGAACTGCTCCACCTGCCTCTCCTGGCGGCATATGTATCCCTGGTACTTGATTTGGATCTGGGCCTGCTCCCAGACCTCCCGGGGCAGGGACGGCCTATGGGGATCTAAAGGAGCCAAATCTCCATACTCCCCCTCCGGACGGCGCAGCAAATCCGCCAGCGTGGGCGCGTTTTTTGCAGCCGGCATCCCCTTGGAGGCCAGATACTCCTCCAGTGCCGGCCCCATGGCCACCCGCTGGGACTCCAGCCTTTCCATCTCCCGCCGCACAGCCTCCTGCTTCTCCAGAAAGCGGCCATACACCTCCTCGGATACCAGCCCCAGCTCCCGCCCCAGGGGGCGCAGCCGCTGATCAGCATTATCCTGCCGCAGCAGCAGCCTATACTCCGCCCGTGAGGTCATCATACGGTAGGGTTCCCTGTTGTCCTTGCTGACCAGATCATCCACCAGCACGCCTATATAGGCCTGAGAGCGGTCCAGCACCACCGGGGCCAGGCCCAAAACCCCCTGGGCCGCATTGATGCCCGCCAGTATGCCCTGGGCCGCCGCCTCCTCATAGCCGCTGCTGCCATTGATCTGCCCGGCAAAAAACAGCCCCTGCACCTCCTTGGACTCCAGCGTGGGATGCAACTGACCGGCAAAAACCGAATCGTATTCTATGGCATAGGCCGGGCGGACGATCTGACAGTTTTCCAGCCCCGGCACCGTCCTGTACATGGCCTCCTGCACCTCCTCCGGCAGGGAGGAGGACATGCCCGCCACATACATCTCCGATGTATACAGGCCCTCCGGCTCCAAAAACACCTGGTGCCTGTCCTTGTCGGCAAATTTGACCACCTTGTCCTCTATGGAGGGGCAGTACCTGGGTCCGGTGCCCTCTATGATGCCGGCATAGATGGGAGAGCGGTCCAAATTCTCCCTTATAATCTCGTGGGTGCGCGCATTGGTATAGGTCAGCCAACAGGAAATCTGGGGCTTTTGCACCGCCTCCTCCGGCGTGGAAAAGGAAAAGGGCTGCACGCGCGCATCCCCGGTCTGCTCCTCCATCTTGGAATAATCCAGACTGCCGCCGGCCAGCCTGGCCGGCGTGCCGGTCTTAAAGCGCCGCAGGGCAAACCCCAGGGTCTCCAGGCTCTTTCCCAGCTCCGTAGCCGCAGCCAGCCCCCCTGGTCCCGTATGGGTAATGCTCTCCCCGCAAAGGCATCTGGCCCGCAGATAGGTGCCTGTGGCCACCACCACCGCCGCCGCCTTATACTCCATACCCGTGCGGGTACGGCAACCCAAAATCCGTTTCCTCCCCTGATCAGGCTCCTCCCAGAGCAGGTCCACCACCTCAGCCTGCCGCAGCTGCAGATGGGGCTGGGTTTCCAGCACGCTGCGCATGCGGTTGGAATACTGCTGCTTGTCCGCCTGGGCTCGCAGGGAGTGGACGGCCGGCCCCTTGGAGAGATTGAGCATCTTAGACTGCAAAAAGGTGGCATCGATATTCTTACCCATCTCCCCGCCCAGCGCATCCACCTCCCGCACCAAATGGCCCTTGGAGGTGCCACCTATGTTGGGATTGCAGGGCATCAACGCCACGCTGTCCATGCTCATGGTGAACAGGACTGTTTCCAAGCCCCTGCGGGCACAGGCCAGCGCCGCCTCCACCCCCGCATGTCCGGCGCCTATAACGCAGACATCCACCTGTTTTGTCCTAAGCTCCATGGCTCTCCCCCTCTGCCGTCTTTTGCCTCAGGCCTTGACGGCGCGAAGCAACTCGCCTTGCTCCACCGGCGCATCCAGGGCCACCCACAGCTCCTGCCCTGGATGGGGCGCGCTGGGCTGTCGGCCGCCATTCGCATCCTCTATATACAGCACCCGGGCCTTGGCCGTCCAGGGCCAACCCCTCCTCTTGACTATCTCTATGCCATCACCCTGGCAAAATTTATTTTTCTGGAAAATCCGGGCCTTATAGATATCCCCAGACCTCTCTACAGCCTGGCAGATGCCCAGAAACACCCTATCCCCCCCATATCCGCTCTGCTCTCTCAGAGGGCGTATGTCCTCCTCCCTCTCCAGCAAAAAGCCGGCGCCATAGGGCCGGTGGGGCGCATGCCCCGCCTCCTCCAGATAGCTCTCCCTCTCCAGGGCATATTGCTCCGGGTCTGCCAAATAGACATCTATGGCCCTCCTGTAGGATCTGGCCACTGCTGCCACATACAGAGGCGTTTTCATCCTGCCCTCTATCTTCCAGCTGTCTATGCCGGAAGCCATCAGACGGGGTATATGGCCCAGCAGGCACATATCCTTGGAATTAAATACAAATGTACCCCTGTCATTCTCCTCCACCGGCCAATACTCCCCTGGCCGCTTCTCCTCCACCAGCGCATACTTCCAGCGGCAGGGATGGGTACAAGCGCCCCTGTTGGCATCCCGCCCTGCCATATAGCTGCTCATGGCGCAGCGGCCGGAATAGGCTATACACATGGATCCATGGACAAAGGTTTCTATTTCCAATTCCTCCGGCACCCGGCTGCGTATCTGCCCTATCTCCTCCAAGGACAGCTCCCTGGCTGTAACCACCCGCTTGGCGCCCAGCCTGTGCCAAAAGAGAAAGGTGCCGGCATTGGTATTGTTGGCCTGGGTGGATATGTGCAGCTCCACCTCCGGCCAGGCCTCTCTGGCCAGGTCAAACATACCGGGATCCGCTACTATCAGGGCATCCGGCGCCAGGCTGCCCATATCCCGCAATTGGCAAAAATATTCTCTGGCCGGCTCCAAATCCCTGTTATGCGCCAGTATATTGGCCGTTACATAAACCTTTACGCCCCTGGATCTGGCATAATTTATGCCGTCTTTCATGGCCTCCGGACCAAAATTTCCCGCCTTGGCACGCAGGCCAAAGGCCTCCCCTCCAATATACACCGCATCTGCGCCATAATCCACGGCTACTCGCAGATTGTCCATATCTCCGGCTGGCAGCAGCAACTCCGGCTTCTTCACCATATCCCCCTCACTTTTTGACGCTCAGGCACAGTCCATCCCCCAGAGGTATCATAATGCTCTGCCAGTCCTCTTCCCTGTGCAGCCGCCCCAGATACTCCCGCATACGGCCATGGATGGTGCGGTTCCTATGGCCTATGGCGTATCTGGACTCCAGGGTTTCCCCCTCCTGCCAGATATTGTCCGACACCAGGGCGCCTCCCCGGGCCAGCAGAGGATATATCCGGTCCAGATACTGCCCATACTGGCCCTTGGCCGCATCTACAAAAGCCAAATGATATGGACCCTGCATCCGGGGAAGCAGTTCTATCGCATCCCCCTGCCATACCTGTATATACTGCCCGGCGCCCTGCTCTGTTATATTGCGCCTGGCTATCTCGACCCTCTGCGGGTCTACTTCTATGGTGTCCACCCGGGCCTGCCTGCCGCTGTAATGCCATAGCAGCAGGGCGCTGTATCCCACGCAGGCACCTACCTCCAATATACGCTCAGGCCTTTGCAGGACGGCCAGGGAGGCCAGAAAACGCCCGCTTTCCCTCTTGATCAGCGGCAGGCCCTCCGCCTCCAGTCGGATTTTCTCCAAAAAAGGCACATTGCCCTTATCAAATGCATTGATAAAGGCAATGAGTCTGTCCTCTTGCATATGCCAACCCCCCACTCACTCTGCCGGCTCCGGGGCCGCCTCCGGCTTGGCCATAGCGCGCATCATCTCCTCCGCCGTCATGGAACTGTTCAAGGTATAGGTGCCGGGCGCCTGGTCCTTGCGATACTCTGACACCCAGTATTGGACGGCAAAAAGGGTGTGGTCCGCTATCAAACCCTCTTCTTCCAACAGCCGGCCTATCTCCCTTGCATCCATGGACTCGGTAATGGTGACGCTGGCAGAGCGGCCCTGACCTATGGTCAGCGGCACCTGGGCAAAAATCTTATAGCCGAAATCATATGCCCATACGGCTCCCTGGTACACGGCAAAGACCGCCACCGCCAGGATCAGCCACTGCACCAGGCTCTCTCCCAGGCTCATAAATATCTTCTTGATTTTCATGACAGCCTCCTAGCGGTCAAAGTCCAGCGCCTTGGTGACCTGCATATTGACCTCCTGCATCATTCGGCAAAAATCCAACTCCGCAGTCAGGTAGGCATCCACCTCCGGCCTCTCCCGAAATTCCGCATACTGCCTTTCAAAGGCCTCCAGCTGCTCCTCCCGGGTGTCCTCATCCCTTTGCAGCTCGAAATGCAGCCGGCAATAGGTATCCACCTCCTGGCAGAGCTGGGGATTTTTGCGCAGGCTGTCTCTCTCTCGAATGTATGTTTGATACTCCTCTGTGGATTTGATGGCCTCCACAAAGGCCTTTATAGCCAGTTCCATATACACCTCCGACTGCCTAGCAATCCATAATCACAGGCATGACCATGGGACGGCGTTTGGTCTTTTTCCACAGGAAATCCCCCAGACTGTCCTTGGTCGTACTGCGCAGCTTGCCAAAATCCGACACCTTTTTCCCCAGCTGCTGTTCTATGGCGTGTTCCACCACATGCCTGGCCTCTTCCAGCAGTTCGTCAGCCTCCCGCACGTAGACAAAGCCCCGGGATACAATCTCAGGCCCGGAAACCAGCTGGCGGCTGCTCCTGTCTATGCCCATGGCCACCACGATAATCCCATCCTCGGCCAGATGCTGCCTATCCCGCAGCACCACATTGCCCACATCGCCCACGCCCAAGCCGTCCACCAATATGCCGCCAGTCTGCACCTTACCGCTGACCCTGGCACCCTGGTCGTTGAGCTCCAGCACATCGCCGGTGCTGAGCAGGAAAATGTTCTCCTTGTCTATGCCCAGCGAAGCCGCCAATTTCGCATTGGCGCGCAAATGCTTATATTCCCCATGTATGGGTATGGCATACTTGGGCCGCACCAGTGTATAGAGCAGCTTGATTTCCTCCTGACAGGCATGGCCGGACACATGGGCATCCTGGAAAATGACGTCCGCGCCCATGCGCAGCAGCTCATTGATGACCTTGGTGACGGATTTCTCATTGCCGGGTATGGGGCTGGAGGAAAATATAACCGTATCCCCGGGGCCTATGGTGATCTTCTTATGCACCCTCCAGGCCATGCGGCTGAGCGCAGCCATGCTCTCCCCCTGGCTGCCCGTGGTGATGATCACCTGCTGCTCAGGAGGGTATTCCTTTAGCCTGGTCAGATCCACTATGGTATGCTCCGGCACATTCAGGCATCCCAGCTTGGCCGCCGTTTCTATGATATTGACCATGCTGCGGCCCTCCACAGCCACCTTGCGGCCAAATTTATAGGCCGTATTGATGATCTGCTGGACCCTGTCCACATTAGAGGCAAAGGTAGCCACGAATATCCGGGTGTTCTTATGTTCTGTGAATAAAGTGTCAAAGGTGCGGCCCACCGTCTTTTCCGAGGCGGTAAATCCCGGCCTCTCCGCATTGGTGGACTCGCAGAGCATGGCCAGCACGCCCTTTTTGCCTATCTCCGCAAAGCGCTGCAAATCTATAGAATCCCCAAACACCGGCGTGTAGTCCACCTTGAAATCCCCAGTGTGTATCACCGTGCCGGCCGGCGAATATATGGCCAGGGCAGCCGCATCCACTATGCTGTGGTTGGTTTTGATATACTCCACCCGGAACTGGCCCAGATTGATGCTCTGTCCGAATTTGACCACCTTGCGCTTGGTCTTCTTCAGCATGCCCTTTTCATTCAGTTTGTTCTCTATTATGCCCATGGTCAGCCGTGTGGCGTAGAGAGGCACATTGATCTCCCGGAATATATAGGGTATGGCGCCTATATGGTCCTCATGGCCGTGGGTGATGACAAAACCCTTTACCTTGTCTATATTGTCCTTTAAATAAGTGATGTCTGGTATGACCAGATCTATGCCCAGCATATCATCCGCCGGAAAGGCCAGGCCGCAGTCCACGACTATAATGCTGTCCTGGTACTCAAAGGCCGTAATGTTCATGCCAATTTGCTCCAAGCCTCCCAAAGGAATGATTTTCAGCTTGGAGCCCTCGTTTTGGTTTTTTGTTTTTTTCAAATGATCCTCCATACGTTCTACGCAACTATTTTTGGACACAAAAAACCGTCCAGCTCCCTAGCCCGGCTTCGGCAGCCGCCGTCCTTCTTGCGTCCAGTGTTCTATGTTTCACCCGGAATCACTCCAGGTCTATGTCCTCCAGCAAATCCGCAAATATCCTGCCCAGCGCTTCCAACTCCGCCTCGTCCTCCACCCAGGTATACAGGGCCTGCTCCTCCTCCGGAGCCGAGTCGTCCCGCAGAATATACGCCTCCCCATCCCCCTCCGGACGGTCCGTCACCAGAAGATAATCCTTGCCTCCCAGCTTTGTCTGCTCTACGATATACCAGGCCTCCTGCCCGCCCTCGGGCGTTTCCAGCCAAATCTTATTCTCTTCCAAAACACACCTTCCGCATCCGGACCAGCGCTGAACTCCTGCCATACAGCCCGCCCATCCTATTCCTGCAAAATCAGCGCGGCCGCCGCCCGGGCCGGCCAGACCCATTCTATGGCCTGCCGCCGGACTGTCCAATTCCCTGTGGAAACAGCACAACAGCCTTTCCCGGGCCTCCGGCCCCATACTAGGATCTGACGCTGCCGGACTGCGCGCCGTAGTCCAAATACCCCTGCAAAATCAGCGCAGCCGCCACCTGATCCACATACTTCGCCCTATCCCGCCTGCGCACGCCAGCCTCTTCCAGGGCCATATGCGCCTCCACCGTGGTCAGGCGTTCGTCCCACAGATATACCTCCAAGCCCGTGCGCCGCTCCAATATCCGGGCAAAGTCCCGGCTCTTGGCCGCCCTCTCTCCCTCTTCGCCATGCATATGCTTGGGCAGACCCAGCACCAGCGCACCCACCTCATACTCCACAATCAGGGCCTCTATTCTGGCCAGCGTGCGGCGCAGCTTGCCCTCTGACGGCCGGGTAATGGTTTCCAGAGGAGTGGCTATGCTGCGGCCGGGGTCGCTTATGGCCACACCCACCGTCTTTGATCCTAGATCCAATCCCATTATCCGCATCACACAGTCCGGCCCCCTCCCGGCGCCATCCCCATCAAAAACGGCTCTGAATGTAGGCGGAAAGCAGTTCCTCCACCAACTCATCCCTCTCCACCTTCATAATCAGACTGCGCGCATTTTTGTGGCTGGTGATATAGGTGGGATCCCCGCTCATGATATATCCCACAATCTGATTGACCGGGTCATACCCCTTTTCCGACAGAGCCTCATACACTGTGGACAATACAATAGCCACTCCGGTTTCCGGCTCGGTCGCCACTTGAAAATACTGCGTATCCTGCAAATTGTTTCCCATACTCCACCGGCCTTTCCCGAAAAAAACTACAGATTATTTTTATCATACCCCATATGCGGGAAAATTTCAATCGCCGGCCATATCCATCTGCGCTTCCAGCACATCCCCCTCCAAAAAATCCAAAACCCGTGCCTCCACCAGACTGTTACGGCCATAATCCCCTTGTAGCGGCAGCGCCAGAGCCACAAACTCCCGGCTATGCCCCAGCCAGCGCAACCGGCCGCCCACAGTCTTTTGCTCCTCCAGCAGGATCTCCACCCGCCTGCCCAGCCACTGGGCCAGATAGGCCCTGGCTCCCGCCTCTGCCGCCGCCTGCATCCTCTGGCTGCGTTCCTTTTTGACCCGGGCCGGGCATTGGCCGTCCATAGCCGCTGCCAGCGTGCCCTCTCTAGGCGAAAAAGGAAATACATGGACCTTGGCAAATCCCATCTCCTCCACAAAGGCCAGACTCTGGGCAAAATCCTCCTCGCTCTCTCCGGGGAAACCCACGATTATATCCGTGGCAATGGCCGGCCTGTCAAAATACCGCCTGGCCAGCGCCACGCCGGCCCTGTAATCCTCGGCGCTGTAGCGCCTGTGCATACGCTCCAGCGTGCGGTCGCAGCCGCTTTGAAGTGAGAGATGGAAGTGAGGGCAAAATTTGTCCAGTGCCGCCAGCCGCACCACATGATCCTTTGTCATCACCCTGGGTTCCAGAGATCCCAGCCGTATGCGGCTTATGCCCTCTACGCCGTGTATAACCTCCAGCAGATCCAGCAGCCGCAAACGCCCGGGATAGGCTCCGGCTGCCTCCTTTGCCTCTTCTGCCGGCTGCCCGGCCAGGGAGGCCTCCCAGGCCGCCCGGGAGATGTCCAGGCCGTAAGAGCTGATATGTATGCCGGTCAGCACCACCTCCCGGCAGCCGGCAGCGGCCAGACGGCGCAACTCCTCTAATATGGCTCCGGGCTTTCTCGAACGCACCCTCCCCCGCATTTTGGGTATGATACAATAGGAGCAGAATTGATTGCAGCCATCCTGTATCTTTACATAGGCGCGGGTGTGGCTGGCCTCGCCCAACAGCTCCAGATCCTCATACTCTCTCTCCCGGTCCAGATCCTTAACCTCCAGCCTTAGCCCTGCCCTCCCTTGGAGCTTCTCCTCCCAGGCTTGTTCCAGCAGGGGCAGCAAATCCTTTTTCCTATTATTGCCTATGGCCAAATCTACGCCGGCCTCCTCCAGCGCCTGCCAGTCTTTGGCCTGGACAAAGCATCCCAGGGCCACCACCAGAGCCATGGGATTCGCCTTTTTGGCCCGCCGCAGCATCTGCCGGCTCTTCTGGTCCGCCACATGGGTGACGGTACAGGTATTGACCACATAGACATCCGCAGCCTGGTCAAATGGCACTTGCGCATATCCCCTTGCCTCCAGGCCCTGCATGAGAGCATCCAGCTCATAGGAGTTGACCTTACAGCCCAGGTTCAAACTGGCTATACGAAGCATAAACCCTCCCTCCAAACTTATTCTCCGCCGGGCCTACATCTTATGCCTGCCCTCTATGCGCATATATGCCACCACCATGCCTATGGACACAAACATAGGCCCCAGTATGCTGACAATCAGCACCGCCGGATGCCCCTCTCCCAATAACAAGGGCAAACCCAGGGCCTCCATCAGTGCTGCGGAGGCGAAAAACAGCTTGGACACAGCCTGGTTGTAGGCCTTCGCATCCCGGACCTTGGGCGGCCGTATATTGGCATAAAAGCCCACAGGCTCCCGGCTCCTCAGGGCATTCACACCCAAGACCACAAACAACAGGCTTACCGTGCTCCATATCCCAAAGCCTATCCATAATCCCATAGACCCTGTCCTCCCCACAGATTATACCTTGACTTTTTCCCATGCCATGCTTTAATATGAAAATAACAAAGTTCCAAAAAAACCATCCTATCTTTCCAGCATACCAAGGAGGTATCCCGATGAAAACTGTACAGATTTCTCTTAATTCCATTGACAAGGTGAAATCCTTCGTCAATGATATCACCAAATTCGATTACGATTTCGACCTGGTATCCGGCCGTTATGTAATCGATGCCAAGTCCATCATGGGCATTTTCAGCTTGGATTTGTCCAAACCCATAGATCTGAATATACACGCAGACGGCGCTGCCGAGGACATCATGGCCGCCCTGAAGCCTTACATCATCTAGTTTTGGATACTCCGGCCAAACAGCCGCAAAACACCTCCACCCCCTTGACGTGGAGGTGTTTTTTCTTTATCTCCGATATCCGAATTCTGGCTCTCCCTCTCAGCCCTAATAGGACCCACGACCCCTTGGCCGGGGCTTATCCTATATCCAGGATTTCCCGCCCCTGCTTGGCCTCTGCCACCATGGCCTCCACCTCGGGATAGAGATTCTTCTCATGCAGGCATATGCGCTTTAAGCTGGGTTTGGTCACGGGATGCTTGGCCACAAAGATGGTACAGCAGTCCTCATAGGGCAGAATGGAGGTTTCAAAACTGCCTATTTTCCAGGATTTCTCCACTATCTCCTGCTTGTCAAAAGCAATTAAGGGCCTATACACTGGCATATCCACGGCATTGTCCGTAGCCGCTAGGGCCTGCATGGTCTGGGAAGCCACCTGGCCTATACTCTCTCCGGTGACCAAGCCCAGGGCCCCTGCCTCCAACGCCAGATCCTGCGCTATGGACATCATAAAACGTCGCATGATGATGGTCAGCTCGTCATGGGGGCATTTTTCATATATATGCAATTGTATGGCAGTAAAATTGATAATATGCAATCGAATAGGCCCGGTGTACCGGCTGATAATCCTGGCCAGCTCCACAACCTTATCCTTGGCCCTCTCGCTGGTATAGGGAGGCGCATGAAAATACACCGCCTCCAGCTCCACGCCCCGCTTGGCCACCATATATCCGGCCACCGGGGAGTCTATGCCCCCGGAGAGCAGCAGCATGGCCTTGCCCCCCGTGCCCACAGGCATTCCGCCGGGACCAGGCAGCACGGTAGAATAGAGATAGATATGCTCCCGAATCTCCACATACAAGGTCCAATCCGGCCTGCGCACATCCACACGGCGGTTTGGATAGGCCTCCAATATGGCCGCGCCCAGCTCCGCCCCCAGCTCCATAGAATTAAGGGGATAATTTTTGCGCCCCCGGCGGGCCTGCACCTTAAAGCTCAGCTCCTCCTCAGGATGACAGGCTGCCACATAGCGGCAGACCTCCTCCTTTAGCATCTCCAAGCCGGCATCCTCCAAGCGCTGCACCGGACATATGCCCGTAATGCCAAAGACACAGGACAGCCTTTCTATGACATCCTGCGCCTGACTGCCATCCTCAATATCCACATGTATGCGCCCCTGGCTCTTATATGCCTTGTACCCACATTCCAGACCCAGCAAGGCGCCCCGTATCCGCTTTACCAGCGTATCCTCAAAGAGATAGCGGTTCTTGCCCTTGATGCCTATCTCGCCGTATTTGATCAAAAAAGACTGGTATTCCACACCACACCTCCGCTTATCTGCGGCCAAAACGCCGCAGCATGGGCAATTGGCCCCGCAAGGCCTCCAGGACGGCCCCTATTTCTTCTATAGTATTCCCATAGGAAAAGCTAAACCGCAGCACAGTATCCAGCCTGTCCCTGGACAGACCCAAGGCCGCCAATACATGGGAGGCCGTCTTTTTTCTGGAAGAGCAGGCACTGCCGGAGGATACAAATATGCCCTGTTGGGCCAGAGCATGGAGCAGCACCTCGCTGCGCACACCGCCAAAGCTGGCCGCCAAAATATGGGGCGCGCCCTCTCCGCCCAGGATCTCCACATCCTCCAGGCAGGCCAGCCCCTCCGCCAGCAGCTGCCGCAGCTGCCCCATGCGGTCTATGCCCTCCGCCCGCCGGGCCTGTACCCGGGCAGCCGCCAGCGCCATGCCCTGGGCAGCCAGGAGATTTTCCGTGCCAGGACGCCTGGCCTGCTGCTGTCCTCCGCCAAAGAACAGAGGCTCCAGCCGTACCCCCCGCCGCAGATAAAGCAAACCCGCACCCTTAGGCCCATGCCACTTGTGGGCGCTTAGGCTGAGCATATCCGCATCCCAGAGCCTGGGATGGATGACACTGTGGGAAAAACCCTGTACGGCATCCACATGAAACAACGCCTGGGGGCTTTTGGCCCTCAGCAGCCTTGCCGCCTGGGCCAGGGGCTGAATGGAGCCTATCTCATTATTGGTGTGCATCAGGGAGAGCAGTATGGTATCCGGCCGAAGAGCCGCCTCCAGCGCCTCCAGCCGCAGCCTCCCCTGGCCGTCCACCGGCAGGTACTCCAGCTGATACCCGGATTTTTCCAGATGGGCCATGGCTTCTATGACTGAGGGATGCTCTATGGCCGAACAGAGTATATGCCTGCCCTGCCGCACCTTGGCCCTGGCAGCGCCCAGTATGGCCATATTGTTGGCCTCCGTGCCTCCGGAGGTGAATATCAGTTCACCCGGATCCACCTTTAACATGGCTGCCAGGGATTTCGCCGCCTGGTCTATCTGCCTCTGGGCCTCCAGACCCATATAGTGCAGACTGGCCGGATTGGCAAAAGTTGTCCTGCCCAGCTCGCCCAGCTCCTCCCAGAGTCCCGGCCACATGGCCGTAGTGGCACTGTTGTCCAAATAGATATGCTGTTCCATACCGCCCCCTAGGGATAGAGATAAGACAGCCAGGACAGCAGTACCATGGCCGCCGTTTCCGTGCGCAGTATCCTCCGACCCAGGGTAATGGGGCGTATGCCAGCCTCCCGGGCCAACTCCACCTCCTCCCGGGCAAATCCCCCCTCCGGTCCAATGAATATGGCCAGAGGCTTGGATATATCCAAATTCTCCAGACAGGATTTGGTATAATCCATATCCTTGGCATCCTCGTAGGGTATAAAGGCCTGATCCATAGACAGACATTGCTCCACAGCTTTGGCAAAGGCCATGGGAGGCTCTACCACCGGCAGACGGCTGCGTCCGCTTTGCTTGGCCGCCGCCTGGGCTATGGCCTGCCAGCGCGCCTGCTTGGCTCCGGCCTTATCCTGGCCGATTCGAGTCTGGCAGCGGCAGGCCTCCACCGGTACTATCCTGTCCGTGCCCAGCTCCACAGCCTTTTGTATAACCAATTCCATCTTGTCCAGCTTGGGCAGACATTGGTAGAGGCTGATACGCAGGGGAGATTCGCCGGCCGACTGCCGCAGATCCTGGATATCACAGACCACGGCATCCTTGGAAATAGAGGATATAACACAGTCCCACTCCCTGCCGTCCTCCCCGGATACGATAACCAGCGGATCTCCTGGCTGCATACGCAGCACCCGGCCGATATGTCGAGCTTCTGTTCCTATTATTTCTATGCTTTCCCTGCCCACCTGATGGGGGGATACAAAAAATCGGCGCATATTATACCTTTCTGCCTACCAAGCCTATCCACTCCCCATCCCGCTCCTGCCGAAGGCACTCTATGCCCTCCCGGGCCATGGCCTCCAGCACGCCTGCCTCCTGGCCGGCCAGTATGCCGCTGCAGATATAGTACCCCCCCGGAGCCAGCATGGAGGCGGCAGTTCCCATCAGGTACTGCAGCACCGGCGCTAAAATATTGGCCACCACCACGGTAAAGCTGCCCCGGCCCAAGGACTCCGCCAACTCCGGAGCCTGGGCCAAATCAGCCAAATGCAGCTCTATTCCGCCCGGCTCTATCTGATTTTCCCGGCAATTGTACTCCAGCGCATCCTGGGCGCAGGGATCCAAATCCGTGGCCACAGCCCGTTCCGCCCCCCGCTTTACCGCCAAAATGGACAAAATGCCGCTGCCCGTACCCAGATCCAGCAGCCTGGCCCCCCGCAGATCCAAACTCTCCAAGGCCCGTATGCACAGCCTGGTGGTTTCGTGCATGCCGGTGCCAAAGGCCGTACCCGGGTCTATACGCAGCAACAGACTGTTCTCCCGCAGCGGGCCTGGCTCCTCCCAGCTGGGCACAATATACACATCGTCCACCCAAAAGGCGTGAAAATATTGCTTCCAGTTATTGACCCAGTCCAAATCTTCCGTCCACCTCTCCTCTATGGACAGCTCTCCCAAATCACCAAATTGGCTCAGAAAATCCAATTCCTCCTCCAGCCGCCGCCGGGCTTCCCCCGCATCCACCCAGTCCCCGGCCAGCAACAGACCCTGCTCCCCCTTTTCCAAAAAGAAGCTGACATAGGCTATGCCGTCATCCTCCTCCTCCGGGAGGCTTATGTCTACAAACATCTGTTCTTTTTCCCAGGCGCTGAGAGGTTGTTTGTCCTCTATCAAGGCCCCCTCAAAGCCCGCTTCATACAGAGTGGACACCACTATGTCCACTGCCTCCGCAGACATTTGAATGCGAAATCCCAACCACTGCATATGCCCAGCCTCCTATGGTATGGCGGGCAGAGCCACCTCGGCAAAGGGCCTGCCCTCCAGATATGCCTCTATATTCCTGTATACCCCCTCCACACAGCGCCGCCTGGCCTCCACACTGGCCCAGGCTACATGGGGAGTAATCAACAGACGGCAGCTGTCCTGTATCCTGCCCAGGGGGTTGTCCGGACTGATGGGCTCCTGCTCCAGCACATCCAGACCCGCCGCCCGGATGGCCCCCGCCTCCAAGGCCTCGTACAGACTCTGGCTGCAGACTACGGCCCCTCTAGCCACATTGACCAATATGGCCGTGGGCTTCATCTGCGCCAGCGCCCGGCTGTCGATAAAGTGCCTGGAGAGAGGACTGAGGGGGCAGTGCAGGGAGAGTATGTCGCTTTGCTCCAGAAGCCCGGTCTTATCCACCAAGGCATAAGGACCGGCCTCCGCCCTCCCGGTGAGGGAGTGGACGATCACCCTGGCGCCAAAGGCCGTGGCTATAGAGGCCACCTTTTGCCCTATATGGCCAAATCCCACTATACCCCAGGTCTTGCCGGACAGCTCCGAGAAGCTGTGGGCAAAGTGGGAGAAGCGGCTGGAATGGGCATATTCCCCGCTTTTGACATACCGATCGTAATAAAACAGGCCTCCCTGCAGCGCCAGGGCCAGCGCAAAGGTGTGCTGGGCCACCATATCCGTACTGTAGTTGACCACATTAGCCAGCCGTATGCCCAGCCGGGCAAAATCCTCCAACCGGCAATTGTCATAGCCTGTGGCCAGCTGGCAGACCAGGCCCAGCTTCCTTGCCCCCTCCAGGCTCGCCCTGTGCAGCGGCGACTTATTGGACACGACTATATCCGCATTTTGTATGCGGGAGGCCACCTCCTCCGGAGCCGTATTCCCATAATACTCCACCCGGCCAAAATCCTCCAGGCAGGATATGTCCACATCCTGGCCTATGCTGTCCCTCTCCAGTACGACTATAGTCCTATCCACCTTTCCTCCTAACCCTTGACCGCCCCGGAAAATCCCTCCACGAAATACCTTTGAAAGAAAATATACAGGAAGAAAACCGGCAGCAAGGAAATCAGCACGCCTGCGGCCAGCAGGCCGTAGTCCGTCGTAAACTCTCCCACAAAACCCAGCAATCCATAAGGCACAGTCTTCATGGTATCCCTGGTGATCAGCACGCTCTGCAACAGATATTCATTCCATGTGTGCAAAAAATCCAAAATGCACAGGGTAACGGCAGCCGGCTTGGCCATGGGCAGCAGTATATGCCAATACAGGCCATAGACGCCGCATCCGTCCATATACGCCGCCTCGTCCATCTCCTTGGGTATGCTGCGGAAAAAGCCCCGAAAGACCAGCACGCCCAGCGGCAGGCCAAAGCCCACATAAGCCAGCAGCAGGCCGAAATAGGTATTGGTCCACCCCAGCCGGGAAAAAGCCACATTGAGCGGTATCAGGGCCAGCTGCAGTGGCAGCATCATACCCACCAAGAGCAATAGGAATATGCCCTCCGCCATGGGCAGACGGCGGCGGCTCAGGCCATAGGCGCAGAGGGAGCTGATGCCTATGCCCAGCGGTACCTTAATGCCGGTGACCAGCAGTCCGTTGGCCATATACCGGCCCAGGCCTCCCTCAAAGAAAGCCCTTAGATAATTATTCCACTCCCAGCGTTTTGGCAGGGAAAAGAGATTGAGATTGGCATAGAACTCCCCGCTGCTGCGTATGGAAGCCAGAAATAACAGGGCCAGAGGCAGCATCCAGATTACAGCCATCATCAAAAGCGCGCCATGCAGAAGCCCATAGCGCCATAGCCTGCGATTTGCCATAACTCCCCCTTACTCCCTGGCCGTATATATGACATAGGGCACGATAATGCCCGCCATCAAGGCCACCATCACCATGGCCACTGCGCTGCCCATGCCATATTGGTTGTAGACAAAGGTCTGGCTGTACATATAGGTGGCCAGGGTCTGGGTGGCTCCGGCCGGGCCGCCGCCGGTCATCACCTGTATGATGTCGTATAGCTTGAGAGAGGCTATGACCTGGGTAGCCGTGACTATCAAAAGACTCTCCCTCATCATGGGCAGGACCACCAGCCACAGCAGTGCCGGCCCCTTAGCCCCGTCCATCCTGGCCGCCTCCAGCATATCCGGCGGCAAGGTCTGCAGGCCCGCCAAAAAGTACAGCACCGGCTGGCCTATGCCCTGCCACAATGCAGCCAGGAATACGGCCGCCAGCGCTATGCCCCCATTGGCCAGGACCTGAGGCACGGCCGCATCCGGCCACAGCCATCTATGGCCGGCGGCCAACAGACCAAAGTTGGGATTGTATATCCACTTCCACAGTATGCCGGCTATGACCCAGGAGAGAAGATAGGGAAAGTAGAAAATTCCCCGAAACACCACCCTCCCCCGTATGCGGCCATTCAGCGCCAGCGCCAGGCCAAAGGCCAGGCCCATGGTAATGCCCAGGTTCATCAGCACCCAGAGCAGATTGTTCTTTAAGGCCGTCCAAAATACCTGGTCTTGGAAAAACAGGGCCCGGTAATTGCCCAGACCCACGAATCGCATGCCACCCAGGCCGTCCCAGGCAAAAAAACTCAAAACCAGGGAAAAAAGGGCCGGCGCCAGTATGACCAAAGTGAATATCACCAAGGCCGGCAGCACCAGGCTCCAGCTCTTCCACCTCTCTATAGCCTTGCTCCCCACCATTACCCCCCATATGCCCTCTTACAGCCCGGGGGCGACTCCCCAAAGCCGCCCCCCGCCGCTCTATCCGTGCATCAAGGATTGGCCGCCCTGTATGTCTTGGCAGCCGCCTCCACAGCCTTGCCCAAGTCCTCCGGAGCCATCTCTCCCAGCATCACCGCCTCCCCGGAGGCAAAGATGACATCCATCACCTGGCTGGGCACATGGAGATCCGTGGTGGTATAACTGCCGGCTCCGTCTATGGCCTCCAGCATGCCGTCCGCCAGGGACATGGCCTCAGACAGCTTGGCCCCGGCTATGGCCGTGGGCTGCTCTATGGAGTCATGCGCATCCAGGCTCTCCTGGGAATAATAGTAATCCCAGAACCGCATGGCGGCCTCCAACTTCTCCGGCGACAAATTCTTGTTGAACTGGCTCACCTTTACATAGGCGGACACCCGGCCCACCGGCAGGGGAAAGAAAGAGTACAAAGAACTGTCATACCCATTGGCCACCACATCCGAGGCCATGCCGGAATTGTCTATTACCATTGCCGTGCTGCCGCTAAACACATACATCTTGGCATTGGCCCCGTCATCCGTAATAAAACCCTCTTGGAAATAGCCGGCATCCCCCCAGCGCTTGAGGTGGGCAAAGGCCTGGGCCACAGCCTCGGACTGGCTCCAATCCGCCTCCAGCGCATTGAGTTCGTCATGGCCCTGGGCGCCGGCATAATGCTCCAGCAAAGCCTCTCCATAGCGATAGATATGTTTGGCTCCGGTAGAGAAAGGAGTCACTCCATTCTCCTTGAGGGTAGCGCAGATGGCATCCAGCTCCTCCATGGTGGCCGGAGGCTTCAGACCATATTCCGCAAAGATATCCGTCCTATACCACATAACCAAACCCGTATACACCTGGGGCAGGGCTATGATCCTGCCGTCATAGGTACACAACTCCAGCGCCGAGGGTATGTACTTGTCCGTCCAGCCATGCTCCTGGGCATAGGCCGTCAAATCATAACACAGGTCCGACTTTGCATAATAATTGGCGTAATTGCCCCCGCCCCACATATACCACATATCTGGCAGGGTGTTGGAGGAGGCCGCCACCTTGAGGTTGGTCTTGATATCGTCTGAGGAATAATAAGAGGGCACGATATCTATATCCGGATTCTGCGCCTCAAAGGCCGCTATAACCTGTTCATCCGCATCCTTGTGCCAGGTGGGGGACCAAAAGGTCAGTTCCACGGCCTGGGCCGCCTCCGTGCCGCTTTCCACCGCCCGGCTCTCCTGGCGGCCGCAGGCCGACAGGGCCAGCGCGCCCAGCAGGGCCAGCGCCGCTATCTTCCAATTCTTCATTATCTCCTCTCCTTTGCCATCTATTTTGTATGACCCTCTTCTGCCTAAGCCTGATGTCTGCACAATGTTGCCACCTTAGTATAACAAATACCCTTCCCTTTGTCCAAAGTCGTCAATGCCGCCTCAATCCCTTGGGATAATGGTTTTTCATCCTGCCTCCGGCTGCCCTTCCCCAGCCCAGGGAATAACCCCCATGGCACAGCAGATACCAGCCATCCTCAGATATACGCCCATCCGCCCAGGCCTGGCCGGCCAAATACTCCCTGGCCAGCTCCCCATCCAGTTCCAGTACCCTAATAGCCTCAGCGGGCGACAATACCAGGGCCAGCGCATGGGAGGGGGCAAAGCGCCCCCGTTGGCAGCTGCCTATGTGCAGGCCTGCCCTCAGCAGACGCAAGCCCTCCAAGTCCAGGCGCTCCTCCGGCAGGGCATAGATCTGCTCCCCTCGCCGCCACCAACGCCCCTCCCTAGCCCACCAGGGCAGTTCGCCCTCTCTGAGATTCTCCCGGCAAAAGGCCGCCACCAAGGCCGCCTCCTCTCGAAAATCCTCTCTTTTGAGTCTGCGGCTGCGGCTTCGGATGGGATATTCTCCCTCCCCGGAGGAGGGCGACACCTGCCAGAGGCCTCCCCGGATGCCATCCCTTTCCAACACAGCCACAAAATGCCCATTGCTCCTGGCCCTGTGAGGCCAGAGCCTGTAACAGCCCGGAACCAGACCCCTGTCTATGCCCGGGGGCAAATCCCCCGGCCCGACTGCCGAGAAATCCCCATGGGCCTCCAGAAAAGCGGATACCACCTCCTCATTCTCCTCCGGAGCAAAGGTACAGGTGGAATATACCAGCCGTCCTCCCGGGCGCAGCATGGCCCCAGCCCTAGCCAGAATCTCCCTTTGCCGACGGGCGCAATCCCGCACCAGTTGGGGCGACCACTGTCCCCTGGCCTCGGCGCTCTTGGCAAACATCCCCTCCCCGCTGCAAGGCGCATCCACCAAAATTTTGTCAAAATATTGACAAAAACGGCTGGCCAGAGCCTCCGGAGCCATGGATGTCACATAAGAGAACTGCACACCCAGCCTCTCCATATTCTCCGACAATATCTGTGCCCTGGCCCCATCCACTTCGTTGGCCAACAGCAGCCCCCTGCCCTCCATAGCGGCGGCTATCTGCCCGCTCTTCCCTCCAGGGGCCGCGCACAGATCCAGCACCCTCTCCCCGGGCCTGGGATCCAGAAACCAGACCGGCGCCATGGCGCTGGGTTCCTGCATATAATAGAGGCCGCACTGATGCCAGGCCAGGGCAGCCGGCGCATCCTCTCCCAGCAATCTATATCCCCGACTCTCCCAGGCCAGGGCCTCCACATCCCAGTATTCCCCAGGGTCAAAGGAGGCATACCCCGGCTTTAGGGCATTGACCCGCAGAGCCCGAAAGGGAGGCCCCATTAAGGCGGCAAAAAAAGCCCGCCTATCCCCCTCTTCCCAGTCCGCCAGCAAGGGAGCCAGACTATCCGCAAAGCCTTGGGGCAGGCCTCCTCCCTCCACAGCCCGGGACTGCCCGGCCTTACTCTGCTCTTTTTTTTTCTTTTTCATCAGATTTTGAAACGGTAGCCCACTCCCCAGATGGTTTCTATATACTGGGGCTTGGCCGTATTCTCCTCGATTTTTTCCCGAATTTTTTTGATATGCACTGTGACTGTGGCTATATCACCCACAGAGTCCATGGCCCAGATTTCCCGGAACAACTCTTCTTTTGTATACACATGATTGGGATTTTCCGCCAAAAAGGTCAGCAGATCAAATTCCTTGGTGGTGAAATTCTTTTCCACGCCATGGACATACACCCGCCTGGCAGTCTTGTCTATGCGAATGCCTCGTATCTCCACCACCTCGTTCTGGGGCTTCTGGTTCATGCCCACCAGACGGTCATACCGCGCCAAATGGGCCTTGACCCTGGCCACCAGCTCGCTGGGGCTAAAGGGCTTGGTGATATAGTCGTCCGCGCCCAGACCCAGACCCCGTATCTTGTCTATATCATCCTTTTTGGCCGACACCATCAATATGGGCACATTCTTCTCCTCCCGTATGCGCTTGCACACCTCAAAGCCGTCCATGCCCGGCAGCATCAGATCCAATATGACCAGATCCACCTCCTCCGACAGCGCCATCTCTACGCCCGCATCCCCAGTATGGCAAATGGACACGGAGAAGTCTGACAATTCCAGATAATCCTTTTCCAAATCTGCGATTTCTACCTCGTCCTCAATAATCAAAATCTTCGCCATGCGCTCCTCCTTTTGGCTAACCTTTGCTTGGGCAGTTCGGCTACTTGGCTTTTGGCCAATGGGCTTTTTCCATTTCACCCTTGGATATTCGGCTTTTTACCATATTCCCCGCCATTACCCAGGCTACATTCCCCCTTTGCCTATACGCTTACTCCAGCTCCCTATACCGCTTAATCACAAAATGCACACAGGCCCCCTCCCCCTCCCGGGAAGTGGCCCAGACATACCCGCTGTGGTCCTCTATGATCTTTTTGACTATAGACAGGCCTATGCCGCTGCCCCCCAGGCTGGTATTGCGGGAGGCGTCACTGCGATAAAAACGTTCAAAGACTTTGTCTATATCCGACTGAGCGATGCCGGGGCCGTTGTCGCATATCTCCACCAGTATGCCCCCATCCTGCTCCTGCAGGCGTATGGAAATGCGGCCCTGGGGCTTGTCCATATATTTTACGCTGTTGCCCAGTACATTATTCATCACTTTTTTGAGCTGCTCCGGGTCGGCGATGATCTGGGCATCCTCCTCCACCAGATTGGTGTATTCCAGCTGTATATTGCCCCCCTCCAGCTCCAGACCCACCTCCTCAATGCAGTCCCGGAAATAGTCTTTCACACGTATCCTATGGAAATTGTAGGGTATGGTATTGTTTTCTATATTGGAGTACAGGGTCAGCTCGTTAATCAACCTGGCCAGGTCATTGGCCTTGTTGTATATGGTCCTGATATATCTGTCCATCTTTTCCGGAGTATCCGCAACGCCGTCCATAATCCCCTCCACATATCCTCGTATAGAGGTAATTGGAGTCTTGAGATCATGGGAAATATTGCTGATCAGCTCACGATTCTGCCGTGCGTGCAGGCGGCTTTCCTCTTCGCTCTCCTTAAGCCTCAGCCTCATCTCCTCATAATTGGTATACAGCTGCCCTATCTCTCCGCCCAAATCCTTAGGCAGCACATGGTCATAATGCCCCTCCTTGATATGCTGCATGGCCTGGTTCAGCTCTCCCACCGGCTGCATCACCCCCCTGTAGATCCAGTGGGTGAGAAAATATCCCGTCAAAGCCAGGGTCAGCAGCATCAAAACCAGCAAATCCGCCAGCACCTCCTTGGAAATCAGCGCCGGCACGGCGGCCACCACATAGAGACTGCCCTTATCCCCATCCCGAAAGGCGAAGTCTATCTGCCTTATATAATAGCTGGTATTCTTCTCATAGAATCCGGGCATGCCCACGCCGCCACCCTTGCCATAGGGCGGCAGGTAGGGCAGCAGCTCCTTGGTCTTTGAGGAGCCGGCGTAATAGACCTCATCCCCCTTTTTACCCACCAAAAACACATTCTTGGACAGCAAATCCCCATTGACCAGCTCCAGATAATACACATCCTCCAGCCGGCCCTCCGTATACACCCTCTCGCCGTTAAGCATGGCATAGGCCTCATCCGCCGAGGCCATGGCCGCCGACACTCCCCGGGTCAGCCAGGCGTAATCCAGCTTGGACAGTATATCTCCCCCGCCGGCCCCGTCCACATATACGCCCAGCAACAGGATGGAAAGAAAGATCAACAGCAGAGGCAGCAACAATACTGTAGCAAATGTAATACCCAATCTGGTCTTAAAACGCATACGCTAGGCCTCCAAACCCTCGCCTCCATTTTTTATATTATAACAAAAAAGTTTCATCCCATCCATAGCTCCGGGATATCCGACCTCCAGCCCCAAAAACTATCCGAAGATTTGTCATTGCTAACCTATTGACAATCCCAAAAACAGGTCTATAATAATTTTAGGAATAATTACTAATTTGTTTTAAGGGGGCCAAATGCCGCTAAAGAGAAGCAAACAAAGAGAACTGATCAAGGCCTTTCTCATGGGCCGCAAGGACCACCCCACGGCCGATGTGATTTATACCCATGTGCGGCAACAGCTGCCTTCCATCAGCCTCGGCACCGTCTACCGCAATCTGGCCCTGCTCTGCGAGACCGGCGAGATCCGCCGTCTGCACCTGGACGATGGCTTGGACCATTTCGATGCCGACTGCCGTCCCCACTACCACTTCCTCTGCCGCAAATGCGGCAAGGTGGAGGATTATGAGCTGCAGGAGTCGCAGATATCCCATCTGGACAGGCTGGGTCTACAGGCCCCCAGGGATTTCTCCGGCCGGCTGGAGGGGCATACCACCTATTTCTACGGGCTTTGCGCCCACTGCGCCCAGGAGGCCCAGACCCAGGAGGGGCTGAAGTCCTCAGCTGCAACCACGCTTTGAAAGAGGCCATCCTCTTCCAAAATACACCAAGCAAACGCCTCCACAGAGGCAGAAAGAGAGGTTTTATTATGAAGTTCGTATGTAATGTCTGCGGCTATGTACACGAGGGCAGCGAGGCTCCCCTGGAATGTCCCGTCTGTAAGGCGCCTTCCACCAAGTTCACCCAGCAGACCGGGGAGAGGACTTGGGCGGCAGAGCATATCGTAGGCGTAGCCCAGGGCGTTCGTGAGGATATCTTGGCTGACCTGCGCGCCAACTTCGAGGGCGAGTGCACCGAGGTGGGCATGTATCTTGCCATGTCCAGGGTTGCCCACAGGGAGGGATATCCTGAGATAGGCCTGTATTGGGAAAAGGCCGCTTTTGAAGAGGCTGACCATGCCTCCCGTTTTGCCGAGCTGCTGGGCGAGGTAGTTACCAACTCCACGAAGAAGAACCTGGAGATGCGCGTGGATGCCGAGAACGGCGCCACCATGGGCAAGACCGACCTGGCCAAAAGGGCCAAGGAGCTGGGCCTGGATGCCATCCATGACACCGTACACGAGATGGCCAGGGACGAGGCAAGGCATGGCAAGGCTTTCGAGGGCCTGCTGAAGAGGTATTTTAGCTAAGATGTTAAAAGAGCTGCCGCAAAATCTGCGGCAGCCTTTTTTTGTCCGAAAATATGCCGGTCATATCCTGCGGATCTCAGTCCCGCCCCTCCCGCCAGATATGCCCTATGGCCTCCTCCATAGCCGCCATACTGTCCATAGTGCAGATCATACGCCGGAAATCCGCCGATCCGGGCAGGCCGGCAGAGTACCAGGCCAGATGTCTGCGCATCTCCCGCACAGCCGTATACTCCCCCTTTTCCTCCACAAGCAGCCGGCCATGCTCCAACACCAGGGCCTTTTGCTCCTCCCATCCGGGCCTGTCCTCTAGGACTCCTGTACGAAAATATGTTAGGCACCGGGAAAAAATCCAGGGATCGCCCTGGGCTGCCCGGCCTATCATCACGCCATCACAGCCTGTCTGCCGCATCATCTCCACAGCGGCCAGCGGGGAATCCACATCCCCATTGCCTATGACGGGTATGCGCAGGCTCTGCTTGATCCTGCCTATGGCCTCCCAGTCCGCCCGTCCGCCGTAATACTGCTCCCGGCTGCGGCCATGGACGGCCACGGCCGCCACTCCGCTCTCCTGCGCTATGCGGGCCGCCTCCAGCCCGCTGTCATCCTCCAGACCAAAGCCCTTGCGTATTTTGACTGTAACCGGCTTCTTCACCGCCTTGACCAGCGCCTCCAGTATGCGGCCTGCCAGGGGCAGATTTTGCAGCAGCGCGCTGCCCTCCCCATTGCCCACCACCTTGGGCACCGGACAGCCCATATTGAAATCTATCAGCACAAAGGGCCCATCCTCCACCCGTTTGGCCATCTCGCTGACTATATAGGGGTCAGAGCCGAACAATTGCAGGGAGCACAAACCCTCCCGGGAATCTACCCGCAGGAGGGATTCCGTGCCCTTATTGTTAAAATAAATGGCCTTGGCGCTGACCATCTCCATGCCGCACATGGCTGCGCCCAGACGGCTGGCCAAAATGCGATAGGGCGCATCCGTCACCCCAGCCATAGGAGCCAATATCAGAGGGTGAGGCAGCTCCACCTCCCCTATTCGCCAAGGCCTCTCCCAAATATTCTCCCACTTCTGCTCTATCATCCGTGCCTAAGCCTTATTCTTTTCATACAATATCTGCAAGCCATCCAAGGTCAGGGAGCTGTCATAGATATCTATCAAGGGCGTTTCATCACTGATAATACGGCCCAGGCCGCCGGTGGCCACCACTTTGAGATTGTCCAGACCGCTCTCCTCCCGGACCTTCTTAATAATGTACTCCGTAGCGCCTATCTGCCCATAGATCAGGCCTGCCTGCATGGAGGATATGGTTTCCTGGGCCAGTATGGATTTGGGCTTTTTGATCTCTATATTGGGCAGCTTGGCCGTCTGCTTCCACAGCGCCTCAGAGCTGATCAATATGCCGGGCGCGGTGATGCCGGCGGCAAAACCGCCGTCTGCCAAGACCAGATCGTAGGTGGTGGCCGTTCCAAAATCGATGACCAGAACCGGCCCGCCATACTTGCTGTAGGCAGCAACGGCATCCACTATGCGGTCTGCACCGATGGCAGCAGGATTTTCCGTCACTATGCGTATGCCGGTCCGTATACCCGGCTGTACCAGAAGGGGCTGATGGCCTATATACCTATGTATGCCTCCGATCAGGGAATGCATGACATCCGGCACCACGCTGGCCACGATGGCGCCATCTATGGAGGAGAGGGGAATATTCCTCCCCGCCAGCAATTGCTCCAGAATCACGCCGTACTCGTCCGCAGTGCGGGGCATCTTGCTCATCAGGCGAAAGGTCGCCTCCAGCCGTTTGCCCTTGTACACGCCGCAGGTGATATTGGTATTGCCCACATCGATTGCCAGAATAGTATCAATCATCTTCTTCTCCCTCCTTTGCCGCATCCGGCCCCTCCAAAACCCTGTAATACAGACTCAGGGATTGGAACAACTCCTGCCTATTCCTCCGTATCTTGTCCACCAGCAGCCCTGCGGAAATCTCATCATAATAAAAATCCCCCGGATCCTGTATGGTTTCCAACAACAGCTCCCCATCCTGCGCAAAGCGCAGCAACAGTATGCCTCCCACCTCCTGCGCAAACAGCACGCATATAGCCCGCAGCTCCTGCTGTATGGCAGGGGGCAGCCCCCCAAAGCGGGGATGGAGAAAGTATTTTTCCTCATATCCATTGACCCCGCACAGCACATTCTCCTCCTCTACTTGCCAGCCCGCTTCCATACTCCTCCTACTCATACATAACCATACAGGCCCCGCACGGAAACCTCACCAGCATATACGGCCTCCACACGCCCGTCCTCTCTCTCCACTAGCAGCTCTCCTGCGTTGGATATGCCCAGGGCCAGACCCTGCCAGGACTCCGGCCCCGCCTCTATGCGCACCTGCCTGTGCTTATTAGCCAGACGGGTCTCATAAGCCTCCCTCTGGGCAGCCATATCCCCGCCGGAGCAAAAGAGGGCATACTCCCTCTCCCAGCTCTCCAATATGGCAGCCAACAGCCGGGAACGGCCGGGCAGAGTTCCAGCTTTCCGCAAGGCGCCGTCAGTCCGCAAACTCTCTTGCCAGCCAGCCAAGCCTATGGCGTGTTCCGCCCAGGGCTGGCTGGCATCCACCTCCCCCACATTCAATCCCACTCCCACAATAACATATTCTATTCCGTCCAAATTTGAACGCATTTCCGTCAATATCCCGCAGAGCTTGCGCCCGGATAGCAGGATATCATTGGGCCACTTTATGGCAAAATCCCCCTCCGGCACGCAAACCTCCAAGGCCTTACAGACGGAAAGGGCCATGACCAAGGTCAGCATGGATGCCTGGCCGGGGTCCAGCTCCGGCCTAAGCAGCAGAGAAAAGTACAGATGTTTGCCCCCCGGACTATGCCAGCTCCGCCCCCTGCGCCCCTGGCCGGCCTCCTGGGCATCTGCTACTGCCAGCCAGCCGTGGGGCGCGCCCTTATCCCCCTCCGCCCTCGCCCTGGCATTGGTAGAATCCGTGCTGGCATAGAAGCGCAGATGCCGACCCGCCCACTCTGTTTGCAGCTCCGCCTCTATGGCCGCCTGTCCGTAGGCCTGTCCGGACTCACCCGCCCCGCCCGGAGGCTTATTCCCCGCTCCTGATACGGCCAAGGCTCCGGCAGAGACTTCCAACAGCCTGTACCCACGTCCCTTTCTCCGCTCTATGGCATAGCCCTCCGCCTCCAGATGCCGTATGCGTTTGCAGACGCCCATACGGCTGATGCCCAGTCTTTTGCCCAGCGCCTCCCCAGAGAGAAATTCCTCACCCGCCTCTTGTAATATGCGCAACAACCCGCCTTTCATGCCACCTTCCCATGGAAAAAAGCCCGGGGAAGCCCCCCCGGGCAATCACCTCTATATTACTGTTTCTGCAAGGCTCCAAAAGCCGATGCCAGGCTGGCCACGCCGCCTAGCTCTGCCGGTAGCAAAATCGTGGTAGCCTTTCCGTCAGCCACCTTTTCAAATGCCTCCAGACTCTTCATTTTCAGCACGGCCTCATCGGCGCCGGCCTCCTTGAGCATGCGTATGCCATCGGCATTGGCCTGCTGCACCTTGAGTATGGCCTGGGCCTGGCCCTCGGCCTCCCGTATCATCTTCTCCTTTTCGGCCTCAGCCCGCAGTATAGCCGCCGCTTTGGCCGCCTCAGCCTCCAGTATAGCGGATTCCTTGGCGCCCTCCGCCATCAATACCTTGGCCCTCTTCTCACCCTCGGCGCGGGTTACGGCCTCACGGCGTTCACGCTCGGCCTTCATCTGCCTCTCCATGGCATTTTGTATCTCGGCCGGAGGTATGATATTCTTCAATTCCACACGGTTGACCTTGATGCCCCAGGGATCCGTAGCCAGATCCAAGGCGGCGCGCATCTGGGTGTTGATGGTTTCCCTGGAGGTCAAGGTCTGGTCCAACTCCAGATCGCCTATAATATTGCGCAAGGTGGTGGTGGTCAGATTTTCTATGGCCATCATAGGCCTCTCCACGCCATAAGCAAAGAGCTTGGGATCGGTGATCTGATAGAATACCACCGTATCTATACGCATGGTCACGTTATCCTTTGTGATCACGGGCTGGGGAGGAAAATCCGCCACCTGCTCCTTGAGGTTGACCTTGCGGGCCACCCTGTCAATAAAGGGTATCTTCAAATGAAATCCCACATGCCAGGTGTCCTGGTAGGCTCCCAGACGCTCCAGGACATAAGCCTGGGCCTGGGGTACGATCTTGATACAGGATGACGCTATGGCCAACAAAACCAAGGCCAGAACTGCCAAAGCAAACATAGGCCCAAAAATATCAAACATAATTCTCTCCTTTCCCTCAAGGAAGGGCGCTCCCCCCTCCTGCCCTCACTACTGCTCCTGCACAGGCTGCACCCAGAGCTTTGCGCCCTCAACCCGTACGATCTCCACCACAGCCCCCTGGCGTATCTCTGTCTCAGAATCCACGCTTTTGGCCATCCACTCGATATCCGCCACCTTGACACGTCCGGTCTGGATCAGATTATTGATATCCTCCACCACCAGCACCTTCCGGCCTATAAGGCTGTCCACATTGGTCTTGGCCCTCTTATTGTTAAAATACCTGACCGATAGAGGCCGGGTAAAGTACAACAGCGCCAGGGATACGGCCATAAAGGCCAGAGCCTGTACTCCCAAAGATGCCCCCAGCAGGGAGCAAACCAGGGCGGCCAGCGCGCCGCCGGCAAACCATATGCTGGTCAGAGTCCAACTAAAAGCCTCTATGGCTATCAGAACCACAAACACCACCAGCCAAAATACTATCCTATTTTCCAGCATACGACACCTCCCGGGTACATACCCTTGCTAAAGGTATTTTCGCAGTTCTTCCACTCTGTCCGTCCTCTCCCAGGGCAGATCCAAATCCGTGCGCCCAAAATGCCCATAGGCTGCCGTCTGCTTGTATATAGGCCGGCGCAGATCCAGCATCTTGATAATGCCGGCGGGCCGCAGGTCGAAATGATCCCTGACTATACGGGTCAGCTCCCCGTCGGAGAGCTTGCCCGTGCCAAAGCTGTCCACCATAACCGATGTGGGCTTGGCCACGCCTATGGCATAGGAGAGCTGTATCTCACAGCGGCTGGCCAGACCGGCGGCCACCAAATTCTTGGCCACATACCTGGCCGCATATGCCGCGCTCCTGTCCACCTTGGTGCAGTCCTTGCCGGAGAATGCCCCGCCGCCGTGTCTTGCATATCCGCCGTAGGTGTCCACTATAATCTTCCGGCCAGTCAGGCCGCTATCTCCCATGGGGCCGCCTATGACAAAACGCCCTGTGGGATTGACGAAAAACTTGGTGCAATCATCCACCATATGCTGAGGCAGTATAGGGTCGAATACATGTTCTTTGATATCCGCCTCTATCTGTTCCCTCTCCACACCTGCCTCATGCTGGGTAGACAGCACCACAGCCTCCAAACGAAGAGGCCTGCCGTCCTGATCATATTCCACAGATACCTGGCTCTTTCCATCCGGCCGCAGATAGGGCAGCAAACCCTGCTTGCGCACCTGAGTCAAACGGCGGGTCAGCCTGTGGGCCAAGGCTATGGGATAGGGCATCAGCTCCGGGGTTTCGTCCACGGCATAGCCGAACATCATCCCCTGATCTCCGGCGCCTATGGCCTCCAGCTCCTCCTCGCTCATATGATGCTCCAGACTGCAGCCCCTGGCCTCCAGCGCCTGATCCACTCCCATGGCTATGTCCGGAGATTGATGGTCCAGAGCCACCATCACCGCACAGGTATGGCCGTCAAAACCCTTGTCCGAATGGTCATAACCTATCTCGCATACGGTGCTGCGCACTATGGCCGGTATGTCCACCACCGCCTTGGAACTGACCTCTCCGGTCACCAGTACAAAACCGGTGCTGCTGCAGGTTTCGCAGGCCACACGGCTGTGGGGATCCTGCTCTATCAGCGCGTCCAATATGGCATCGGATATGGCATCGCATATTTTGTCCGGATGCCCCTCCGTCACCGACTCCGATGTAAATAAATACTTTTCCTTATCCATCCTGGCTCCTTTCTCTATCTAAGCAAACAAAAATGCCCGCTGGCGAAAAAACAACAGCGGACATCCCGGATCCGCCTCTTATTGTTCGACATTTCTTCGCTCAGGCTGGCACCTTCCTGCACAGGGCAGGGGTTGCCGCGGCTTCTTAGATCCTATGTATCTCCACCGCTCGGAATAAAAGGCTGCTATGCAATTGTCTGGCCAAAGGCCTCACAGATACTATACCCTTTTTTGCCCTCAAAGACAAGATGGGTGGCAAAATTTTATCCCACCCGGAATTTGAACCGGTTCAGCGCCCTCTCCGTGTCCACCAGCTCTATCTGCGCACCTAGGAGCTGCAACTTGCCGTGGAAATTCTCATACCCCCTCTGGATATAGTGAATATTGTCCACTACACTGATGCCCTCCGCCGCCAATGCGGCCAAAACCAACGCAGCTCCGGCACGCAAGTCCGGCGCGCTGATGCTGGCGCCGCTGTACTTGGCCACGCCGTCTATCACCGCCGTGCTGCCCTCCACCTTTACCTGGCCGCCCAGACGGGCCAGCTCATCCACATAGCGGAAGCGGTTCTCAAATATGCTCTCGGTGACTATGCTGGTGCCGCTGGACAGACCCAGAGCCACGGTGATCTGAGGCTGCATATCCGTGGGAAAACCGGGATAGGGCAGGGTTTTCACATTGCAATGCCGCAGGCGTTTGGCCACGGCCACACGCATACAGTCGTCAAACTCCTGCACCTCCGCGCCCATCTCCATCAGCTTGGCCGAGATGGATTCCAAATGCTTGGGTATGACATTCTTGACGGTCACATCCCCCTTGGTCAGCGCAGCGGCAAACATAAAGGTGCCGGCCTCTATCTGATCGGGGATAATAGTGTACTCCGTGCCCTTGAGCCGGCTCACACCCTGTATGCGTATCACATCCGTGCCCGCGCCCTTGATGGAGGCGCCCATGCTGTTGAGGAAATTGGCCAGATCCACCACATGGGGCTCCTTTGCTGCGTTCTCTATGGTGGTGCGCCCCTCAGCCATCACGGCTGCCATCATGACATTAATGGTGGCGCCCACGCTGACCATATCCATATATATATGGCTACCCCGGAGCCTTTCCGCCTTAGCGCATATCAATCCATGCTCTATATGCACCTCGGCTCCCAACGCGCGAAATCCCTTGATATGCTGATCTATAGCCCTACAGCCTATGTCGCAGCCCCCGGGCAGCGCCACCTTGGCCTCCTTGTACCTGCCCAGCATGGCGCCTATCAGATAATAGGAGGCGCGTATCTTGCGTATATGGTCATTATCCACCACTCCATTGCGTATGCTGCCGGCCTGCAGCCGCACCCTGTGCCGGCCTATGCGCTCCATCTGTACGCCCAGACCGCCCATAGCCTCCAGCAGCACATTGGTATCCCGCACGTCCGGCATATTGTCTATCAAAACCGAGCCTTCGCTCATAACGGCGGCGGCCAATATGGGCAGCGCCGCATTCTTCGCCCCGCCTATATGGACCTCCCCCACCAGAGCATTGCCGCCCTTTATGATGTATTGCTCCATGAATCCTCGCATTCTGCCTCACAGATACAGCCTTGGTTGCCAGCCCCGATTGATTTTTTGCGCAAACAAAAGGAAAGGGCAATTCCAGCCCTTCCCTTATTATAGCACAGAAGCGCCATTTGTAAAATCCAAACCACCGTTTCTGTTTAATTGAGGTATTTCAGCGGGTTCACATGGGAGCCGCCTATGAGCATCTCAAAGTGCAGATGGGGGCCGGTGCTCACGCCGGTATTGCCGCTGAGAGCGATCTTTGCCCCCTGCTTGACGGTATCCCCCGCCTTGACCAGCACCTTGCTCAAATGCGCATACCGCGTCTGCCGTCCGTCCGCATGGTTTATATACACCACATAACCGTAGCCGCCGCCCCAGCCGGCCTTGGCCACCGTTCCTCCGCTGGAGGCGAATATGGCTGTGCCTGTAGGCGTGGCCCAGTCAACACCCCTGTGATAGCTGCTGGCTCCTCGCTTGGGCGCCTTTCTGGGGCCAAATCCGGAGGTAAAGCGACCCCCGGAGAGGGGTTTGATATAGGTGGGAGGTATTTTCGTACCCCTCTCCACCAATTTGGCCACTGGGGCCACCACCACCTCCTCCTTGAGTATCTCCTCCTCCAGCAGCTTGCTGTCCAGGTAGCGGCTGATAGCTATGGCCTTGCGGAAACCCGCCGAGGGCTGCCTATGCACCACCATCTCCGTGGTATACCAGGAGTCGTTTTCTATGTATTCCACCGGAGCGTCAAAGGTTTCCTCTATATACTCCTCCTCCACCCTCTCCACGGACAATTCCGGTTCCGGCTCCATGATAATCAGCTCATCCCCTACCCTGATGGTGGAGTTTTCATTTTCCAGATTCTCATTCAGGGAGATGATCACATCCATAGGTATATTGACCTTGATGGCTATCTCCGACAGCGTATCTCCGGCCACCACCTCATAAATGGCCACCTTTTCCTGCTCCTTGGTCAATTGCTCTATAGCCGTATCCAGGGGAGTCCTGTAAGCCTCCGGCAGATAGACCTCCACCACCTCCACCTTGTCGGCAAAATCCATATCCAAAACTCCCAGAGGATAATCTGAAAAGGCCTTAAGAGAGGGATCCGGCTCCACCAGGCTCATACGCCGGAACCAGGCCTCCACACCCCCATCCAGGTAGGCATCTCCGGTCTGCCAGCCCTCCGGCAGCCCCGCCCGCTCCGCAACCCTGTCCTGCCCTCCCTCTACTGTGGCGTGCAAGGCCTGCATCTGCCGCTGGGTATCCTTGGAGAGCACGGGATAAAACCCCGCTCCAGGGCCGAACTTGTCCAAGGCCGCCTGCAACAGGGCCTCCACCTCGGATATGCCGGCCAGGGTAACCGTGTACTCCCCCACTTTGACCGTGTATGCGCGCTGCCTCTCTCCGGCGCCGCTGCCCTCAATGGCAGCCTCCATAGCCTTTTGCAAATCCCCATCCCTGTCTATGGAGCCAAACCATACCTCCTCTCCCGCATAGGAAAACTCCACAGGGGAGTAATATAGCTGGCCCGGACTTTGCTCCCAGGCCCTTTGAGCCACGGCCTTGCGGGCCCGCTGTGCCAGCGACTCCGCCCGGGCGCGGCTGCCGGTGACTCCCAGGATCTGACCTCCCATATAGACATGGACATAATTCTCCCCCTCAGACCTCCAGGCCGGTATGGGATCGGCAAATAACAAGCTCAAAAAAAGCACAGCCAAGGTGCTGCGAATGATTATCCATGTTCTGTATATCCTTAAATCCATATTCCAGCATCCTTTGCCCCGCTATTTTTTGATACTATAACCAAATTTACCCAGAGCTTCCCCCAGGCCATAATACTGCCCATGGGAATAAGCCAACAGCTCCGCCTTGTCCAAAGCCAAGCGGCCTTTTTCATCCAAAAACCTCCGGCTGGCCCAGACCGCCTCCACTCTGGCGATAAACATATGATGGCTGCCCAATTCCAAAATCTGCTCTATACTGCACTCCAAATTCACCGGCGAGGCCTCCAGCAGGGGCTGCCCCAGCTTGGAGGCCCCCATCCATTCCAGACCCATGGCCTGCACCTTATCTACATCCCTGCCGCTGGTCACGCCGCAATAATCCACCGCCCTGGCCATGGATACCGTGGTCAGATTGAGCCCAAAGGCTCCCTGCTCTCTGAGCAGGCCATAGGAGTAGCGCTCCGGCCGCACGGATATGGACACCATGGGAGGATTGGTGCAGACGGTGCCCGCCCAGGACAGGGTGATCAGATTGCCCCGGCGGCGGGTATCTGCCACGCTGGCCAGCACGGCCGGCAGGGGATAGAGCATATTCCCGCCCTTCCACAACTCCTTAGAGGCGCAGCCTCCGCCCCTGGTCAAAATACGCCCAGCCACTGGGCTGCGAGCATGCCCAGATTGAACAAGGAAAAGAGGGCAGCCAAGAGTACGGCTATGCGCACGCCCATCTGTTTCTTGTCATACTGTTGCAGCTGCTGACTCATGGCCTCCAACAGCTCATTTTTCTGCTTCTCACCCTGATCCACCATGGCCGCCTGCACATTGCGATAGACCTTGACATTCTCCTTATGGAAATTCTCATCCAGCCGGTCGGCCAGCTCGCCCAGCAGCTTGCGCAGGGCCTCCTGATCCGCTCCTTCCAGCTTGGCCAGCAGGGCCTTTTGCTCCTCCTGCCGGATCCGCTGCTGAGCTGCCATGGCTTCCGTCTGCGCGGCCTGCATCTGCTCCAACTGGACGGACAGGGCCTGTATGCGCTCCCTGCCATCCCCCTCCCCGGACTCCAGACGGTCACGCATGTCCTGCCACTGCTCCTGCTGGCGGCTCTGGACATTCTCCAGCCGTGTCAAAGCGGCCAGAATAGGCTCCTGCCCCCCGCCCTGCTCCAGACGGGCCGACAGATCCTGTATCTGCTGCTTCTGCTCAGCCAACAGGCCCTCCAGCCGGTCGCGCATATCCTGCCACCGCTCCATATCCTGGTTCCGGACATTCTCCAGCTGTGCCAAAGCGGCCAGAATAGGCTCCTGCTCCCGGTCCTGCTCCAGACGGGCCGACAGATCCTGTATCTGCTGCTTCTGCTCAGCCAACAGGCCCTCCAGCCGGTCGCGCATATTCTGCCACCGCTCCACATCCCGGCTATGAGCCTCCTCATCCGCCTGGGCCTGATCCGCCGCAGCGGTATCCATGGCCTGCATATGCTTGGCCAGAGAGCGGGAGAGGGCCAGATCCAGGCTTTCCTTATTCCTCTCCTGCACATCCTGGGCCAGTATTTCCATCCTGTTGACCTGACCCTCCATCATCTGCCGGGAGAATGCCTCCAGCTTGGATACCATGGCATCCAAGGCCTCCTTGCCCAGCCTCTCCATCTGCACAGAGGCCTGCTCTTTCCAGACATCCTCTGACTCCCCAGCCCCTGCCTCCCCGGACAGCTCCAAGTTCTGGCAGATCTTTTCCAGCCTGTCCAGACAGTCCTTATAGGCTTCCACCTGCATGCGCAGCCTCTCCAACTCCTTAGCCTCCGCCTCTGCGTTAGCCTTGATCACATCCTGCGCCGTCAGCTTTTGCGCCAATTTTTCCATAAACGAGTCCATATCGCCCTCCCGACAAAAAAATGCCTATTTAAATTAGCATATCATGTATGCCGCCCCTGTTCAAGAAATTTGACCCAATAGCCTGGCTTGTACAATAATGCAGCCCATACTTGAGCATCTCTTGTGTATTTGCACTGTTTCCAAGGTAGTTTCCAAAAGGTTTTTGTGCATATTCACTAATTATTTACAATCTGTTCATATTTTATTCATTTTTGACTGCTATACTGATTTTCATAAAGCACTACTGCGAGATGGATTTCCCACATCTGGCACCATTTTTCATAACATGCCCAAAGCGGCAGAAGGTATTTTCATTCTCCATCCTTCCCCTTGCTCTCCCATTGCAAAGGCAGATGAAAGAATGAAAAGAGTACAAGCCTTCCGCAGCTTTGGGCCCTCCTCATTTTCGGGAAAATCCCGGACAAAAATCTTTCCGACAAGAAACCGGCAGCCCCACTGCCGGTTTTTTCATCCGGATATATGCCCTATACCGCAGCCGCTGGCCCCGGACGAGCCTCAGACAGGGCCAGTATCTCCTCATTCAGGCTGCGCATACGCGCATCCAGATCCGACACCATGCGGGCGCATTCCACCAGCTCCTCCTTAATCGATTCCGGCGCGCCCCCCTCAAATTTGTAATGTATCTTATGCTCCAGGCTGGCCCAAAAATCCATGGCCACCGTGCGTATCTGTATCTCCACCTTGGTATCCACCACCCTGTCCGTCAGATACACTGGAACGGTCACTATCATATGATAGCTCTTATAACCGCTGGCCTTGGGGTAGGTGATATAATCCTTGGTATGCAAAACAGTGATATCCTTTTGTCCCCGTATGCGCTCAGCTATAGGAAAAATATCCGAAGAAAAGGAGCAGATAATCCTTATGCCCGCGATATCATTCACATGGCGCACCATATTGCTAATGGTGGATTCCAAGCCGTGACGGCGCAGCTTCTTCACTATGCTCTCCGGACTCTTGATCCTGGCCTTGATATGCTCTATGGGATTGTAGCGATGCACCATACGAAATTCATCATTCATAATCTGCATCTTGGTTTCTACCATTTTCAGAGCGGCGCTGTAGATAAAAGTAACCTCTTTCCAGCTCTCCACCCCATTATTCAAAATCGTGTCCATAGCGCCGCCTATCTCCCTTGTCCATTTTCCCACATTACTCCCAAAAATTATTATGAGTATTGTAGCATAATGCAGGGGTTTATTCCATTGTTTTTGTCTATTATTTATAAAAATTTAGGATTTGCTTGGATTTTTTCCAAAAAAACTCCCATATATGTCCTATAAGGCACCCCCAGTGGCAAAAATGCGCTATGCTACTGTCAGGGCGACCGGCCGGCAGGGCGCCAAAATACCGTCTGGGAGGATGGAATATGTTTCGAATGTGGGCAAAATTGTGGAAAGAGAATCGATTGATGCTGGATAAGGTGATAGAGGACGGCAGCAGCCAGAGCCGCACAAAAAAGATCTTTGGCGCCATGGAGAGCCTTTGCCAGGAGTGGGATCTGCCCATGCCCCTGTGGCTCCCCAGCCAAATAGGTGAATTTGGCCAAAGCAGCCGCACCCGCTTTGGCCAGGATTCCTTTGTGGAAGATTTCCCCTATGATTATCTGGAAATTCACATGTTGGAGGAGGACTAGGGAGGTAGCGGCCCCTTCTCTATATTGCGCTTCTCATTTAAGAAGTTTATTGTATTCTATACTTGATTGCACAATAATGATGCATGTTAAAACGACTTTATCTTTTCGAAAAAACTGCATCTGCATAGACTTGGTCTGTTTTTCTTAATCCGGAGATTGCATCTCCCCATACCCCTGGGGATTATTCTTTTGCCAGCGCCAGGCATCCCGGCACATATCCTCCACCGTGCGCACAGCCTCCCAGCCCAGCTCGCGCTTGGCCTTAGAGGCATCGGCATAACAGATGGCTATATCCCCGGGCCTGCGAGGGCAGATGGCATAGGGTATGGCCACGCCTGTGGCCTTTTCAAAATTCTTCACTATGTCCAGAACGCTCAAACCCTGCCCCGTGCCCAGATTGTACACCTTACAGCCGCAGCCCTCGGATATCTGGAAGAGAGCGGCCACATGGCCCTGGGCCAGATCTACAACATGTATATAATCCCGAACTCCCGTTCCGTCAGGCGTGTCATAATCATTGCCAAATACAGACAGCTGAGGCCTCTTGCCCACGGCCACCTGGGTTACAAAGGGCATGAGATTGTTAGGTATGCCGGCCGGATCCTCGCCTATGGTGCCACTCTCATGGGCGCCTATAGGGTTGAAATACCGCAGCAGCACCACATTCCACTCTGGATCAGCCTTTTGCATATCCATCAATATCTGCTCCAGCATGGACTTGGTCCATCCATAGGGATTGGTACATTGCCCCTTGGGGCTGTCCTCGGTGATAGGCACTACGTCCGGATCTCCATACACCGTGGCGCTAGAGGAAAAAATAATATTCTTCACGCCGTGCTGCCGCATCACATCCACCAAAATCAGCGTGCCGGCTATATTATTTTGATAATACTCCCAGGGCTTGGCCACAGACTCGCCCACGGCTTTCAGACCGGCAAAATGCATTACCGCATCTATCTGTTCCGTGGCAAATATCTCCTCCAGAGCCTCCCTGTCCAATATATCCGCCTTGTAAAACTGGACTTTTTTGCCCGTGATGGCCTCCACCCTCTCTATGGCCTTGGGTGAAGAGTTAGAGAGATTGTCCATTACCACCGCCTCATGGCCGGCCTCCTGCAGGGCCACCACCGTATGGCTGCCTATAAATCCTGCGCCTCCGCAAACCAGTACCCGCATATATTTCCCTCCCTAGTGCAGATTAACTCCATTTTTTGCCAACAGCTCCCTGGCGCTCTCCACCGAATCTATGCCCGTTTTGTTCTTGATGGGCGCAAACTCCCTCTCCCTCTCCACCTCAAAAGGCAGACAGGTGGGTATGCGGGAAATCATATCCAACACCAGCGTTTCATATTTGTACCCATTGGGCTTCTCCGGACTCAGCTTATTCCCCTGGGAATCCATATGCTCTATCTTCTTCTCCACCACATGGATGGGCATCCCCCCCTCCAGGGCCTCCAGGGCCTCTATGGAGAAGAGATAATTCAAAATCACGCCGAAATGATAGGCCGGTTTGCCGCTGGCGTCCTTGGCCTCCATCAGCTCCGGAGTCAATTCATAGTATTCCACTATGGATGGTCTGCCATCCTCCAGGCAGATCACGCCCACCTTTTCGTCTGGCGCATTCTTGGCCACCACCTTGGCCCCCACCTGACATCCGCTGACCAATGTGGCTCCGACAAATACCGGGTCGGCTATTTTTTGCAGCACATTGTCCACGGCAAACACATTGAGCCACTCTATGCCCTCTGCCTTGGCCAGCTCCAGCAGGCCGGCCTTTTCCAGGGAGCGAAACCAGCCCCCGTTGCCGTTGGGCGAGCTGCACATACGGCCCGGCTCCTCCATCAGGATCTTGCCCTCAAAATCCGTAGCCAGGGCCATCTCCTGCCGGAAGAAATGCACAAATTCCCTCTTATACCCAAAAAATCCCTTTTCCTCCAGGAAATCCACTGTCGCCTGGTGGTTTTTCTCGCTGGTCATGACAAAGAGATGTATCCAGGAGCCGCTATCCCTGACCACATCTAACAAATTTTGGATCAGACACTCGAAAATATAGAGATTGCGGCCTATACCCACATTATACATACCCTTGGGCGCATCCGATCCCAGACGGGTGCCCATACCTCCAGCCAGCAGCAGGGCGCCCACCCTGCCCTGGGCCAGGACAGCCAAGCCCTTATCCCTGTAATAACTTTTGTGCTTGCGAATATGATCCAGCTCCATGGCAGCCAAAGGAGCCAGCCTGCCCCGGCCCGCCGCCCCCCCTGCCAGCGAGGCGGAGAAAATCTCCATATCCGCCTCCAGCACCTGGTCCAGCAGCGCCTCCTGCTCTGCAGGCCCCAGCGTGTCCAAGGCCGCCAGCACATGATCCTGGCCGTATTTTTGCGCCTTTGCCCTAGCTTCTTCCCTCTTGTCCATTTCGCCTCCTCCATATAGAAAAAACTATATCCCATCCCTGGGTATTTTGCAAGAATCTGCCTTTAGGCCTGCACTTGCCCACAAGCCAGCATTTGCCCCCCAGCCTCGATTAGCCCATGGCACCGCAGTTCCCCGCTCTGCCACAGTTCCCCACCGAGCTTCACCCCCCAACCTCCACTTTCCCCAAGCCCACATTTGCCCCCAGGCCCAAAAAATGCTATATTGAAAAAAAATTCCTCTAAGGAGTATGCCATGCAAGTACAATACATCAGCCACAGCGGTTTTCTCTTAGAAACCCCAGTCGCCTACTATCTCTTTGACTATTTTCAGGGCCCCATTCCTGCTCTGGCTCCGGAAAAGCCCCTGACCGTGTTTATCAGCCATGGGCATAAAGACCATTACTCCCCCGGCCTCTGGCCCCTGCTGGCCGCCCAGGGCCGCCGCCCTCTGTGCATCTGCGCCTCCCGGGATATCGCCCGCCGGGATTTGGACGGCCTCTGGGATGTGTTCTCCGCCGCCCAACAGGGCTGGAACCCCCGCATGATACGGGTGCGCCCCCACGAGAGCCACGAACTCAGCCAGGGCCAAAAGGTATTCACCCTCAAATCTACGGATCAGGGCGTGGCCTTTTTGCTGGAGGAGGAATCCGGACTCTACTACCACGCCGGGGATCTCCACGACTGGGTGTGGATAGGCGAGGAGCAGGAGGACAATGCCCAGATGACTTATGCCTTTCGCCAGGAGATAGACCTGCTGATTTCCAAACTGCGGGGAAGGATTCTGGAAGCCGCATTTTTGCCTATAGACCCCAGACAGGGCGGCGATGGGGAGAGGGGCATGCTGCACTTCCTCTCCAAGGTCAGGGTGCGCAATGCCTACGCCATGCACTTCTGGGATCAGCCCCAATTCGTAGAACAATTCCTGGCCAGGCATCCGGAACACGCCTGCCGGCTGCGGCTTTTGGAACCGCTGGAGCCAAATCCCCCCGCCCGCTAAAAAAGGAGGACGCATATGCAATTCAAGATGATACACGAAAATTTCAACGTTTCCGACTTGGAAAGATCTCTGGCCTTTTACAGCCAGGCCCTGGATCTGCACGAGAAACGCCGTAAAGAGAGGGAGAATTTCACCATCGTCTTTCTGGGCAATGCCCACAGCGATTTCGAACTGGAGCTGACCTGGCTCAAGGACCACCCCCAGCCCTACAATCTGGGTGAATGTGAATTTCACCTGGCCTTTCGGGTAGACGACTACCAGGCGGCCTATGACAAGCACAAGGCCATGGGCTGCATCTGCTTTGAAAATCCCGACATGGGCATCTATTTCATACAGGATCCCGATGGATACTGGCTGGAAATCGTACCCACCCGCTAATGCAGAGCCTCTGCCAGACCCGCTTGGGACAGTGGACAAAAAACGCAAAAGGGGGTGTTGCAGTAACGATTTTTAATCATTACTGCAACACCCCCTTATCTTTGTGTAAAGAAAAAGGGCATTGCGCTAATGATATGTACCCAGTTCCCTGGACACATTGATTTATGATCGAGGCTCAACAGGTGGATGCCGTTCTGTACTTTGCAGGTGGCATCCACTTTGTTTTTGCCTGGATGCGCTCGTTATTGTAGTAGTTAATGTAATCAG
>JBGYPP010000077.1:0-11120 GCA_041838515.1 Acetatifactor sp. | reverse complement strand
CTCGCCACCGTCCCTATCCTCATCACCAACTGAAAGGCGGGAGTATAGCGCAGTGATTTTGGTTACATATTCTATCATGGCGTTATCCTCCTTTTTTGTGTCTATATATCACTCCTGTTCAGTTAATATTATGCAACCCAAGGGGAATACAAAGGCGTATATCATATACATGGAATATACGCCGTGGGAAAACAGCTCATACACCGCCCCAAAGAGTAGGCAAAACAGAGATATCCAAAGATAATTCAACGATGTCCTGCCGCTCTTTTTTCCATTTTTATCAATAACCGATGTAAACAATATCACTCACACTCCTTTCCCTAATGCTTCTGCCATTGGTTGTGGGATTATTGACTAGCTCCCCCATAAATACCATGGTGGAGGATCCGCCGCCGTCCAAATTGTAGGCAGTTTTCACACCCAGGCTTTGCATAAACTCTGCCAGCTGGTACAACGTAAGCCCCTCACTCTCACTGGTGCGGCCATCAGACACCACCAGCACAAAGTGCAGGTCATCTATCCAACCCATGGCCGTACGGGGATTGCTGGCCATGGCTTTCCCCACCTCCTCATCCTGGGTTACGGCTATCTGCCCCTCCTGTACCAGCGCCGGGCCAAAGGAGAGGATTTGCTGAGCGCCCTGGGCCAGCAGATCCTGAGCGGCAATCTGGCCCTCTTGTATGATTTCCATACTGCCGTCCTGGTATATGACCAAATCCTCCCGCCCCCCAACTGCCGTATCCCTGTACAGCACACCATTTCTCAACACATATCCGGACTCCCTTGCCCCATAGAAATCCCCATTAATGCCCAATATCCCATTGACACCGGAGAGTATGGAGGAGGTGGTATCCGTCACATTCTTGCCATAAGCCCCCTGGGCCAGAGCAGTCTTGAGATATGCCGCCGAGGCCAATTGCACATCCGCCACATAGATGCTTGTATTATTTTGCCTGTACTCGGTAATGAGAATGGAAATATTCTCATCTTGGTACGAATTTTCTGTCACCACCGCTGCCGCAGCATCTCCCCCTTCTGTCGCTGTACCGGAGGCTGTTTCCGTCGCCGCCAATGCATCGTAGGCCGTATCCCCGGACGATGATACCAGGCCCACTACCTCCGTATTATTTAAGGACTGGCCGGCCGCCTCTGTAGAATATGCATACACCGGCGTATATACCCTGGTGATAACAAAGGTATCTAAAAGCACATAGGCGGTAAATCCCAATAAGGCCAGCGCAAATACGCCCCCCCATATCCCGCTCTTTCCTCTCATGCAGCCACACCTCCTCTTCTAGGCGCAAATACCACTTTGCGCTGCAAAATCCAGCTGCCCAGAAACAGCAGCATTTCCGTTAATACTTTGGCAAACAACCAGGGCAGGTCCAGGATCTGCGCCAAAATATACAGAACCAGGGTATTGCCCGCCAACACCGCCGCCGCCAGCGCCAGATATCTGCCCGCTGCAGGCAGCCAAGCCTCCCTATGCCCAAAGACAAAACGGCGGTTAAGGCCAAAGTTTGCACTGGCGCTGACCGCCCTGGCGCCCACATTGGCCAGGGTCAGATTTTGCCCCAGACCCAGGAGGAGGCCAAAGAGAGCAGTGTCCAACAGGAAGCAAAACAAGGAGGCTGCGGAAAATTTGAGTAACTCCTTATAAATCCGCAGGGAATCCCTTACCACATCAAAGTGGGAATGGGAGTTGCCATCTATATAGATGGTGGCTATGTTGTGCTCCAGCATGGGCGATTTTTTCTTGGCCAGACTCAACAAGACATTCATCTCGTATTCGTACCTCTCTCCCGGTATTTCCATCATATCCTGAATACAAGCCGTGGAAAATGCCCTCAAGCCCGTCTGGGTATCATATATGCGCCGGCCTGTGGCCATCCAGAATACCATACGGGTCATGGTATTTCCAAAGCGGCTCCGCAGGGGTATGCGCCCCTCCAGCGCCCGGCTGCCCAGCACCAGCGCATCCGGCCGCCTCTGGGCCAATGCGCATACGGCCAGCGCATCCTCCACCCTGTGTTGCCCATCGGCATCCACGGTGACCACCGTCCTTGCCCCGCCGCCCAGACTTTCTATATAAGCCATTCCGGTTTTGAGCGCCCGACCCTTGCCCCTGTTGGCCTCATGCCTTAGCACTTTTCCGTAGGCCTGACAGGCCGCAAAACGCTGGGCATATTCCTCACCGCTGCCATCGTCCACAATCAGCACCCAAAATCCCGCCTCTTGCAGGCCTCTGGCCACATCTAACAATATTTCCCCCGGCTTGTAGGCCGGTATCAAAGCCATACACCCATCCCCGCCCATACGCTCCCCCTTTCCCGGTTCACGTTTTTTTGTCAGACTATCCCACGCATTGGTCCTATATTCATCGTCCCGCCCTCCAAAAAAAATCCTTTTGTACTGTGGCTGAAGCCATTGTACAAAAGGATGCTTGAAGTTTCCTTGAAGTCCAAAAAATTTTTCTAGCTGTTTTGTCCCGGCGGCAGAGGGCAGAGCCGGAGCCGCTTTCCTACTGACGGCGCTTGCCCTGCCTTACCAATGGCAGCCGCAGGGTGCATATCACCCTCCCCTCCCGCCACACGGCCTCCAGTCTTGCCTTATGGGCTTGGGATATGGCCTTGGCTATGGAGAGTCCCAGGCCATAATGTCCATCCCCGCCGCTGCGCGAGACATCCCGACGGTAAAATCTTTCGAACAAAAGTTTGCACTCTTCTCTGTCCATCCGAGGCGCAGGATTGGACACCGATAGCTTGGCAAAAACCTGCTCCCTTTCCAAAACCAGCTCTATCACCCTCCCTCCCTCTATATGCTCTATGGCATTATCCAGTAATATGGAGGCCAGCTGCCGCAGCTGTCCGCCATGACCCCACACCATCAATCCCTCCTCAATTTGACTGCGCAGCTCCAAGCCCCTCTCCATGGCCACACTCTCCATGGGCAGCACCTCCCCGGTGAGCAGATGGGAGAAATCCAACTCCTCCATGGGCATGGCGGCCTGCTCCCCCCGGGCCAGCTCCAGCAGCTGCCCCACCAATTCCGACATACGCTTGGACTCATATCGTATATTTTCCAGCCAGGGATTGACCCCTATCTCCCGCTCCAGGCAATCCCCATTGACATGGATGGCCGTCAAGGGCGTCTTTAACTCATGGCCGGCATCAGATACAAACTGCCGCTGCCGCCGGTGGCTCTCCTCCAGGGGCTCCACTATGCGCCTCGCCAGATACAGGGCAACAAAGTACAGCGCCGCCATCGCGCCTCCGCCTATGAGCAGCATTTGCCTTAGCAGACCAAACATATTGCCTAGAGCCTGGCTGTGATCCATAAAGGCCACCAGCGTGTACCCCTCCTTCTCCTCCATATAATACAGCAGGCCATCCACCTCCCCCTCCCGGCGGCCCCTTACATAAATCTCCTGCGCATAAGCCTCCAGTTGGCTGCTGTTATGCACAGCCGGCCCCTGACTGTCCACAGACTCCACCTGTCCATCCCCAGACAGCCGCAGGGCATAAAAATGTGACAGCCAAAAATCCCGGGTGGACTCCGCCGCCGGCGGCTTCCCCCAATCCCAAAATTCCCCGGACCGAGGATTTTCCTGCCAGACCCCAGGTGTTGGCTCCAGCGGATACAGCTGAGCATAGCGGCGCAGCATTTCCCTGTCCTTGGACAGCTGGACATAATAGTTGGACACATAGATGCCCGCCAAGGTCAGAGCCAGCAGCAGAGCCAGCACGGCCATAATAGACAGAACGATCTTTTTTCTGGATTTCTCAAACATCTTCCCACCTCAGCGTATAACCCACACCCCGCACAGCCTGGATCTTGGTCCTGGCGCCTACAAAGGCCAGCTTTTTGCGGGTAAAGGACATATACACCTCCACATTATTGTACTCGGCCTCATTCTCAAATCCCCAGATCTTCACAGCCAGGCTCTCCTTGGTCATAATCTGTCCCTGGTGGGAGATCAGATAGTCCAATATGTGATACTCCTTCTCGCTGACCCGCACGCTATTGCCATTGGCCGTACAGTGCAGTTCCAACTTGCGGCCATCCAGCGCAATATCCCCATAGGTCTTTCTGCCCTCTGCCGTGGGCAGCCGCCTCCGCCCTAACGCCCGTATCCGGGCCAGCAGCTCCTCCGTCATAAAGGGCTTGGTCAGATAATCGTCCGCGCCGCTGTCCAGGCCCAGCACCTTATCCTCCAAGGCTCCCTTGGCCGTCAGCATCAATATAGGCACGTCTATGCCTGACCCCCTGGCCCGCCTGGCCAATTCCACCCCATCCATACCGGGCAGCATCACATCCAGCAATAGCAGATCATACACGCCTGTTTCTATGGCCGCCAGGCCCGATGTCCCATCGGCAAAGTGGTCCACCTGATACTTCTCCGCCCTGAGTATACCGCATAAGGCCTTGGCTATTCTTGGCTCGTCCTCCACCAACAATATGCGCATACATCCTCCCCCGGCCGGGATCTTCCGGCCCCTTTCCTCTATCTATACCACGCATATTTCCCGCTTGTCCACAGCTCCCAAAATCTTTATCCAATATTTCGATATTATTCATCCCCTTTTCCCGTCAAACGATGAAGTGCCATTGCTTTTATGCCGATATTATGCTTATATTATATTCAAGATGAAATAGTACTTTTCACCCAATTTTGTTCAGTTTTTATGAGGAATGAGGTAGATCCCATGCCTGCACACAAGAGAAAATTGAGCCATACCTTATATGTGCTCTGCATACTTCCGCTGGTATTTCTGGGCAGCCTGATGATAGCCGCCGGATATCAGGCCTTTGCACAGCACACCTATGCCAATGTAAAAAAGGAATTATCCAACGCTGTGCATACCATGGAGATGATATTGGATTTGAGTTCCGAAGGGGATTATCACCTACAAAGGGATGCCAACGGCAATATACGCCTTTTCAAAGGGGATGAGGATTTAACAGATAATTTTGAACTTTTAGAAATGTTTTCCAAAACTTTAGATGTGGAATTTACATTATTCTATCAGGAAGTGCGGGTTCTGACCACCTTGCGCGACCATAAAGGCAACCGCCCCATAGGAACTGCCGCCAATGCCATAGTGCAGGAAGATGTGCTGCGCAGCGGCGAAGCGCAGTTCTACCGCAATGCCGAACTGGAAGGACAGACCTGGTTCGCATACTATTCGCCGCTATATAACGCAGACGGCTCTCTGGTGGGCATGCTATCCGCCGGCAGGCCGGCCGCCTCAGTGGAGGCCCAGCTGCGCAGCTCCCTAACGCCCATGATGGCCATAGGCACGGCCGGCATAGGCGTGATCATCTTCCTGGTGTTCACCTATGCCAAGCAGCTGATACACACATTCCGACAGATACAGGCCCTGCTGGTCAAAATCACCAGCGGCACCCTCAACTCCTCCATAGACACGGCCGTGCTGGCCAGGTCGGATGAGTTATCTGAGATGGCGGCCTGCACGCTGCATATGCAGAGCACCTTGCGCAAATTGATAGAGAGGGATGCTTTGACCGGCCTCTACAACCGCCGCACGGCAGATGCCAGACTTCGCCTGGCCCACCAGCGCTACCTGGAGAACGGCCAGAGTTATACCTTGGCCATATGCGACATAGATTATTTCAAGAAAATCAATGACCAATACGGCCATGACTGCGGCGATGTAGTGCTCCAGCAGGTGGCACAGACCCTGCAGCAGCATATGAAGCACTACGGTATGGCCGCGCGCTGGGGCGGGGAGGAGTTTCTGCTGATCTATGAGCGTTCCGATCTGGCCACCGCCCAGCCCCTGATGGAGAAATTGCTGGACAGGATACGGGAACTGGCCATAGTGTACAATCCCGAGTCAGCTGCTCAGCCCCTGCCCGCCGGGGAGTTGGCCAATATCTTTGTCTGCGATGTGGATTCCCTGGCGGAGGCGGAGCAACACAAAGACGGCCTCACCCAGGCCGAATTTCACCCGCCGGCCGCAGCCCAGGGCCTGACCATAAGACTGACCATGACCATAGGCGCAGTGGGCGCATCCCAGCTCTCCGCAGGCGAGCAGCTGCGGGCGGCTGACGAAAACTTATACAAGGGCAAGGCCGGCGGCCGCAACCAATTGGTATGCTAGTAAACCCACTGCCCGGGAGGGAAATCCATGTCCAGACAAAATTTGACACTATTGACGGATTTATATGAGCTGACCATGATGCAGGGCTATTTCCATCATCGGGATTGCAACGAAACCGTGATTTTTGATATGTTCTACCGCAGCAACCCTGGCGGCGGCGCCTACTCCATCTGCGCCGGCCTGGAACAGCTCATTCAGTATATTAAGGAACTGCATTTTGCCCCAGAAGATATAGACTATTTGCGAAATTTACATATATTTTCTGAAGATTTTCTGGAGTACCTGTCGCAATTTCGCTTCTCCGGGGATATCTACGCCATACCCGAGGGGACGGTGGTCTTTCCCAGAGAGCCTTTAATCAAGGTCATCGCCCCCATTATGGAGGCCCAGTTGGTGGAAACGGCCATACTCAATATAGTAAACCACCAAAGCCTGATCGCCACCAAGGCGGCCCGGGTCTGCCAGGCGGCCAAGGGAGATGGCGTATTGGAGTTTGGCCTCCGCCGGGCCCAGGGACCGGATGCCGGCACTTATGGCGCCAGAGCGGCCATTATAGGAGGCTGCGCCGGCACCAGCAATGTGCTGGCAGGACGGCTTTTCGATGTGCCGGTGCGGGGAACCCACGCCCATAGTTGGGTGATGAGCTTTCCCAACGAGTACGATGCCTTTCTGCAATACGCCCATATGTACCCCCAGGCCTGTATTTTGCTGGTGGATACCTATGACACCCTAAAGAGCGGCGTTCCCAATGCCATCAAGGTCTTTCAAAGGCTGAGGGAGGAGGGTGTAGAACTGGGACTCTACGGCATACGCCTAGACAGCGGCGATTTGGCCTATCTGTCCAAAAAGGCCCGACGCATGCTGGATAAGGCCGGATTTGCCGATGCCATCATCTCCGCCTCCAATGACCTGGACGAACATTTGATAGAGAGCCTCAAGGCTCAGGGTGCGGCCATCACCTCCTGGGGCGTGGGTACCAACCTCATCACCTCCAAAGATACGCCGGCCTTTGGCGGCGTATACAAGCTGGCGGCCATACAGGATCAACAGGGCCGCTTTATTCCCAAGATCAAATTGTCAGAAAATATAGAAAAGGTGACCAATCCCGGGGACAAGAAGATCTATAGGGTATATGACAGGGAGAGCGGCAAGATTAAGGCGGATCTCATCTGCCTGACCCACGAGGAGTACAGCGAGGATCAGCCCTTGCTGCTCTTCGACCCCCAGGCCCCCTGGAAAAAGACCTTGCTGGCTGCGGGCAGCTACAGGCTGCGTCCCCTGCTGGCCCCCATATTCCTCAAGGGGGAATGCGTCTATACATCCCCCAGCGTGATGGAGATACGGGAAATCTGCCGGCGGGAACTGGACACCCTCTGGGATGAATCCCTGCGCTTTACCAATCCACATCCGGTCTATGTGGACCTGTCCCAGGAACTGTACCAGACCCGGATACGCCTTTTGGATGAGGCCTCGATGTAGGGGGCCTCTCAGGGAGGCTTCCGGCGAAACTTCATCACCCACCTCCCCAGGCTCCTGCCATTTTATACCACACCCATTCGCCCATCTCTCAATCTATCAACCCATGTTTTTTGAGGCGCGCGCAAATCGCGCCGTATGTTCGATCGTGTATTTTCGCCATCTGTGCAATGTCCATGCCAGAGAGAAACTCTTCATCAAGCCGCTTATCCTCTTCCTCGGTCCATGCCGTCCCCGCCCCGTCTGGTTTTTGCATCCCGCTGTTGTACACAAGCCGATCCAAGGGCTTATGTTCCATACCATCCTTTACTGCTTCTGTTTCTTCTGCCACACGTTCCCGAATATCCACATAGTGAGCGACAATTTCTCTCTGAATAGCAGGCGGATACATTAGCACCATGTACACACTACCCTTTTTGCTGATCTGCTCAGCCCGGATTATCCCTTTGGCCCGTCCGGCTTCTGTCGGAAACTGTTCTATTATGCCGTTGACTGTCCGTTCTTCCACATATCCCTTTTCCAAAAGCAGCTTATAAATATCCGTACCAAAAATACGTTTCACATGATTTCCAGAAGAAATCCTGTTCAACTCATCCCTAAGCTCTGTCATACGGCAGAAATCACGGTACACAAAACCCTCTTCATCCTCTAGATTGAGATAAAATGGTCCCTTCGGAACCTTGCGTTTCTTTTCAGACTTCCTCCTTAGCGTTTCCCTATTCTCTTCATCACCGATAGCCATAACTGCTTCAGGATGATTATCTATAAATCTTGCAATAGCTTGTATAAATCTCTCCCCATATTTTTCAAATTTCAACTCACCAACTCCAGATATACCCAACATGGATGATCTGTCTAGCGGCATATGCACACTCATTTCGACCAAGGTCTTATCACTAAACACAATATAGGGCGGCATCCCTTCCTCTTGGGCAATCTGCATCCTGAGCCGGCGAAGGATCTCCCATAACGCATAGCCAGATTTGCTCAGAGCATCCGTGCTTCTGCGGCGAAGGTTGCTGCCGTTCTTTCCCATATCGCTATCTCGAAATACTCTGACCATCACATGCGCATCAGCCCCTTTGAGGGGCTGAATATTCCCCACACCCAATACACTATACTTTTCAGCGGTCTGATAGAGGTAACCATCCAAGACCAGCTGAGCAATCAGCCTTCTCAACTCCTGTTCTGATCGGTGTTTTAATGCACCGTATGTCACGTATTTTGTAGTGCCAAGTTCTTTCAAACGAGCTCTATCTGCGCCGAGCAAGGTTCCCAGTATGATATTCAATCCATATCTCCCTTTAGCCTCCCATACACAGTTAATGACACATTTGGCATCCTCTATCATATCGATTTCGATAAACTCTTTATCACAATTTCCACAGCGGCCACAAGGCACATCCCGTTTTTCGCCAAAATATCCCAATATGTAATTTCTCAGACAACCCGATGTCGTGCTATACCTTTCCATAACCTGCAGCCGCTTTATATCCCGCTGTTTGATCAAGTCCACATTCTCATCCAGAACTCCCGAAAAATCCTTATGTTCGAGCAGGTACTTATTGATCACCATATCCTGCGGAGAAAACAACAAAATACACTGGGAAGCTTCTCCATCTCGCCCTGCACGTCCGGCTTCTTGATAATAGTTCTCCATGCTCTGGGGCATATTATAATGAATGACAAAGCGGACATTCGATTTGTCTATACCCATACCGAAGGCGTTGGTAGCAACCATCACCGGAGTCCTGTCATAAATAAAATCATCCTGATTTCCTTTCCTGTCTTCATTACTCATTCCGGCATGGTATCTTGCAACCGGGATGCCGGCTTTATAAAACAGTTCATACAAAGCATCTACATTCTTTCTGGTGGCACAGTAAATGATTCCGCTGTCATCCGGATGCTTGCGTACATACTCCAGTACATAATCATCCTTGTTTTTTCTCACATCCACATCAAAATACAGATTCCCTCGATCAAAACCAGTTACTACAACGCTGGGATTTTGCAATTTAAGCATACATGATATATCTGTTGATACTTCTTCTGTCGCTGTAGCCGTAAATGCGCTTACTATTGGTCTTTTCCCCAAATTTTCTATAAATTGTACGATTTTAAGATAACTCGGTCTAAAATCCTGCCCCCACTGGGAAATACAATGCGCTTCATCAACTGTAACCATCGAAATGTCCACTCGGTTGGCAAAGCGAACAAAGGCACTGCTCTCCAAACGTTCAGGCGCCATATACAAAATCTTATAATCGCCATGCAGGGCTCTGAAATATACTGCAGAAATCTCCTGTTCTGTCAGAGAGGAATTGATATATCCCGCCTTGATGCCGACTTCAAGCAAGGCTTTGACCTGATCCTGCATCAGCGAAATTAACGGAGATATCACAATGGTAATCCCTGGCAAAAGCAGAGCCGGAACCTGATAACAAATAGATTTTCCAGACCCTGTAGGCATAATAGACAGTACATCCTTTCCGGATAGAATGGCGTGAATGATTTTTTCCTGTCCGGGCTTAAAAGTACTGTATCCAAAATAGACCTTTAACGCGTCTCTCGCTTCCATCATTTCACCCCTATATACACAATTCCAAAATAGTATTCAACATCATCCCGGCAACAACAATGTCCATGCATAAATAAGCACAGCCTTTGACTTTCTGCTAGCTTCACTTCCATCTTACCATTCACCATCCCCTGGTTACAACCTTATCATGTATGCCCATCCATTTTCTACCTATATGTATAGCATGCCTCTAAAGAGGCAACCGAAAATACAGTGTGTGTGTAAAAAAAGGAACCCCTTGTTTGTATTTTTAGGGATTCCTTTTTTGAACATATTCTCATAAACCGGTCATCAATCAATGGCAAATGTCTATCTGTCCCAACCTGCATCCGCTGATTGTTCGCCATTCCTTATGATATTGTCAATATTGGTTGACAGGTTATCCCCAAGTATTCCAAGCATTAAGCAGACACTCCTAGGGAGCGGTAATACCGTGCTCTCTTTACCATAGGAGGAAGTCCTCCATTGGCAGAGCAAATCCGGCGGTTATTCCAATAGCTGAAGAAGTATCGCTGGATTAGAACCTTGAGTTCTTCAACAGTTATTTCTTCTGGTTCATAACGATCATAAAGCAGTTCGGACTTCATTCGAGCCCACATGCTTTCACAGCGAGCATTGTCATGGCATCGACCACCGGCACTATTCATACTCTGTTGTATTCCATGATAACTGATTGCATCCCGATAAGTTTGGCTAGTGTACTGGGTTCCACGACCGGAATGGATAATGGCTCCCCGGAGCTCTGGATAAACCATCATTGCGTTATCTAAGGTCCTTACACATAGAGGCGCCTTTATGTTAGTATCCATCGCCAGTCCTAAAACAGCAGAATCAAAGCAATCAAAAATAGAGGAGACATATAGCTTGCCGTCAGCTGCTTTAATCTCAGTGATGTCCGTTACACATTTGGTTAGGGGTGTATCCGGTTGGAAGTCACG
>JBGYPP010000076.1:0-29446 GCA_041838515.1 Acetatifactor sp. | reverse complement strand
TCGCAAGAATGAAACTCAAAGGAATTGACGGGGACCCGCACAAGCGGTGGAGCATGTGGTTTAATTCGAAGCAACGCGAAGAACCTTACCCGGCCTTGACATGGGGACGTATACGGGGCTTCTTGGTCGGGTACCGTCTGTTTCTTCCCCGCTGACAGGGCTTTACGCGCCGAAACGCTTCTTCACCCACGCGGCATCGCTGCATCAGGGTTCCCCCCATTGTGCAATATCCCCCACTGCTGCCTCCCGCAGGAGTCTGGGCCGTGTCTCAGTCCCAGTGTGGCCGTCCGCCCTCTCAGGCCGGCTACCGATCGCTGCTTTGGTGGGCCGTTACCCCGCCAACCGGCTAATCGGACGCGGGCCCATCCCGTGCCGCTTTGGAGCTTTCCAGGGCCGGCCATGCGGCCGGCCCCTCTATGGGGTATTAGCGCCCGTTTCCGGGCGTTGTCCCCCTGCACGGGGCAGGTTGCCCACGCGTTACTCACCCGTCCGCCACTGGGCGGGGCGTGCCGAAACACCCCCCGCCCCGTTCGACTTGCATGTGTTAGGCGTGCCGCCAGCGTTCATCCTGAGCCAGGATCAAACTCTCATGTTTGAACGTATGGCATGCGGCCCTGCCTCGCGGCATGGCCGTCTTTTTTCCGGCCGCCCGCCTCGCGGCGCGCTGCCGGGTAGTGCTGTATGTCTTCCTTATCCGTTCAGATGTGCATTGCTATTTAGTTGTCAAAGCGCATTTGTTCGTTTTTGTCGAACTCATGTATATTACCACAGCTCTTTTGCCCATGTCAACTGTCAAAGCTATTTTTGTAAAAAAAACTTTGTCCGGGCGCAGACAAAAAAAACAAGAGTCCCGGCCGCCCACAGACGGCAGGAACTCTTGCGAAGAAACACCAAAATGCGCGGCCTCTCTTTCCCTTTCGGCCGGATAAGCGCAGCCGGCGGATCAGGCCTTGCCATCGCTGCCGCAAACCCGCATGCGGCCCATGACATATTCCTTGACCTTTTCACGGCCCACCGCGCCGTAGGCCTTGGGGTCTATGACGTCCGGCTTGGCCGCCAGCACTTCCTTTACCCCATCGCTAAAGCAAATGCGAAGGTCCGTGGCATAATTCACCTTGCAAACACCCCGCCGTATGCACTCCTGCACCACGGCATCCGGCACTCCGGAGGTGCCGTGCAGCACCAGGGGTATGGACAGTTTGGCGTGGATCTGCGCCAGGCGGTCTACATCCACCTTGGGTTCTCCCTTATACACGCCATGGGCCGTTCCTATAGCCACAGCCAGGGAGTCTGCGCCTGTGGCCTCCACAAAAGCCACAGCCTCGTCCGGATCCGTATACCCGCCTGAGCCGCCATCCACCTCGTCCTCTTTACCCCCTACCTTGCCCAACTCCGCCTCTACAGGCACGCCGCCGGCATGGCATATATCCGCCACCCTCTTGGTGATGGCTATATTTTCCTCAAAAGGGCTGTGGGAGCCGTCTATCATAACGGAAGTATATCCGGCGCGAAAGGCCTTGACCGCTATATCAAAACCGCTGCCATGGTCCAGATGTATGACCACAGGCACAGTGGCATTTTTGGCGGCCGCATTGGCCAGGGCAAAGAAATAATCGCAGCCAGCGTATTTCAATGTGGTGGATGTGGTCTGCAATATCACCGGAGAACGCAGCTCCTCAGCGGCAGCCACCACGGCCTGCACCATCTCCATATTCTCCACATTGAACGCGCCTATGCCATAACCCCTCTTGGCCGCATCCACAAACAACTCCTTGGTAGTTACCAATGGCATACGCCACCTCCTTTCCGCCGGACCCCCCGCAAAGCAAGGGTTCCTCCCCAGAAACGCCCATCGCTCTAAGCCTTATTATACGACTTTGGCCGCCCGCAGGCAATGAAACCTCAGGATTTTTTCGCCATCGAACGCATCAGGAACTTTTGCACCTCCACTATGGGAATAATGCATACGGCCAAGAGTATGGATATGCCGTACTCGCCCAGGGATATGGTCTCGAATCCAAAGGCCTCCGCCAGGAAAGGCACATAAATCACCGCCGTGGTCAGGACAAAGGACAGCAGCATGGCGCCCAGCAGGAATACATTCTGCTTCTTCAGGACAAAGATGGACTTGTCCAGGGAACGCATATTGAAAGAGTGGAAGATTTCCGTCATGGACAGGGTCAAAAATGCCATGGTCATGCCGTCTGCGCTGTTGACAAACTCCCAGCGGCCGGACTCTATGTAGTGGCCTATCAGATAAGCCGCCACAGTCATCACCGTCACCAGCGTGCCGTGTATGAGTATATTGGCTCCTACGCCGCCGGCAAAAATCCCCTCCTTGGGATCTCTGGGAGGCCGCCGCATGATATCCGGCTCCGCCTCCTCCATGCCCAGGGCCAGCGCCGGGAAGGTATCGGTAATCAGATTGATCCAGAGCAAATGCACGGGCTTTAGGATGACAAAGCCCACCAGCGTGGCGAAGAATATGGCCAGCACCTCGGAGAGGTTGGACGCCAGCAAAAACTGTATGGATTTGCGTATATTATCATAAATCCGGCGGCCCTCACCCACGGCAGACACGATGGTGGCAAAATTGTCATCGGCCAAAACCATATCCGCCACATTCTTGGTCACATCCGTGCCGGTTATGCCCATGCCTATGCCTATGTCCGCATTTTTGATGGAGGGAGAGTCGTTTACGCCATCGCCTGTCATGGCCGTGACTGCGCCCCTGGCTTTCCAGGCCTTTACTATGCGCACCTTATGCTCCGGCTGCACCCGCGCATACACGCCGAAATGGCTCACCTTCTCGGCAAAATCCTCCTCGCTGATGGCATCCAACTCCAGGCCGGTGATGGCCCCGGATGCATCGGCGATGATGCCCAACTGGGTGGCTATGGCCACCGCCGTATCCCTGTGGTCGCCGGTGATCATCACCGGACGTATGCCGGCGCGGCGACATTCCTGTATGGCCGCCTCCACCTCCGGACGCACCGGGTCTATCATGCCGGTCAGGCCCAGGAATACCATATGGTCCTCCAAATACTCTGGGGAGCAATCCTGGGGCAGAGTATCCCACTGGCGGCTGGCGGCGCCCAGCACCCGCAGCGCCTTATCCGCCATCTCCTTGTTGCGGGACATGACCTCATCCCGCAGCGCCTGACTCAGGGGCACTACGCCCTCCGCCGTCAATATCCTGTCACAATGGGCCAGAATCTCATCCGGCGCGCCCTTGGTGTATTGGACTATGGATCCGTCCTCCAATTTGTGCAGTGTGCTCATGCGCTTGCGGACTGAGTCAAAGGGAGCCTCTGCCACACGGGGTTCCTGCTGTTTGAGCTGCCCCTTAGTCAGGCCCAGAGAGCTGGCATAATTGACCAAGGCGGCCTCCGTGGGCTCACCCTGGGCATTGCCCTTCTCATCCGGCTCTGCATCCGAGCAAAGGGACATGGCCTTGGCCAGCAGCGCCTGGTCCTGCGCCCAGTGCTGCACCACCGTCATCTTATTCTGGGTCAGCGTACCGGTCTTGTCCGAGCAGATAATGCCGGCGCAACCCAGTGTTTCCACAGCAGTCAGCTTGCGGATAACCGCATTGCGGCGGGACATATTGGTCACACCTATGGAGAGGACTATGGTGACCACCGCCGCCAGACCCTCGGGTATGGCCGCCACAGCCAGACTCACAGCCACCATAAAGGTATCCAACAGCCCCTCCGGATGGATATCAGGATAGCTGCGCGCCACGTCTATGACAAATACCAGAGCGCAGATGCCCAGCACCAGCATACTCAACACCTTGCTCAGGCCGGTCAGCTTCTTCTGCAGGGGCGTGGCCTCTTCCTTGGCCTGGGTCAGCGCATGGGCTATCTTGCCCATCTGGGTGTCCATTCCCGTCTGGGTGATTACAGCCTTGCCCCGGCCATACACCACAGTGGATCCCATAAACACCATATTCTTGCGGTCGCCCAAAGGCACTTCCCCATCGCCTCCCAGCGCATCCAGCTTCTTGTCCACCGGCACAGATTCACCGGTCAGCGCCGCCTCTTCTATTTTCAAACTGGCACATTCAATCAGACGGCCATCCGCCGGAACGGCATCTCCGGCCTCCAGCACCACCACATCTCCCGGCACCAGATCCTCGCTGTGTATGGTGCGGATCTGACCGTCCCGCAGCACCTTGGAAGTGGCGGCGGCTATCTCTTGCAATGCGGCTATGGCCGCCTCCGCCTTGCTCTCCTGTACCACGCCCAATATGGAATTGATCAGCACCACGGCCAGTATGATAATCACATCCGTCAGGGATTCCCCCTCATAAAGGGAGGTGATGCCGCTGACCACGGCGGCGGCTACAAGTATCAGTATCATCGGATCCTTGAGCTGGGCCACAAACCGGGCAAAGAGGGTGATCTTCTCCGCCTCCTGCAATTTGTTCTTGCCGCAGCGCTCCATCCTGGCCTGTGCCTCTTCTTGGCTCAGGCCCTCCGGGCCAGACTGCATCTCACCCAACACCTGATCCCATTCCTTGGTGTACGCTTTTTGACTGTTCACTGCACTCCTCCTTTATTTTTTCCATGCGACATATCCCGGCAGCGGATTCCGGCCATCCAACAAAAAAACCCACATACCACGGCCAGAGGCCACAGTATATGAGTCTCATTCTTTATGGATAAGCCAGGCCCCAGGGCCACGATGTTGACTTACCCCGCACGGCATTTTCCAAAACCACTATTGCCATGTGGAATTACTCCCTCTTGCTATTTCCTATCCGTCCTGCCAAAGGATATCTTCTATATCATACGCCCTTGTCCAAAGACTGTCAAGCCCCATTTCCCGCCAGGGGAAAAGCCAGGTACAGGCAAAACCTCTCCCCCTGCCTCTCCGCCCGGAATCTGCCTCCCTGCAAATCCATCATTTTTTCCACATTTTTTAGGCCGATTTTTGCGCTATCTCCCCGGCTGGGCTGCTCCAGAATGCCATTGCTGATGTGGAATAAAACCTTGCCCGCCAGAACCTGCACCCGCAGCCGAACCTCCTGGGAGTTGTCGCCATATTTGCGGATATTGGAAAAAATATTGTCAAAAATGCGGCTCATATACGCCGTGGAAACGGATATGGGATAATGCCCCTCCTCCGGCATTTGTATGGAAAACGAAAAGGATTCCTCCTCCAAAATCCAGACATATTCCTCCACGAACTGGCCAAACAGGGCCAGGGCATCCACGGTTTCCAAATGGGAAATGGGCAGATTTTCCTTGTCAAAAACCATAAAATATTCAAACAATCTATCAGACATATCCTTGATCTGCCCGCAGGTGGATATGGCCTTTTCCAGGTACTTATCCCTCTCCTGTCCATCTCTAAAACGCCCCTTGCCCAACATCTCCAAATAAGCCATCTGGGTGGTCAGAGGCGTGCGAAGGTCATGGGACAGGGCCGTGATCAAATCCCGATTTGCAGCAAAAGCCCTCTGCTTCTCTGTAATCTGGCTGTGCAAAGCCCGCCGCATATCGTTGAGAGCAGTAGCCAAATGCCCTATCTCATCCCTGCCCTTGCAGGGTATTTCATAATGCAAATCCCCCTGCTCCAGGCAGCGTATGCCCCTCTGAATTTGATAAATATACCCTATCTTTCTCTGTATCAGCTTGGTAAAAAACAGAACAAAAAACAGCCCTCCCAAACCCAAAGAAAAATAATTGGCCAAGGCATAGAGCTTGTAGGCGGGATAGGCTTCAAAGTACACCTGCTTCGCCCCGTCGGCAAACTCCAGCGTATACAACATATACCAGCCGGCATAATCCCACAGCTCCTGCCCAGCTTCTATCTCTCCCCAGTCCGAATCATAGACCACCCTCCCCTCCTCCAATATGCCAAAGGATAGGGGCTGTCTCCGCTTGCACCATCTGGACAAGGCCGTATAATCCGTGGAGGCCAGGCCCTTATCCTGGACAAATTCCTGCAATTCTGCGTATTTTTCCCTATTATTCTCGCTCTCATATTGGGTGTTGTCCAGTATATAATCCGAACCGGCATACAGGCCTTTTTGGCAGATCCAAAATATACCAAAGGCCATGCCCAGAGAAAAGAGCACAGCCAAAAGCAGCTCCATATACAGACGGCCAAACAAGAAATTTTGCAGCTTTTCCCAGAAAACCCCGGGTATTTTTTTCCTATCCATCCGCCTAATACTCCATTTTGTATCCCCTGCCCCAAACAGTCAAAATATACTCCGGCCGCTTAGCATCCTCCTCTATTTTGGTGCGGAGTTTTCGTATATGCACCATAACCGTGCCTGCGGAATTATGAAAATAAGGCTCCTTCCACACCTGCTCATACAGTTCCTGGGCGGAGTACACCCGGCCTACATTGGAAGCCATCAACAGGAGAATCTGGTATTCCAGCTCAGTCAGCGCTACATCCTCTCCGGCCTTTTTGACCCGGTTGCAGCGCTTGTGCACCTCCAGATCCCGGAACAGGATCACATCCCCGTTTTCCGCCTGCTTCTTGCCCTGATAAATGCGAAAACGCCGGACTAGAGCCTTTACCCGGGGCAGCAATTCCCCGGTGGCAAAGGGCTTGGATAGGTAGTCATCCCCTCCGGCCAGAAAGCCCTTAGCCTTGTCCTGCTCTCCGGAGCGGGCCGTCAGGAATAATATAGGCACGTTGGACCGCTCCCGTATGCGGCCGCAGACCTCCATACCGTCCTCCCCCGGCATCATCACATCCAATATGACCAGGTCCAAATCCCCATGCGCCTCCAAAGCCAACAGCGCCTCTTCCCCCCGGGCAGCCAGAACCACGCCATATCCCTCTCCCCGCAGGAGTATGTCCAAGACCTCCCTTATCTCCGGATTGTCATCCACCACCAATATCTTGCCCGTATCCATGCTTCCTCTCCCCTAGATGGAACCCAGGGTCTTTAGTATGCCATCCCCGCCCACCGGGCTGCCATGCTCCTCCAAAAATGCCACCGTCATCCTATCCTTGGGGCATAGACGCCCATATTCCATGGCACGTATGCAGACCCGGCTGAACTTGTCATAAGCCGCCCGCCCCTTATATATATGCAAATACAGCCCCTCGGGCATGCGGTACAGCCGGCTGCCTATGCGCAGACCCTTGGGCAGGGCCTGCGCCATATCCATAATAGGGCGCAACTCCTCGAAAAAGAATACCGCCTGCTGGGGCTTCTCCTCAGCAGACTTTTTCTTGTCCGCAGATTTCTCCTTTCCCTTCTTCTTTTCCGAAGGGCCGCCCTCTGCGGCCTCATCAGCCCCGGCGCGTTTTTTGGCATCCTCCAGGGCCAGCGCAAGCGCAGCCAACAGACCCGCCCCCCGCTTGGCCACCAGCTCCTGATCCATCTCCATCTGGCTCATATTTTCCAGCAGCTCACGCCAAATCTCCGGAGGCTCCGCCTCGGAAAAGGTCAGCAGCAAGCCCTGCTCCGGCATCATCATAATCTGCAAATCCACCGAAATGCCTTCCAGTCTGTAACCCAACTCCTGCCTGGCCTGACCAAGGATTTTGTCCATCAGATCCCTGGCCTTATCGCTGCGCACAATGAAATCTTTGTAGGTAATATCGTAATTGGCCAATTCCTCATTGGACAAAAAGCACTTGATGGTTTTTTCATCCACCCGCTCCAGCCGCATGCTTCCTCCTATCCGCCCTCAATACCGGCATATGCGCCCATAAGCCTCGGGCCGCCTGTCCCGAAATATGCCCCAGCTCTCCCGCATCTGCCTGGCCTGGGCCAAATCCAAGGTACAAAACAATATCTCCTCCCTGTCCCGGCCGGCCACCTGCAAGGTCTGCCCGGTGTAGTCTGCCACAAAGGAGCTTCCATAAAACTCCAAGGACGAGTCCTGGCCATTGTTGGCCTCGCTGGGGCGTACCTGCTCCCGGCCTATGCGATTGGCCGCCGCCACATAGACCAGATTGGCCGCAGCATGGCCGCACATACAACGCATCCAATGTCCGGAGCTGTCACATTCCAGCACGGGCTCGCTGCCTATGGCCGTGGGATAGAGCAGCAGGTCCGCACCCTCCAACGCCATAATCCTGGCCGCCTCCGGAAACCACTGATCCCAGCATATGCCCACACCTATGCGGCCATAGCGGGTATCCCAGACCCGAAATCCTGTATCCCCAGGGGAAAAGTAGAATTTCTCCTGGTAAAAATGGTCATCCGGTATATGCATTTTTCTATATACGCCCAGTATGCCCCTGTCGCCGTCTATCATGGCCACACTATTGAATAAAGCCATGCCAGCGCGTTCATAAAAGCTGACCGGCACCACCAGGTCCAGGGCAGCCGCCTTTTCCCGGATGGCCGCCACGGCCGGATCCTCCTCCAGGCTGCGGGCCTCCCCATAGAGCGCATAATCCTTTTCCTGACAAAAATATCGGCCCTCAAACAGCTCCGGCAGCAGCACCACCTGCGCTCCCATGGCAGACGCCTTTTCCAACGCTGCCAGAACTGCGAAAATATTCTCCTCCCGGCTGCTTACAAAAGGCATTTGTACCACAGCCAGCCCCAGTTTTCCCCTAACTTCCATGCTCCATCACCTCTATACGCAACCGCAAACACACGCACCCGAACTGGCTCCGGACCCCATATTCTGCCGTTTCCATATGGAGTCCACCCTAGACTCGGGGTATTTGTTGTGTTATGCAGTGGATATTGCCCCCGCCTATCAGTATATCCCGGGCGGATATGGATAGGATCTCCCTATCCGGCAGATATTTTGCCAGGATTGCGGCGGCCTCGCCGTCCGCCGGATCTCCAAATGCCGGCATGATCACCGCTCCATTGGCAAAGTAAAAATTCACATAGGAGGCAGCCAGCCTCTCCCCCGGCGATCTGGAGGGCTGACCCTCTGCCCCGTCAAGGCCCTGGCACTCCTCCTCTGTCATCACCACCGGCCTGGGCTGGGGCAGTCTCACCACCTCCAGCCGGCGGCCGGCAGCATCCCTTTCCCCATCCAGATACTCCAGACAGGCCCGGCTCATGGCGTATTGGGCATCCTCTGTATCCTCAGTCCAGGCCAGCGCCACCACGCCCGGCCGCAGAAAGCAGCAGATATTGTCCACATGCTCATTGGTTTCGTCCATATATATGCCCCGGGGCAGCCACAGCACCTTTTCCACCCCCAGGCAGTACCTCAGCTTCTGCTCTATCTCCTCCCTGGACAGATGGGGATTGCGGCCGGGGGAGAGGAGGCAGCTGGCGGTTACCATGCAGGTCCCCTCTCCGTCCACATGTATGCTCCCCCCCTCCAGTATGAAATCCCGCATATCATATACATCCACATCCATCAGGTCGCAGACCTTTCTGGCCATGGCATTGTCCTTGTCCCAGGGAAAATACAGGCCGTCCACCAGGCCTCCCCAGGCGTTGAATCCAAAATCCAGCCCCCGTATGCCGCCCCGGCCATCCACCACAAAGGTGGGCAGGTAATCCCTGGCCCAGGCATCATCGCTCTCCATCTCCACCACCCGTATATGGGCCGGAAGCATGGCCCGGGCGACATCATAGGCGCCGGCGCCGGCCAGCACAGTCACCTTCTCAAAGCGAGATATGGCCATGGCCACCTGGGCAAAGGCCTTTCTTGCGGCATAGGCCCCATATTGCCAAGAATCCCTGCGCTGGGGAAATATCATCAGACAGCCCTGATGGGGGGCAAACTCCGCAGGCATACGGTAGCCATCCCCGGCCGGATTTCCATTTTTGATTATATGCACCAGACACCTCCCTCCGCCTACAGGCGGCGGCGAAACTCCTCATATCCAAATGACTTCCACAGCCTGTCCGCCCCTCTGCGCCGCAGATAAATCCAGGGCAGGGGCATGCCGTTAAAAGTATTGTTCTTTACCATAGAGTATATGGCCATATCGCCAAATTCCAGCACATCCCCTATTTCCAGAGGCCGGTCAAAGCTGTACTCGCCTATAACATCACCAGCCAGACAGGTGGGTCCGGCCAAAATATAGCTGTGTTCCCCTCCGGCCTCGCCCCCGCCCGTCAAGGGAGGCCTATAAGGCATCTCCAGCACATCCGGCATATGGCAGGCGGCAGAGGTGTCCAAGATGGCTATCTTTTTTTGATTTTCCACAATCTCCAGGACGGTGGAATAGAGGTATCCCGCATCCAGCGCCACGGCCTCGCCCGGCTCCAAATAGACCTCCAGGCCGTAGTTCTCCTGCATACGGCCTATACAGGCCTCCAGCACATCCATGGTATAATCCGGGCGGGTGATATGATGCCCTCCGCCAAAATTGATCCAGCGCATATCTTTCAGATAGGCGCCAAACTGCCTTTCCACCGCCTCCAGCGTGAAGGCCAGATCCGGAGCGTCCTGCTGACAAAGCGTGTGGAAGTGCAGGCCGTCCAGCAGGGAGAGGCCTTGGGCAAAGGCCCGGCCATCCGCCTCCCGCAGAGCCTGCCACCGCTCCCAGGTGGCCCCCAGCCGGGAGCCGGGCGCGCAGGGGTCATATATGGCATGTCCCTCCTGGGTGGAGCAGGCGGGGTTTACCCGAAGTCCCACTTCCCTCCCCGCCTCCTTGGCCGAAGGGCCAAAGCGCAGCAGCTGATCCCAGGAATTAAAAACCACATGGCCGGCCATGGACAGAATCTCGGGCCAATCCTCCTCACGGTAGGCCGGGGAAAAGATATGATGTTCCCCCCCGGGCCATTCCGTAGCCGCCAGCCGCAATTCATAAGGCCCGCTGGCCGTAGTGCCGTCCAGATATCCGGCCATCCAGGAATAGAGGCCATAAAGGGAAAAGGCCTTTTGCGCCAACAGGATTTTGGCGCCGGTGCGGCGGCGCAGCCCCTGCAATATCTCCAAATTGGCCTCCAGCCTGTCCTCATCTACCACATAAGCCGGCGTGTGCGCTGGCGCCTTTGCCTTACCTACCGCCATAACCCAACCTCATTTCCATCATTTTTTATCAAGCACAAAAAGAGAGCCGGCCAGACTCCCCACTGCCAAATTCCTCCTCTTCATCATACCAAATCCCTGGGGGAAAATTCAAGATGCAGTGCTGAGAGGGGGAATCTGCTGCAGCAGACACCCGCCATCGCATATTCCGCCCCAGGCCAGCCCGAAGGCGGCCTGACTTTTCCGCCGGCACCCACATTTTCTCCACAAAAAAGGCCCCCGCCCGCCTCCCCCTCTCGGGTCGGCAGGCACAGGGCCGGAGCAGCTTCTGCTATAATTAGGTCTAGGCCAGATCTATGCCAACAGCGTAATCATAGTCCGCCAAAAAGGCAGCCACGCCGTCCATGGCCAGGGCCTTGGGATCCAGGGGCAAAATCCCATCCCGCACCTTGGCATAGCTCAAGGGCATATACTGGTGCAGCATATTCATGGGTATGCTGTGCCTGCCCAGATTGTCCAAAAGCCTCTGAATGGCCTCCCGTACAGCCGGCACGCCCAGATAATACCTGGCGCGGTCAGAGAAGCTATAGCGGCGGCAGAGATAGAGCTGCCTCTCATCTCCGTGATAATGCTTGTTCCAATTGCCGGGAGCAGCCAGCATGGCCTCCTCCAGCACCTCCATAAAGCGGGATTGGCTGCCTGCCTCCACCAGCTCCTTTTCCATCATGGCCAGGGAGAACAGAGCCTCCCGCAAGCCAAAGGTCAGGGCAGGCCCTACCTTGAGTATGCCCACGCCATCCCTCACCATCTCCCACAGGCATTGGCGGCTCTGGTAGTCCGTGGAATGGCCCTCCAGGCAGATCTGGGGATGCTTCTGCACAGCCCGGCAGAGCGCCTGGGCCTTTTGGCTGTCATAGAAGAATATCTGCTCATCACCAAATTCCACGCCGGGCTGTACCACCACGGCGATCACATCCTCCATGCCTTGGGCCACACCGGCCTGGGCGAACTCCTGGTGGTAGGTGCTCAACGTATCCTCCAGCGCCTCCGGAGTGGTGACAGCCAAACCCTCCTCCACATGGGTGGCTCCCCCGGGTATGGGCACCTCGCTGCCTATGACAAATACCGGCCTTAGGGCTGCCGGATCCTGTTCCCTCCTCTTGGCATAGCCCTCCATGGCCGCCTTGTACAGCTCTGCACCCCGGCGCGCTATGGTATGGGTGGAGAGCAGGCCCTCCGGATCGTCCGCCACCTTCATACTGGTGTCCAGATGAATCTTGGTAAATCCAGCTGCGGCATATTGGTACACCAGCTCCACCGAATTGGCCATGGCCTCCTTTTCAGGCAGATTTTGCCAGGTCAAAGGCCCCAGATGATCTCCGCCCAATATCAATCTCTCTCCGGGAAATCCCACCTTGGCGGCGATCTCATGGCAGAGCGCATAAAAATCTGCCGGCTTCATACCCGTATATCCGCCGAACTGGTTCACCTGGTTGGCCGTGGCCTCCACCAGCACATACTCCTCCGTGGGCGCATACCGGCGGAAAGCCGCCTCCAGTACCAACTCGTTGGCGCTGCACAGGGAACTGATGCCCGTATGCTTTCCCGCCCTCCTGCTCTCCATCATCCTGTGCAAAGGATGCTTCTCCATAATCCCTCTCCTTTCTCCCAAGATTCTAGGCCTCACTGCGGCTCCGGGACTGATAGCGCATACTGGATATGCGGGCCTCGCCCCGGCAGTAGGTTTGCAATACCTTGTAATCCTTGTCCAGTACCACCAGATCCCCGTCCATGCCGGCGCGTATGGCCCCCTTGCGATGGTCTATGCCCAGACACTTGGCTGGATTGAGGGTGCAGGAATTGATGGCGTATTGGAAAGGCACCATGGCCTCCTCCACCAGCAACCTCAGACCCTCATTGATCCGCAGCGTGGATCCGGCCAGGGACTTGCTGGCGGTCAGATGCGCGCTGCCATCAGGATAGATCTCTATTTCGTGTCCGCCAAAGAGAAAACGGCTGCCCGCCGGCGAACCCTTAGCCATCAGGCAGTCCGAAACCATAATGCCGTAATCCGGACCCTTGGACTGGAAGTAGATATTGAGTGCAGCCAGGCTGGAGTGATTGCCATCGCAGATAATCTCCCCATACATGGTGCGCAGCCGCAGGGCCGCTCCCACCAGACCGTTTGCCCTGTGGTTAAAGGGTGTCATGCCATTGTATACATGGGTCATGGAGTTGGCTCCATTGGCATGAGCCAGCAGAGCCTGCTCATAGGTGGCTGCGCTGTGGCCTATGCTGACCACCACTCCCTGCTCCCGCAGATAGCGAAGCAGGCGGAAATCCTCATCCTGCTCCGTGGCCATGGTGACATAGCGTATATGCCCCTTGGCCGCCGCCTGATACCGGGCGAATTGCTCCACGCTGGGCTTGGCTATATGCTCCGGAGGCTGGGCCCCCTTGTAAACCATATCCAGGTAAGGCCCCTCAAAATGGATGCCCAATATCTCCGCCCCCTCATAACCCTCTTCCATTACCTTAGCCACATTGGCCACGGCGCGGGTCAGCACCTCCTCGCTCTGGGTGATGGTGGTAGCCAGCAGTGCCGTAACCCCCTCCTCCACCACTCCCCGGGTCCAATTCCGCAGGCCCTCCTCCTCGGCATCGTTGGTGTCAAAACCAAAGGCCCCGTGACAATGGATGTCTATAAAGCCAGGCACTATCCTGTCCTCGCCATAGTCCACATCCACCTCCCGGCTGCCGTATACGCCCACCTGGCGTATCTTCCCCTCCTCCAGCTCTATGGCAGCCGGAGTAAACTGGTCCCCTATCCACACCCTCTTACTTTGTATCCACATATCTCCCTCCTTGCAATGGATAAAATATGTACTTTGGCCTTACAAAAGCCACTTTTTATCCATTATAAAAATTTTTTTATGGGTTTTATTTGTCTTTCTTAGTAAATCGATTGTATTTTTTAGGGTACAATCTGGCGGCTCAGCAAAGCCACCTCTCCCATCCCCTTTTCGCCTATGCCTGTGTTCCCGCCTCTCCGCCGAGGCAAATACCATCCTTATGATATGGATTGCACAAAAAAAACAGCAAGCGCAGGCATGCTTACTGTTTTTTGAATGATCAATTATCGCAATTTTGATTATTTATTCAGGAGGGCTTGCCAAGCCCCTGCCCTGCTCCAAATCCAGCAGGGCCAGCTTCATATCCAATCCCCCGGCATAACCCACCAGACCGCCGTCAGCCCCCACCACCCTGTGGCAGGGTATGACTATGGGTATGGGGTTTTTGTTGTTAGCCCCACCTACGGCCCTGGCCGACCCAGGCTGGCCTATGGCCCGGGCGATCTGCCCGTATGTCCTGGTTTCCCCATAGGGTATGCGGATTAACTCCGCCCATACCCGTCTCTGAAAATCCGTACCCTCCAAATGGCAGTCCAGGGCAAACTCCCGCCTCTCCCCCCGCAGGTATTCACGGATCTGGGCAATCACCCTGTCGCTAAAGCCGCTCCGACAGCCCACATCCTCCCCGGCTTCCACCCTCTCCAGAGCATACAGCCGCTCTCCGGCATACCCTATGCGCAGCCGCCCCAGCGGGCTGTCATAATAGGCATAGGACCTATCCCCATCCAGCCTTCCCACAAGCCCTCCTCAGCCAGCGCCACCCTTGCGCGCCACTACACCGCTCCCACTGCTCCATGCCCCAGGACGGCTCTTGACCCTGCCCTGCTTCCATGGCCGAAACAGCCGAATATCACTCCGCCGCCTCCAGCAGGCATATTCCATAGGGAGGCAGAAGCAGCCGGCCCGACTCCAGGCCATACTTGCCCTCCTTGGCCAACAGCCAGCCGGCCACTCGGGCCTCCGGCAGCAGCCCTTCCACATCCAGGGCCACCTCCTCGTCCGAGGCGTTAAAGCAGACCAGCAGTTCCCCCCACTCCTCATGCCTCTTCCAAAAGGCAGCCACGGATTTGCCATAAGCCTGCCCTGAGGCGGCATCCAGAGCCAGGTCCTCCACCGGCTCCACCAGCCCCCTGGCCAGAACCGGATGGCGGCCCCTCAGGCCCATGGCCTCTTTCCAATACCAGTAGGCCGAATCCCCGTCCGCCATCTGGCTCTCCAGATCCCCATAGGGCTGCTCCATGGCCTCCATGCGGGGCGGCCCCTGGCACAGGCCACGGCCATCCCCTCCCCAGGGCATGGGCGCACGCTTGTTCTCATCCCGACCGGATCCTTTCATGGCCAACTCCTCGCCGTAATAGACAAAGGCATTGCCGGACATCAACAGATTCAAGCCCCCGGCCAGCTTGGACTTGGCCAGCGCATCCTCTCCCACATAATAGCCCGCTCCCCGGCCCAGATCGTGATTGGTGTAAAAGGGCGCATCTATATACTCCGGATGGATATCCCCCAGCCTTTGCTCCACCTTGTCCATGGAACGGACAAAGTCCATAGCCGTCACCGCCCCCTTGACCGTCTGGGCCACCAGCCCATTGCTGTCGCCAAAGGCAAAGTTGAACATGGAGTCAATGCCGCTCTGGTAATATTGCGCGTAGGTGGCAAAATCGCTCCAGGCCTCCGCCACCACATAGGCCCGGGGATTGTGCGCCTTGACGGCCTCTCCGAACCAGGCCAGCGCCTTCCAGCATTTCTCGTGATCCCCGGTATAATAATACAGCGCCGCATCCATGCGAAACCCGGCCGCTCCCTTGTCCAGCCAAAAGCGCGCCATCTCCTGGAAATAGGCCTGCACAGCCGGATTGTCCAGATTCAAATCCGGCATGCCCGGGCTAAAGCGGGCCTCATAGTACCAGTCCGTGCCCTCCAGCGGCGCATACCCCTCCAGTTGCTCCCGGGAAAAGAAATAATAATCCACATAGGCGCACTGGCCCGCATCCGGCTCGGCTCCCGCCGGCAGGCTGCGCAGATAAGTCTCCGCCTCCACGAACCAGGGATGGGTCTTGGCGCTGTGGTTCATCACCACATCCAGCAATATGCCCAGCCCCCTTTGGTTTGCCGCCTCCACCAGCGCCGCAAAATCCTCCATATCGCCATAGACCGGATCTATGGCCATATAATCCTCCACATCGTATTTGTGATAGGAGGGGGAGGGGTGTATGGGCATCAGCCAAAGCTTGTCCGCTCCCAGGCCACCTCCCTCCGCCGTGCGCACATAATCCAGCTTCTGCCTTATTCCCTCCAGATCCCCTATTCCATCCCCATCGCTGTCATAAAAGCTATAGGGAAAAATCTCATAAGTAGTGCCATAGTTGTCCTCCGGGCTTTGTAAGGGCCGGACGTGGTTCACCGCCTCCATGGCCGCCCGCAGCCCTCCTACCTCCTGCCGTTCCTCCAGCTCCTGCACCATTGCTCCCTCCGCTGTTTCCACAGTTTCTTCCCCTGCCGCCGCATCCGCTCCCGGCCTGCCTCCACAGCCCGCCAGGACAGACCAAAGCAGGCAAAACGCAAGAATCTTCCAGTTCTGCATATGCCTCCCGCCTCCCGCCATACCTGCGGCCGCTTCTTCCTCAGCCGCAACTTCGAGCACTCTCTCAAATTCCAAAAAAGGGAGGGCCAAAGCCCTCCCCTGCGGCTAACCCTTGACGGCGCCGGCCATACCCTCCGCATAGAACCTCTGCATAAACAGAAACAATATGGCTATGGGTACGGATACGCATACCGCGCCGGCGGCAAAGCTGGTATACCATTGGTGTATATACTCCTTTTGGAGCATATTCCACAGACCTATGGCCACAGTGTAATATTCCGCATGGGTGCGGCATATTACCTTGGCAAAGACGAAATCTATCCAGGGGGCGATAAAGGCCGTCAATACGGTGAATATCAGTATGGGCCTGGATATAGGTATGATGATCTTGGTAAAAATCTGCCAGCGTGTGGCCCCATCCATATAAGCCGCCTCATCCAGAGATTTAGGTACGGTGTCAAAGAAGCCCTTGGCCACATAAAAGGTCAGTCCGGCTCCCGCCGAATACACCAGCACCAAAGCCACCCGTATCATAGAACCCTCGGACAGGCCCAAGGCTTTCAGTATATAATACACGGGGATCATGGACATAAATCGCGGAAAGAGGGTCAGCACCATGGCGAGATTCATATACGCCCTGCGCAGGCCAAAACGCAGCCTGGACATACAATAGGACACGGACAAGACAAAAAATGTAGAAATTATACAGGAAAATACAGATATTATCAAAGTGTTCAAAAACATCTGTGGAAAATTCAAAATATTTCTGTCGGCGAACAGCTTGATATAATTGTCCAGCGTATAGGTCTTGGGAAAGAAACTGTTTACAAAGGAGCCTTTCTCCCCCCGGAAGCTGGTCAGGACTATCCAAAATATAGGCAGGAGCCACAGCGCGGACAGCGCCGCCAGGAACAGATGCACCAGGCCGTTGACGGCCCTTCTTCGCACAGGCAGTGTATTCTTCTTCATCACATGAACGCCTCCTCGTTTTTGTACGCCCCCGAGTTCCTATAGGTCACCAAGGACACTATGGCCAAAATGACAAAGGTCAAAATGCCTATTACCGCGCCTATGTTGAAATACTGCTGTTCTATGGTCAGCTTGAACAGCCAGGTCACCAGGAGATCCGTCTGGCCGGCCGTATCCCCCACATTGGTGGGGCCGCCGGCTGAGAGCAGGTAGATCACATTGAAATTGTTAATATTGCCGGTGAATTGGGTGATCAGGTAGGGTGCCGTCACAAAGAGCATATAGGGCAGGGTGATTTTGAAGAATATGGTCACATGGTTGGCGCCGTCCACCCTGGCCGCCTCATACAGCTCCGTGGGTATATTTTGCAGTATGCCGGTCACCTGCATCAAGGTAAAGGGTATGCCCACCCACAGATTTACTACGATGACCGTAACCCTGGCCCATAGCGGATCTGTCCAAAAAGGCAGGGCCGTATCTATAATGCCCAAATTTTGCAGGATGACATTGACCGCCCCCTGGGGCTGCAGCATGGTGCGCATGATCAGCAGGGATACAAACTGGGGTACGGCTATGGATAGGACGAAGCAAAAACGCCAAAAAGCCTTCCACTTGGTGTCCCGGCGGTTGATCACCATGGCCAGCGCCATGCCCAGGAAATAATTCAAAAAGGTGGCAAGGAATGCCCAGGTCACCGTCCAGGCCAAAACACTCCAGAACTGCCTGCCCAGGGTTCCGCTCCAGTTCAGCACCCGCTGGAAATTGACCAGGCCCACCCAGTCAAAGAGCAACAGCTTGTCCCCCTCCTTGGAGTAATCGGTAAAAGCCATGGAGATCATAAATACTATAGGCAGGACGGTAAAGAGCAGTATGCCGGCCAAAGGTCCGCTCATCAGCAACGCATGTATATTACCATCTCGCAGGGAAAGTATATCCTGCCATAGGCTGGGAGGCTTCCTGCCCTGATCCATATCCGCCTTTAACTTATAACTGTGCCGGAATTGCCCAAGGCAGAGAAGTATGGCGGCCAGGCAGACAAAGAGGACGGAAATGCCATAGAGCAGTATGAGCAGGGAGGAATCCCCTCGGGTATACTCAAAGATCTGCTTGGCCTCATTCCACACCTTCTCCTGGGCGCTGTCGCCCAAGCCGGGCAGCTGCACCAGGGCCGGCAGGCCTGCGGCAACAAAGAACCACCAAAACAGGCCCTCTGCGGCCAGCAGCAAGGCTCCCTTGAGCCTCTGCCCCCTGACCATATGCCCGGCCCCCCAGACCAACAGGGAGAGTCTGGTGGGCCAACCGCCCTCCCTCCACGCCAGGGCCAGCCCGCCCGACCCCTTTTTGCCGCCTTTCGCCCTCATATCGCTCCCAGCCTTTCTTTTGAAAAACAAAGCGCGGCCGCCCCCAAAGGTTCGGCCACGCTTCAACTCTTCCTATATGGTATTAGTTGATTGCCGATGCGTTCATGGCCTGGTTCATAGCCTCAGTCTTTTCAGCCGCATTGGCCTCGGTTACAGTGCCGGCCACTATCTCCTTGCCCATATTCTCAGCAGGGGTCCAGTAGTTAGCCATGTTGGCCAATATAGGCTGTACAACGGAAGCCTTGGCCATGGTATCCATCTGTACCTGGGCCAGAGGATCGCCGGATACATCCAAACCGGTGTGGGTGGGTATGATATTGCGCATGTTGTAATGTGCCTCCTGAGCCTCCTGACCGCCCAGATATACGGCCAAAGCCACAGCCGCCTGAGGATACTTGCTGTTAGGATTTACGCCTATGGCCTTGGAACCGGCAAAGGCTTTCATCTGTACGGACTTGCCATCCAGGGTAAAGCTGGGAGGTACGGCCACGCCCATATTCTCGCCCAGGGCCTCCTGCACGTTGGCATAATCCCAGGAGCCGGAGAACATGGCCTGCACGCTGCCATCGCCCAGACCGGCTATGCCGGAGCCGTCTGCATCATTGCGGAAATTCTTGTTGGAGGCCAGGCCCACCAGATACTTGGTAACGGCTACAGCCTTATCGCCGGAGAAGTCTATGCCGGCGGCCTCGTCAGTGCCGTCCGCGCCAAAGAGGGTGCATCCGCCACCGGTGTAGAAAGAAGCCATGTACCAGGAGTTGGACAGAGGGAAGGACACAACACCCTTATCCAGCATGGCCTCAAGGCTCTTTACATCCTCCTCGCTATAGGCGCTCTTGTCATAATACATAAACCAGGTGTTGCTGGTGAAAGGCACGCCGTATACGCCGCCCTGATAGCTGACGGTGCTGACCGTGGTCTCAGAGTTGGAGGACACTATGGCATCCAGGGCAGTTCCGCCCAGCTCAGCCAGAGCGCCGGCCGTCACCAGCACGGGTATCTGGTCATTGGCATACATATATACATCGGCAGCGTTGGCAGGATCCACAGTCACATTGGTCTTGGCATCGCCCTCAGAGCAAACGCCGTAGGTAAAGCTGATATTCCACTGGGGATTGGCGGCGGCAAAGGCCTCACACTGGGTCTGCAGCCAGTTGTCCCCGGTCTGATCCTCCTGGGGAGCCCATACGGTCAGGCTGATATCCTCTACGGCGGCGGCCGTCTGGCCGGCAGCGCTCTCGGCAGAGGCAGCCTGGGTGGCGACGGTTTCAGCAGCCGTGGTGGCGGCGGAATTGCCGCAGGCAGCCAGGCTCAGCGCCATGGCGCCGGCCAGGAGCATAGACAGTACTTTCCTTTTCATAACTCTTTCCTCTCCTTCCCGGTTACGGGGTTTTTGCGATTCCGCAAAGATTTGTTGTTTTGGCTTGTCGGTTTCGCAAAGTTTCGTTTCGATGAGTGGATTATAGCAAGAATGACCGCTGTATGTCAACATACTTTCCATTTTTCGTCATTGTGTTTAATTTCGCCTTATTATTTTCGTGCAAAAGTTACGAAACTTTTCGTATTTCCTCTTTTTCCTTGTGCCTGCCTCTCCTTTCCTATATACTGTATACATGCTGGCGCAGGGCGTATGCCCCCGGCATTTGGAGGAAACCCTATGGCAACCATTAAGGATATAGCGCAAAAACTGGGCATTTCCCCCGGCACCGTATCCAAGGGCCTCAACGGAGCCAAGGACGTGGGCGAGAGCCTGCGCCATGCCATACTGGAAACGGCGGTGGAGCTGGGTTATACCAAGGCCAAGGCCAAGAGCCGGCTTTGCATATTTGTAGAGAATATGGAATGGGAGCCGGAGGATTCCTTTGGCCACGAAATCGTGCTGGGCTTTCGCCAGGCCGCTTTCCAGGAAAAAAAGGATGTGGACGTCCTATCCCTTAGCCTGGATATGCAAAGGCAGATGGCCTATGACGCCTTTATGCTCAAAGGCGGGTATACCGGCGCCTTTTTCCTGGGCTGCTCCCTGGAAGATCCCTGGATGGCCCAATTTGAGAATACCAAGTTCCCCACCGTACTGCTGGACAATTTCACGCCCAAGAATCCCATGGTCAGCTTTATAGGCACGGACTCAGAGGAGGGCATGGAAATGGCTCTGCGGCATCTTTTGATGCTGGGCCATGAGAAAATCGCCTTTTTGGACGGCTCCAAGGGTTCTTTTATCTCCGACCAGAGAATGGCAGCCTATCTGCGGGGCATGGCCGCCCTACAGCTGCCCATAGACCCGTCCTTGGCTGTATACGGCTACTTTGTGGCCGAGGCGGCGGCTTACCACGTGCCGGGATTTATAGAAAATGGGGCTACGGCCATATTGTGCGGCAATGACCTGATAGCCACAGGCGTATTGGAACAGTGCCGCCTGCTGGGCCTGTCTGTGCCGGAGGACATCAGCGTTATAGGCTTTGACGACCTGCCCATAGCCCAGCTGTGCGATCCGCCCCTGAGCAGCATACGACAGGAGCGGCTCTCCCTGGGCAAGAGCGGTTACTTCATACTCCGCGCCATCAAAAACGGTGTGGCCTTTAGCAAAAATCTCCTGCGCCCCTCGCTGTCCCTGCGGAAATCCACCGCCCTGGCCAAGCCCCGGGTGGTCTGGAGGCACAAGCAGGCCGCTGACTCGGTACAGCAGGTCAATCCTTGGCTCTACAGGCAGTATTTACAGCAAATCATACATACGGACCATAGATAAAAAGGCCCGGGGCGGAATGTAAGCGCCAGCCTCTCCGATGATGCGGAAGAGGGTGTTTGGCAGATACATCCAGACCCCAGGCCTTTTTTATGGAAAATTTGATACAGCTGCGGCTCTCCGGCAGTGCAGGGCCGGACAGACAGCGCGACGGCAGGCCTGCATAGCCCGGAGGCCTAGCCCACCACAGGCAGCTTGGCCAGGCTGGCGGCTATATCCGCATCCGAGGGCACGGTATTGTCCAGGAGGCCGTTGTGGAATTTCTCATAGGCCACCATGTCGAAATAGCCTGTGCCTGTCAGCCCGAAGAGGATGGTTTTCTCCTGGCCGGTTTCCTTGCATTCCAGCGCGCAGTCTATGGCCGCGCGTATGGCATGGCTGCTCTCCGGGGCGGGCAATGTACCCTCCACCCTGGCAAACATCTCTGCGGCTTCGAATACCTGGCTCTGGCTGTAGCTGACGGCATCTATATACCCGTCAGCATACAACTGGGATATGGTGGAACTCATGCCGTGATAGCGCAGGCCGCCTGCGTGGCTGGGGGAGGGCATAAAGCTGCTGCCCAGCGTGTACATCTTGGCCAGAGGAGTCACCATGCCTGTATCGCAGAAATCATAAGCGTACTTGCCCCGGGTCAGGCTGGGACAGGAGGCCGGCTCCACAGCCAGGAAGCGGGTGTCCGACTTGCCCTGCAGACGCTCTCCCATAAAGGGCGCTATCAGACCGCCCAGATTGGAACCTCCGCCGGCGCAGCCTATGACCACATCCGGATGTATGCCGTACTGGTCCATCACCGCCTTGGCCTCCAGGCCTATTACCGACTGGTGCAGCAGCACCTGGTTCAACACGCTGCCCAGCACATATCTGTACCCCGGCGTGTTCAGGGCCTTTTCCACGGCCTCGGAGATGGCGCAGCCCAGAGAGCCGTTGGTGTCCGGATACTGCTCCAAAATCTTGCGTCCTATAGCCGTATCCATAGAGGGGGAGGGGGTGATGGAGGCGCCATAGGTGCGCATCACCTCCCGGCGGAAAGGCTTCTGCTCATAGGATACCTTGACCATATACACCAGACACTCCAAATCAAAATAAGCGCAGGCCATGGACAAAGCCGTACCCCACTGGCCGGCCCCGGTCTCCGTGGACACGCCCTTGAGGCCCTGCTTCTTGGCATAATAGGCCTGGGCTATGGCAGAGTTGAGTTTGTGGCTGCCCGAGGTGTTGTTGCCCTCAAATTTGTAATAAATCTTGGCCGGCGTTCCCAGCTTCTTCTCCAGGAAGTAGGCGCGCACCAGCGGGGCCGGCCTGTACATCTTGTAGAAATCCAAAATCTCCTGGGGGATGGGGAAATACACCTGGTCCTCATTCAATTCCTGCTCTATCAGCTCCCGGCAGAATACCGGCTCCAGATCCTGGGCCGTCATAGGTGCCAGTGTGCCGGGGTGCAGCAAGGGGGCGGGCTTGTTCTTCATATGCGCCCGCACATTGTACCAGGACGTGGGCATCTGAGACTCATCCAGATACATCTTGTAGGGAACCTCCCTGACGATAGATCCTGCCATACAGCGCTCCTTTCTCTGCGCCAGGACCGCCTCTCGGCCCCTGTCATTTGGCGCAGCCAACGGGGGAGGGTTTTTTCCCAATAAAAAACCCATCCCACAAGAAAAACATTCCTTGCCGGGACAGGATACTATCCTGCGGTGCCACCCTGCTTGACACGGCCGTGCCATGTCCACTCTTCCCATACCAACATACGGGTGCCTTTGATCACGGAGGGCTCTCCGTCTCCTATACTCGCCCGGGCCAGCAAGCCCCAGGTTTTCCCATCGCCCTTGGAAGTCCATTCCACCATGGCATCCTGCCGCAATCCCAGCGCCTGCGACTCTCTTTGAGGATGTTACATGGTATACTACTCTCCCGCATCGGTTTAAACAAGGATAGCACAAGCCCACAGGCTTGTCAATACAACCGCCCGGAAATTATTTTGCCCATTCCAGACCCTATGCTATATAATATTGAACATCACAAACCGAGGAGGCCTTGCCATGAACATCCCACCACTGCGCAAAATCCTGGCCTGGGGGCTGCCTTCGCTGACAGGCGCCGCCGTCCTGCTGGCCACCCACAGAGCCGTTCCCTTTATGATGGACGACCTTTGGTACTCCACACTGCTCTACAGCGAAGCGCCCCTGGAACGCCTCTCCCAAATCCCCGCCGCCCAGCTGTGGCATTGGCAGCACTGGGGAGGCCGCAGCCCGGCGCACGCCCTGCTGCAAGCCATACTGCTGCAGGGCGAATGGGCCGCAGACATACTCAACCTGCTGACCCATGCCGCGCTGGCCTGGCTGATGGCCTTTCTGGCAGGCAGCGGCCGCCAATTGCAAGCCGTCTTTTGCGCCTTCTTCGGCCTGGTGGCTCTCAATGCCAATTGGAAGATGAGTATGTTTTGGCAGTCCGGAGCAGCCAACTACCCCTATATGATGCTGATCATACTGGCATATATATGCCTGTTGGCCCTGCTCTACCCCCGACCCCTGGGCTATGGCCGCCCCCTTGCCAGGCTGAAACCCGGGGCGTCGGCTCTATGCAGGGCCGCCCTGCCTCCAATAGCTTTTTTGGCCGGATGGAGCAATGAAAATATAGGTCCGGCCCTGTGCCTGCTGACTCTCTATGTCTGGCTGACCCAGCACGGGCCTGCCCTCCGGCTCCCCCTCTTTTTCTCACTGGGAAATGCCCGGACAGAAAGGGCCTGCTCTTCTGTGAAGAAAGCAGATCCGGCAGCCCCTAATGCGCCAGGCCTCCCATCAGCCCTACCCTTGGCTCTGGCCTCCGGCGCCAGCCTGGCCGGCTGCCTGCTGTTGTTGACTGCGCCGGGCAACCGGATCCGCAGCCTGGAGACGGCCAATGGCTATGGCAGGCTGTGGAATCTATTCCTGAGGGCATATGCCCAGGGCAGAGGTCTGATGGATTATCTTTTTCCCACTCTGCTACTGCTCTGCTGCCTGCTCCTGCTCTATCGCCTGGCCGTCCCCCGAGATATCCCCATGGATGTCTGCCCTATGCTGGCACTGGCCGCCCTCTCCTTTGGAGCTATGGCCCTCTCCCCACATTATCCGGATAGGGCCAGCTTTGGCACCATGGTATTCCTCCTCATTCCCTGCCTCCGTCTGGCCGGGGCTGTACGCGCCGGTGGGCAGGGCCATACCCGGCTCTGGCTCCTGCTGCCCGGCCTGCTGTGGCTGCGGACCATGTATGTATGCGGAGAATTTTTGGCCATCTCCTGGGGGTGGATACGCTGAGGACTCCAGCCCGGCATTTTTCCGGACCGGCAGGTCGGGTTCTGCACAGCGCCACGGTGCCGCCCCCGCCCGCCCCAGTCCAGGGCCGGATATCAGCTGCCTGGGCGATCCATATGGCTTACAGGCAAAAAAGGCCGCCCTCCCGCCAATGCGGGGGGCAGCCTTTTAGTATTTGTATCCAAAACCGAATGCGCCTGCTCCCTCTCCGTATGCTTATACCTTGAAGAAGCTCATCTTGGCGCCCACACGGCCCACCAGGCTCTCCAGCTCAGAAGCCGCAGCAGCCAGCTCCTGAGACATGGAGGTATTCTCCTCTGAGGAGGCCAGTATCTCCTCTGCCGCAGCGGCCAGCTCCCCGGAGGCCATCTCCGCCTCGGACAGTTCCTGGATGATATCTTCCTTATCCCTGTTCACTCCCTGGGATATGCGGCCGGCCTCGCCTATCATAGGCCGCACCTCCTCCACGGCGTGGATAATATGGCCAAAGGACTCAACGGAGGTATTGATGCTCTCCCTCTGCTTGCCCAGCACGCTGCTGACCTCCTCGGTCACCCGCACCATGTCCTCGGCATCGGCGGAAGCTCTGCGTATGATATCGTCTATCTCCTCAGAGGCCTCCCGGCTGCTCTCGGCCAGTTTGCGTATCTCATCCGCCACCACGGCAAATCCCTTTCCGGATTCACCGGCCCTGGCCGCCTCTATGGATGCATTCAGAGCCAGCAGATTGGTCTGGCTGGAGATGGAATTGATCAGCTCCGTCATCTCGCTGACCTTGTCTATATTCTTGTCTACAGACTCCACCTTCTCTATCAGCTTCTTAAAATTCTCCTCCATATCCTGGAAAGAGTCTATCATGGCTTTCATATTGCCGTCGCTGCGCCGGGCCATGGTGTCTATATTGTCCGCAGACTGACCCACCTTGGTCAGAGATTGATGCAAGATATCGATCTGCCGGCCAAAGCCCTCCATGGAGCTCATCACCCGCTTGAGGCCATTGGCCTGCTTTTCTGTGTTGGACGCCATATTGGATACGGTTTCCACCACATCCTCTGTGGAGCGGCTCATCTGGTGGGATACCTCCGCCAGATTGTGGGAGTAGGTGTTCACATTGGCCGCTTCCTCGCCCAGCGCCTCCACCACCTGTTTCAGATTGTCCTGCATATGGGAGAGGGCGCGGCCCATATCGCCGAACTCATCCTGACGCCTCCTGTCCTCCTCATCTATCTCCTGGTTGAAATACCCATCCGCCATAGCATCGGAGAACCGGGAATACCGCCCGGCCAGTACGCCCCATTTCTTGCTGACCACCAGGCCCACAATGCCCACAGCCACGACTATGACCAGACCGGTGACGCTCACCCCGGCCAAAAGCCCTGCCAGCTCCGGCCCCAGAGAGCCGCTCTTTTGCACCTGTATGGCCATCATCCAATCCGTCTGCGCCAGACCCTCATAGGCCAGCTGGTAGCGCTGCCCCTGGGACTTAAAATACACGGCGGACATCTCTCCAGAACTCTTCAGTATGCCGGCATACGCCTGGGCAAAGGCGCTGTCGCTCTCCTCTGTGGCCTTGGCCGTGGCCAGCTTGTCCGCAGAGGTCCCCGCCAGATACAGGCCCGAACCATCCGTCAGATAGACCGGCGTATCCAGCAGGGCGGACACCTCAGACACTATGGTCTGCACCGTAGTCAAATCCACATCCGCCGACACCACGCCCACCAGCTTGCCGGAGGCATTCAAAAGGGGATAAGACACGGTGACCATATTCAGGCCGCTGACCGCATCCTTATACGCCTTGGTCCAGCCGCCATCTGCAGCCTGGCCAACCTGGTACCACTCGCTGGCCCATATGTCCATATCCCCCTGGCTGTATTCCCGGCTGTAGGTGGGAGTGCCGTTTTTGCGATACACATAGGGGGCGAACCTCTCACCCACCGGGGAAGCCCCCTTGGCAAACCAAACGCCTATGCCTGCCGTTTCGGGATGCATGGCCACCTGATCCAACAGCACCCTTTCGTAATCCTGCTCCGTCCAATCCTCATAAGAGGCGGAAAGGCTCTTGGCCAGGCTCATGACCACGGCCTTTTCCCTGGCCATCAGCGCATCCACATCGTGTACGGCTGCGTGCAGGCGGCCAAAGACCTCCGTGTCATTCTGCTTGTCTATAATTCTCTTGGAACTGGTATATCCCAGAACCGAGATCAAAACCACCGATGCGATCACCGACGGCAAAAGCAAAAGCAAAATACTGGCGGACAGACCGCCCTTTTTTTTGGCCCCTTGGCCCAACCCCTTCTCCATGGCTCTCCCTCCTGTCCAAAAAATTAAGTCTTTTGTCCTATAGTTTAGCGCAATCCCCCCTTATGGTCTATGGAAATTCTTTATTGTACGGAGAAAAAACCAAAAAAGCGGCCCGTTCCGCTGACGGACGGGCCACTTCTCCGACAGGCCTCCTAGGCCTCCAACATCTTCAGTATAGCCGCTTTGGGCTGCACGCCTACGGTAGTCTGTACCGGCTGGCCGTTCTTGAACACGATCAGCGTGGGTATGGTCATCACCTTGAAACGGGCGGCCAGCTCCGGCTGCTCATCCACATTCACCTTGCAGATCTTTGCATGGCTGACCTCCCCGGCCAGCTGCTCCACCACCGGCAGCAGCATCTTGCAAGGGCCGCACCAATCCGCCCAAAAATCCACCAAAACAGGCACATCCGACTGCAGCACCTCCGTCTCAAAATTTTCCATGGTAATCTTTAAAGCTGACATATATTCTTCTCCTCTCTGTCTAATCAAGCTCCCTTTCCTGTAGGGCTTGGAGTTATTATATACTACCTGCCCCTCCCTGTCTGTAACCTGTATCACAAAGCCCTTTTTTTTGCCAATTTCCTGTAGGCCAGCTCCAGAAAGAGGAAATTGATCAGCGCAAACACCAGCACATAGGCCGGCAGCACACCCATGCCCAACCATTCCTGCACATGGCCAAAGAGAGCCGGCATACACATGCTGCCCACATAGGCGGCCGCCATCTGCCAGCCTATGGCCGCCGCGCTGTTCTCCCGGCCGAAATGGTCCGGGGCCATGTGCTGTATGGCGGGATAAATAGGCCCCATGCCCACGCCCAGCACCAAGAATCCCAGCGCCGCCGGGGCGTAATGGGCCGAGGGCCAAGCCACCAGCAATATGCCCAACAGCTCCACCGCCAATCCCAGCCGTATCAGCGCCCTATCTCCCAGCCTTGTGGAGGCCCAGGCCCCCAACAGCCTGCCCAGCATCAGACCTCCAAAGGTCAGAGAGCCAAAGGAGGCGGCCAAGGCCTCCCCCACGCCCTGCCTGGCGGAGGCGAAATAGCTGGATGTCCACAGAAAACAGGTGCACTCTCCCGCGCAATAGGCAAAAAAGGCCACCATCGTCGGCCAAAGTCCAGGCAGGCGCAGCGCCTGCAGCATGGAAACCGGCCGGCCCTGCGCCTGCTCTCCCTCCTCCTCCCTCTCCCCGGGCCACAGAGGCAGTGCCAGCATACATACCAGGGCTATAGCCAGCTGCGCATAAGCCGTTCTCCGAAAGCCCGCCGCCCAGCCTGCCCCGGCCAGAGATAGGGCCATAATATGCGGGCTGATGGCCGCCCCCAGCCCGTAGGAGGCGTGGAGCAGATTCATCACCCCGGCGGAGTAATGCTTAGCCACATAATTGTTCAGCGCGGCATCCACACAGCCCGCCCCCAGCCCCACGGGTATGGCAAAGAGAAATAGAACGCCAAAGGGCACACCCAGGGAAAAAGCCCATATGCCGGCCGCCGTCATCAGCGCCGAGGCCAAAACCATCCACTTGGTATGCACCCTGCGAAGCAGGGCCGGAGCCGCCAGCGCGGACAGGATGGTCAGAAACGATATGGCCATGGACAGATATCCCGCATAGGCCGCAGGCACGCCATAGTAAGCCTGCATGGCCGGCCAGCCGGAGCCCAGCAGGGAGTCCGGCAATCCCAGACTGATAAAAGACAGGTATATCACCGCCAACAAAATCCAAGCCATATCCCACCTCCCCAAAATCGCCAAAAGGGGACAGTCCGCTGCGGCCCGCCCCCCAACATTGTTTCCCCGATGATGACTGTGTCAATAAGCCTTGCCAAAATACACCAAATGCTCCGCCGGACGGCCGCAGCACACGCAGGCATCCCCCACCGGCGTCTGGTCAAAGGGCATGCAGCGGGTGGTGACAGCCAGCTTCTCCTTGACGGCATCCTCGCACTCTCTGCGGCCGCACCACATGGCCTTGACAAAGCCGCCCTTGCCGGCGAAATGCCTCTCCAGCTCCTCCATATCCGCCGCCGTATATGTGTGGGCATCCCTGTGCCTGCGGGCGGCCTCCAGCATATCCACCTGCATCTGCTCCAGCAGAGCGGCCACAACCTCCTCTACGGCCTCCAGCGCCACCTCCCGCTTCTCCCCCGTATCCCGGCGGCAGAGCAGGCATACGCCCCTCTCCAAATCCTTTGGCCCCAGCTCCAGCCTAAGCGGTATGCCCCGCATCTCCGCCTCGGCAAATTTCCAACCGGGACTCTTTTCCCCGGCATCCACCTTGACGCGACAGATACCGGAGAGCCTCTCCTCCAGGCTTCTGGCCGCCTCCAGCACCCCCTCTTTCTTTTGCTGTATGGGGATAATGCAAAGCTGCACAGGCGCCACCCTGGGAGGCAGCACCAGACCCT
>JBGYPP010000075.1:0-17354 GCA_041838515.1 Acetatifactor sp. | reverse complement strand
GTTCTTTTGTATATCTAGGTATATCCTCGGCATATCCTTGCCGTTCTTTCGTATAGCCAGGCCTTTCCTCTGCATATCCAGCTTTCCTTTGTACATATCCGGGCTTATCCTTTGCAAAACCGCCCCGCTTCTCTGCATATCCTTGCCGGTCTTTTGTATAGCCAGGCCTTTCCTCTGCATATCCGCCTTTCTTTTGTACATATCCTGGCTTATCCCCTGCATGCCCCGGCTTCCCCTTTGCATCCCCGGCCCGCTCCCCTATATATCCCTCACTCTCCTGTGGGTACCCCTCCTCCCGGAACCGCAGAGCATGGCTGCCCCGTCTTTTACCCCCCCTATCCTGGTAGGACTTGGCATTGGCCAAATACTCCTTCTCTCTGTGCAGCCTGGATGCAGCTCCCCTCCCGGCGCCGAATGATTTCCCTCTCTTTTTTTCCATAAATGGCCACTCCTTATGGCTGAATTATTCCTAAATTAGACTCTCCCGGACAGGCCCTGGCCGAATCTCCATAGCCCTGCTCCCACAATGTATATAGGAATTATACCCCAATTCTGTCCATCTTAGTATGCTTGAAGCCCTAATGCAAGAAAAAAAACAGGCGCTACCAAAAAGCTCCAAGCTGTATACTGTTTGGCACGTTGTATACAATTATACAATCTTGTGCAAATCATATATTTTTACCACATTATCCTCCCATAATTTGATGAAATTTGGCAACTTGTACAAGGATATTTCTTCATGTATAATTTTTCACATAGGTTTTTTTTCAAATCAAAGGAGGAAGCACATATGTCCTATGTGGATCAGGTATTGGAGATGGTAGTACGCCAAAATCCCGCCCAGCCGGAGTTCCATCAGGCGGTTAAGGAGGTCTTGGAATCCCTACGGGTGGTCATCGAAGCCGACGAGGAAAAATACCGCCGGGAGGCCCTGTTGGAGCGCATGGTCAGCCCCGAGCGCTCGCTGCTGTTCCGGGTTCCCTGGGTGGATGACCAGGGCCAGGTGCAGGTGAACCAGGGATACAGGGTACAGTTCAACTCCAGCATAGGCCCTTACAAGGGCGGCCTGCGCCTGCACCCCTCCGTCAACCTGGGCATAATCAAATTTCTGGGTTTTGAGCAGGTGTTCAAGAACTCTCTGACCGGCCTGCCCATAGGCGGCGGCAAAGGAGGCTCGGACTTTGATCCCAAGGGCAAATCCGATAGGGAAATTATGGCATTTTGCCAGAGCTTTATCACAGAATTGTACAAATATATAGGCGCGGACACGGATGTGCCGGCCGGCGACATAGGCACGGGCGCCCGGGAGATAGGGTATATGTATGGCCAGTATAAGCGCATCACCGGCCTGTACGAGGGTGTGCTGACCGGCAAGGGCCTCAGCTATGGCGGCTCTTTGGCCCGCAAGGAGGCCACCGGCTACGGCCTGCTCTACCTGACCCGGGAAATGCTCAAGGCCAACGGCCAGGACATCGCCGGCAAGACCGTGGCCATCTCCGGCTCTGGCAATGTGGCCATCTATGCCGCAGAAAAGGCCATGGAGATGGGCGCTACCGTTATCACCCTCTCCGACTCCACCGGCTGGATTTTGGAGGAGGGGGGCATAGATCTGGCTCTGGCAAAGGAGATCAAGGAGGTCAAGAGGGGCCGCTTGTCCGATTATGCCGCCTTGAGGCCGGGCGCCAAATACCAGGCGGGCAAGGGCGTTTGGACTGCCCCCTGCCAGGTGGCACTGCCCTGCGCCACCCAGAATGAGCTGGATTTGGAGGATGCCAAGGCTCTGGCAGCCAACGGCTGCATAGCTGTGGCCGAGGGCGCCAATATGCCTACCACGCTGGAGGCCACGGAATATCTCCAAGCCCAGGGCATACTCTTCTGCCCCGGCAAGGCTGCCAATGCCGGAGGCGTGGCTACCTCCGCCCTGGAGATGAGCCAGAACAGCGAGCGGCTGCACTGGACCTTTGAGGAAGTGGATTCCAAGCTGCAAAATATTATGGTCAATATCTTCCACAATCTGGATGCCGCAGCCAAGAAGTACGGCATGCCCGGCAATTATGTGGCCGGAGCCAACATCGCCGGCTTTCTGAAAGTAGCCGATGCCATGCTGGCGCAGGGCGTGGTATAAATCACAGATGAAAAAAACCCCGGCTCCGGGATATTCCGGAGCCGGGGTTTTTTTTCTGTGGGAAGAACCCAAAAATGGTTTGGCCATATTTTGATTGGCCGTATGCTCACAATGTACTCCAAGAAACAGGCGGCCTCCCTACACAAAAATCCACCCGCCCCATCCACCGGCATAGCCAAGTACGTATCCAATCTCGCTTTGATGTATCCGGCAGACAGATTTTCCATGGAAGATGGATTGCGCTTTTCATCATTCGTTTGGTTTCTTTCCCTTGATTTCGCCAAAAAATCCGGGACAAATTTTTTCAAGCAGAGCCTACGCCTACACTATCGAAGATATAAGCCTCCCAGCCGCCCTTGGACATCAAAGCTCAGCCTATAGACAACCGTCTTGCCGCCAGTATAAGCCGCCTCCAGCTCCACTATCCCCCACCATTTGCCCGATTGCAGCACCTCCGCCATGGCCTCCCGGCCAAAATCCTCCAACCTCTGTTCCTCCGTCAGCACCTGGCCTCTGGCCCTTGCCCAAACATCAGCGTTGAATACGGCGGCCATTCTCTCGTCATACAGTCCCTGCAGGGAGGCGAAATCCCCCTGTTCCAGCCATTCCACCACCTGACGGCTCTTCTGCCCTAACTCTGCGGAGGAAAAATACCCGCTCTTACCCGGAGAGTAGGTCTTGGGCATACCCCAGTACCCCAATGCGGCCACCAGGGCCAAGGCGGCCAGCACATAGGCCGCCACAGACCAACGCCTCTGGGCCGCAGCCCTGCGCCTATCCTCCGGACTGGCCTGTTCCCCATAGGCCTTAGCCAACTCCTGAGGGCTGCCCAGGCCGGCCACTATCTCTGTCCAGGCCTCGCCGCCCTCCTCCTTTTCCCTTATCAGCGCCCTCACCTCTTTGACCACCTGCGCCCTCTTATCCCCAGGCAGGGGCAGTGCCTTGGAAAAAGACCGAATATACCCATTTTTATCCATACTTCCCTCCTGTTCCCCAGGGGCATGCTCCCCCCTGCAAAAATTGCGAACGCTCCATCCTGCCGGCATATCCCCCGGCACTTTCCTCACCAGCATAAGCGCCAGCCATAGCTCAGCTCCCCGACCTGCCCTCCCCGGACAGTATTCCATCCACCTTTTGGGACATACGTTTCCAAAGGCCATAAGCCCATACCAAGGTTTCCTCCCCCAGGGGCGTAATGGTGTAATATTTCTTGGGCAGGCTCTTGCCTGTGTCCCCCGCCTCCCTCCACTGGGATTGCACCAGCCCGTCCTCCTCCAAACGATATAATATGGGATAAAGCGTTCCCTCCTTGAGATGGAACAACTCCCCTCCCTCCTCCCTAAGTCTGCACAGCAGCTGGTATCCATAGCACTCCCCGGTGAGCAGCATACGCAGTACCAGGATCTCCACTATGCCCTTTTTCATCTGCCTCTCATACCTCTCCAAAGGCGCCAGCCTGATTCCCGGACTCTCTCCCATAATCCCCCCTTTCTGAGAAAATTAATCACTTTGTATTACTAAATATATGCTTTTGCTGGGTATTTGTCAATATTATCCGGAAAAAAAAAGCCGTCCTAAGACCGCTTTTTTTGCCATTTCTCTAATAATCTCCAACATACCCCTATCCCAGAGGGAAGCATCAGCACGGGATAATACAATGTAGCCTGGGGTTGGGCCTCCCAGAGCAGGGAAAACATAAAACCGCCCAAAAAGCAGATCAGAGGCAGCATCTCTGACCCATCCTCCCCCTGGCCTGCCCAGGCAGAATGGGGTAATACCCTGGGTATAACCCCAGGTATAACCCCAGGCTTAACCCCAGGCATAGACCCAGGCTTAACCCCAGGCATAGCCCCAGGCATAGCCCCAGGCATAGCCCCAGGCTTAGACCCAGGCATAGCCCCAGGCATAACCCCAGGCTTAATCCCAGGCACAGCCCCGGCCATAGCTACGGCCATCACTAGGAATATGCCATACAGCAGACCTTGGTGCGCATCCATAAAGGGCAGCAATTGCGTATAAGCCCTCCTCTCCAGGAATTGCACCCAGAAATCCTCTCCCCTCCTCTCTCTGTCCCACAGGCTGTCAAAGCCCCAAAATACGCCATGGCTTTGGTTAGCCCACTGTTTTGCCGCCTTTTCCGCAAAAAAGGACAGGGCGTATCCCGGACGGCGGACAAAGCCCTCCAGGGAAAGCCGAAGATTGGCCCGACTGGCCTCCTCGGCCTTGGCTCGGTCATAATCCAGCTCTATATAGAGGTTGCTGTGATACCCATTCCATCCCCCAGGTATAGAGTTGTCCAGAGGGCTGTCCTGCATACCCATGGCCACATAAGAGATAGCCGGCACCCCCTCGCCGCAGGTATTGCGGGCATAGGACTCATAGTACAGCCGGGTCATCCTGCCTCCGGCCACCGCCAGCGCCAGGGCCGCCACCCCGCATATCAGGGGCAGCATATCCCTCTGGCGCAGAAGCCGCAGTGCGGCACAGATCACCGCAGCCAGCAGAAAAATTGCCGCCGTTCCCTTAAACAAATATGCCGCCACGCCGGAGCCTACAAAGAGTAAGGCAGTCAAATACCGCCTCCATCCGGGCGCCATCTTGGAAAAGGCGAGAAACATCCACTGGGAGAAAGCCATACAGGCCAAGGAGGGCAGATTTCCATACAGGTAAGTAATTTGGAAAAAAATGGGCAGGTGGCCGCAAAACATAAGCGCATACACCAGCGCCGGACCTAAGCGGCGTGTATACAGCTGCAATGTGCCATATCCGGAAACAAACAACAAAAGAACAAAAGCCAGATTGCATTGTTGCAAAAATATCAAATCTGATCTGCCAAACAGGCGCATGGCCTTTTCCAAGAGAAAAATAAAGCTGGTCTGAAAAGGCCATAGGGATAAATAGGATCCTTTGGGAACTACCGCGCCGAAATCACTTTGCAAAAAACGCAGAGCCAGGTCATAACAGGCCTTTTGGTCCGAGCCGGGCATCAGCAAACTTTGGTGTATGTACGAATTGCCCAGCCACCACAAAATGCCGCACACAAGAGGCAGCAGCACAAAATCCGCCAGCCTTACCGTCCAGCGGGCAGTCAGCCTATCCAGCGCCAAAGCCAGCCCCCATCCTCCCAACAGCATGGCTGGAACAGCCAAAACGTCCAGAGGACCCCGGCCCATGATGGGTATAGAAGTATGGTCATCAAAGCGAAAGAGAAAAACCGCCCCGGCCACAAAGGCCAAGGCGGCAATAGACAGCATTAGGGCAGCAGTGTAGAAAAAAACATACAACTTTTGGGCAGCGGATCCTCTTTCCCGGCGCATACTTTCCTCCCGACTCAAGCCAGCAACATCCTATCCGACAGCGCATCCCCTCCGGTCTGCTGGAATTTCTCTAACAGATCCGCCACCCGCAGGCGGCTCTTCTCCTCCCCCCGCACATCATAGATAATGCGCCCTTGGCACATCATGATCAGACGGTTGCCCAGACGTATGGCATCCTTCATATTGTGAGTGATCATCAACGTGGTCTGGCCATGCTCCTCCACTATGGCCTGGGTGATCTCAAGCACCCGGGCCGCCGTCTTGGGATCCAGAGCTGCCGTATGTTCATCCAACATCAACAGTCTGGGCTTGCGCAGTGTAGCCATCAAAAGTGTCAGCGCCTGCCTCTGACCCCCGGAGAGCAAGCCCACCTTGGAAGACATTCTGTCCTCCAGACCCAAGCCCAGAGCGGCCAGCTGCTCCCTATACCCCTCCTTTTCCCGGGCTGTAATGCCCCAGGAGAGGCCCCTCCTCTGCCCACGGCGCAGAGCCAGGGCCAGATTTTCCTGTATCTCCATATCCGCTGCCGTACCCTTGAGGGGATCCTGGAATACCCGCCCCAGATAGGCCGCCCGCTTATGCTCCGGCAGCCTGTCCAGCCGCAGCGGCTCCGGCTGCTGCACATCCAATAGAATAGAACCGGAGTCTATGGGATACACGCCGGAGATCATATTCAGCAGCGTGGACTTGCCCGCCCCATTGCCGCCTATGACAGTGACAAAATCCCCCTCCTCCAGCCGCAGATCCAGGCCGCTAAGGGCCACTTTCTCGTTGATGCTGTTTTTGTTAAAGGTTTTGTAAACCTTTTGTATGTCCAACATATGCGCCTCGCTCCCGCCTCTAGGCCTTGGCCGCCCGCCAGCGGGCCATCATACCCGGCAGACACAAAGCGCCTGCCACCAACAAGGCCGAAAACAGTTTCATATCCTGGGCATCCAGACCCAGCCGCAGCACCAGGGCGCGGATAATAAAATACATAATACAGCCCACCACGGCACCGGTCAGCTTCCACAAAAAGCCTATGGCCTTGGAAAAAAGCACATCGCCTATGACTATGGCCGCCAGGCCGGTGACTATGGCTCCCAGGCCCATGCCCACATCCGCATACTTTTGCTGCTGGCAGACCAAGGCTCCGGAAAGACCCACCAGCGCATTGCTCAGACCCAGGCCTATCATTTTGATGCGGCGGCTGCTGCATCCCAGAGCCTTGATCATATCCTCATTCTGGCCGGCGGCGCGCATGGCGCTGCCCAGCTCCGTCCCGAAGAACCAATAGAGAAAGGCTACGACAGCCGCCACAAACAACATCCCCAGACAAAGGGAGGCGAGGGCCATGCTCATGCCCGTCCAGTCTGCAAAACGGGAAAATACCGTATCCGCCTTGAGCAGGGGGATATTGCTCTTGCCCATCACCCGCAGATTGACCGACCAGAGTCCCAACTGGGTCAGTATGCCCGCCAGTATGGGAGGTATGCCCAGGGTGGTGTGGAAAAATCCCGTCACCAGGCCGGCCAGCAGTCCTCCGGCCGTGGCCAGCGCCAGCCCCAGCGCAGGATCCAACCCCCACTCTGCCACTGCGGCGGCGCAGAGGGAGCCGCCCAGGGCCAGGCTGCCGTCTACGGTCAGATCAGCGATCTGCAATACCTTATATGTGATATATATGCCCAGCACCATGATGCCCCAGAGCAGACCCTGGGAGATGGCGCCTTGGGCGGATACCCACAAGCTGTTCATGCCTCCTTGGCTCCTTTATACAAAATCCTACTGGATGGGGCTGAGGTCTATGCCCAGCTGCGCTGCCACATCCGAGTTGTAGGATATCTCCAGTTTCTCCGCAGGCAGATACCCTATGGGCATCTGGGCGGGATCCTTGCCATCCCGCAGTATCTCCACGGCCATCTCTCCGGCCAATATGCCCAACTGATAGTAATTGATGCCTATAGTGGCCAGCGCGCCGTTTGCCAGCATGCCCTCCTCACCGGCGATAACAGGCAGGCCATGCTCTGTAGCCACCATGGTGACCGTGGCCATGCCGGCGGAGATCAGATTGTCCGTAGGCGCATAGATCACATCCACCTTGCCCACCATGGACTCCACCACCGTCTGAATTTCGTTGGAGGAAGACACGCTAAACTCCTGGCTCTCCAGACCCAGCGCGGCTATCTCCTCCTTGGCGATCTCCGCCTGCAGGGCCGAATTTACCTCTGCAGAAGAATACAATATGCCCACAGTCTTGGCCTGGGGCAGCAGCTTTACCAGCAGGGCCATCTGCTCCTTGATGGGATTGAGATCCGAGGTGCCGGTCACATTGCCCCCGGGCGCCTCCTTGGACTGGGCCAGGCCGGCCTCCACAAAGTCCGTAATGGCAGTGGCCACCACCGGTATGCTCTCGGTGGCGCCTGCCGCCGCCTGGGCAGCCGGCGTGGCTATGGCCAGTATCATATCTTTCTCATCTCCGGCGAACTTGGTGGCTATGGTCTGGGCGGCGGACTGATCCCCCTGGGCGCTTTTGATATCCCATTCCACCGTCAAACCCGCCTGCTCCACAGCCTCTACAAAGCCCTGATTGGCCGCATCCAGGGCCGGATGGTCTGCCAATTGCAATATGCCTATCTGATATGCCTCTCCCTGGGCGGCATCCTGGCCGGCAGCCTGGCTGACAGCGCTCTCGCTGCCGGTAGTGCCGCTCTCACCAGAGCCGGACTCGCTGCCGCTGGAAGCGGATCCGCATCCCGCCAGCATCAGCGCTCCCGCCAGAGCCAAGGCCCATATTTTACTGCTTTTTCCCATACGCATCTTCATAACCCACTCCTCCAACATCTCTAAAGCGGAAAAATCTCCTCTTTGCTTTAGCACATAAAAGCTTAAAAGCGTTAAAGCACTGATTTAATATAAACGTTTTTTCCCGCCTTGTCAAGCGCCGGAGAGAAGAAAATATCTCTGCTCCCATCCCTAAGGGCTGACATAGGTCAGCAATATGTCGGCCATCTCCTCATTGCTCATATCCTTATGCAGGGCGAAGATGCCTACCTGCACCCGGGTGTCATATCCCTTGGAACGCAGATACCGTCCAAAGGCCATACCGTCCTCCACCAGACCCACGCTCTCCAGGCGCTTGCCCACCATGGTGGCTGAGTCCCCCGCCTGCACCTCCACCATATATATGGCCGCGCCGGCGTCGGTTTGCTCCCCGCTGGGCTTGGCCAGTTCCACGGATAGGAGAGCCGCCTCAGCGCCCGGCTCTGACTCTGCCACTGACTCCAATACCGTATTGACTTTTGCCCCTAACTCCAAGGCCGCAGTTGGCTCTGCTCCCGGCGCCGCCCCTGACTCTTCTCCGGCCTGGACATTATTCTCCGCCTCCTGGGCAACCGTCGGGGCCACTGTGCCGGCCTCGGCCTCTCCATCCCCGCCGGATACCCCGGGGGCAGGGCTTTCCTCCGCCTCCCTGGCCTGGGAGAGGGTGATGGCCTCCACCATGCCCAGAGCCAGCGCCCTCTCCCGGATCTGCTGGTCGCTCATGGAGGCGCCGCCTCCCCAAAGGGCCATGGCGCCGCCTCCCAACAATATGCCTATACCCATACCCCGCAGCATATACCGCCACTTCATAGCACCATCCTCATCTGCACTCGCCTCCGCCTAGTAGGGCCTCAGTTGACAAAGCAGGCGTACCTCGCCCACACCCATAGACAGCTGCTTGGCGATGGCCACCTCGTCCATGCCCTGATCCCGCAGGGCCAGCACGGCCTCTGTTCTCTCCCTCTCCCCCAATATGGCCTTGCCGCCGGAGGGCAGGCCGCCTGGAGCGCCGATCTCCGGCGCTTTTGCGCTTTTGCTCTTTGCGCTCTTCCTCTTCTGGCCGGGAGCGCCGTCCCGGACATCCTCCTCCACGCCCGCCTCCCGAGGGGCAGCAGCAGAAAGCTCCACCGGGGGCTCTTCCGCCTTTTTCCTGCTTCGGCTGCGCCTGGGCTTGGCCGGCTCCGGCTCCGCCGGGGCTTGCGCCGGGCTTAGGGCCACACTGTGGCGCATGGCCTCCAGATGCCTCCTGCTCTCCAGCACCTTCTCCTGGGTTTCCTTGGACAGGGCCGCCAGCGCGCCCTGCTTTTCCTGGAGCATGTCATAGAAAAAAACCACCTCCTGGTGGCTCTTATGAATCTGCTCCAAAAGAGTTTGGCCGTATTCCTCCAAGGCCATCATCTTCTCATTGGTGGACAGATCCATATCCCTCCTGGCCTGCTCCAGGCTGTCTTGTCCCATCCTGTCTATGCGTCCCGCCAGGCTCTGGCCGTATTCGGCCAAAAATGCGGCCGCAAAGGCCTCCTTTTCCTCAGCGGGCAGGGAGGCAAAATCCCTTCCCTCCTCCCGCCGCCGGGCCGGAAGAACGAAACTCAGGGCCAGGCACAGCAGACCTGCGCCCAACAATAGCCATTCCATGCCTACCTCCTAGACCTTTTGGTCAAAACGGGGCTGCCCTCCCTGGCCATCCCCATCCTTTTCCCTTCGCCTGCGGCCTCCGTCGCCGCCATAGGCGTTGCTGCCCTTGTCCTTGGCATCAAATTTCCTATTGTGCCACTCCCCCTCCTTGGTATCGCTGACCTTTTTTTGCTGCTCCTGTATGGTCTTTTGCTTCTCATGGCCCAGCTGGTTCTGCACCTGCATACCCTTTCCGTCCTCCTGGAGCTTGTGCTGCACTACATCATGGGTACGGGCTATTGTCGTGAATTGTATGCTGCCTATAGCCATATTGCCGCCTCCCTTCTAAATGGCGCTGACGCGTATCTCACTCTTGTGCCGGGTGAAACGGCATTGCTTATAGGTCTGCTGCACCTTTAGCACCGCATCCCCCACCAATATCACCGCTCCCGGATATACCACGCCGCTGACCTCCACAACGCCCTCCACCGGCTGGCGCAACAGCACCAACACCTCTTTCAGGCGCTTTTTCTTGGCCTCCAGCTCCTGCTTCTCCTGGGCCAGGTACGAACCCAGCATCTCCATCTGTTGGGGATTTAAGGGCCTGCCCTTATAAACTGGGGAATTTTTCTTCTGCAAGGACAGGAAAACGGCCTCCTTGCGCTGAAATTCCACGGTAAACTCGCTGATCTCCTCTTGCAGCACCCGCTTTTCCCTGCGTATGCGGGGATCTCCGCCCACCTCCAGCACCGTATCTATGCCTATAGGGCCTCCCAGGCTGCCGGCGTCTATCCTGTCGCCGGCGCTGACCCGCCCCCCCATAATATTCCCTTTTTTTCCCTCGGCCCTTACGGCAATGCCGGCCAGCACCTCGCTGTGCAGCACAGAGCCGGATATGATCTCCCCTCCGGCCATGGCAAAGACATTTTCCAGGTACTTGGCCATGATGTTGCCTCCGGCCTCCAGGCTGCCTCCGCCTGTGCCGTTCATGCCTCCCTGTATCAGTATATCCCCATCGCTCTGTATATTAGCCGCCTCCACCCAGCCGGATATGCTCACATGGCCCGTGGCCTTGATGGAAAAATTGCCTGACACATTGCCATTGACCACCACGGATCCGGGAAAATCGATATTGCCGGTGGATATGTCCACATTTTTTACCATAAAGACGGGCGAAACCGTGATCTGCTCCCCCTCCAACTCCACATGACCCTCGATTTCGGCCAGCACCTGCATGCCGTCCTCACTGGCGCAACAGCCCTTGCCCACCGGCAGCTTGACCTTCTTCACAACCGGAGGCCTGAGCACCCGCCCACAGACATCGCAGCCCGGCTCTCCGGGCTGCTCCGGATGCAATGTGGCCAGCACATCCCCCGGCTTGCGCAGCACCATGATATTCAAGGAGAAAAAATCCGCGCTGCCGTCCTCTTTTTGGGCCGGCCTGCGATCCGGCTTGGTGTCAAAGGCATACTCTATATAGGCATCCTGGCCGGGCCTCATAGGCTGCCCCACTGCGGCCAGTATATCCTTGCCATAGACACGGTTCTCCAGAAAACTGCGCAAAACGGCCTTTTGTATGCCAAAGCGCACGCCCCTGGCCACCAAGCCCATGGCCAGCGCCTCCTCGTCCAGCATGGCCCCGGTTTCCGATGGAGGGTAGAATTTGGCCACGGCGCTCATGGAATCCTCGCTGACAAACAAAGAAAAGGATTCGTCAATAACAGGGCAGGGCTTTTTTTCCAGAAAAAGAAAACCCTCCCCTTTTTTGACCAATTCCTGCATGGCCTTGGCATCGTAGGGTATGCGCCTCTGATCCAGATATGCCTTGACCTCCAGAGCCTTAACCTTGGACTCCGGACTGGAACCCGATACTATGCGCAGGCCATATCCCTCTTCACAACCCTCGATACGGAAATACCCACTCTTCACTCGATATACCCAATCCCCCTATGCGGATACCAACTCCCCATTTTGCCAAAAAACTCCGGCCGGCCAGGTCAGGCCTTGGCCAGCAGGCCCATATATTCCCCCATAATGGGCCGCATCTTCTTAATCGCCTGGCTGTGTATCTGGGAAATCCTGGACTCCGACAGCTCCAGCACCCGGCTGATTTCCTTTAGGGTCAGCTCCTCATAATAATACAGGCTGACCACCAATTTCTCCTTCTCCCCCAGAGAGTCTATAGCCTGCCGCAGTGTGGATAACAGCTCCTCCCGCAGCAAACCCTCGCCCGGCTCCTCAAAGGTCTTGGAGTGAAAAGCGGATCCCGTCATGGCCATGGAATCCATACCCTTTTCCATCTGCTCCTCCAGGGAGAGCAGGCCGCCCTGGCCTAGCTGACTCTGCCAGGAATAATACTCCTCCTCATCTATGCCCAACAGGGCCTGGATCTCGCCGTCCGTGGCCGCCCGCCCCTGCTCCTCTTCAATCTGGCGCATGGCAGCTTCTATCTTCTTCTGTCTTTGCCGTATGGTCCTGGGTATCCAATCCATCCTTCGAATCTGATCCAGTATAGATCCACGTATGCGCAGGCTGGCATAGGACTCAAATTTGATCTCCTTGGCCAGGTCAAATTTGTCCACGGCATCCATCAGCCCAAATACGCCATAGCCCACCAGATCATCAAAGTCCACATAAGATCCCACCATCATGGCCATGCGGCCGGCCACCACCCGCACCAGAGGCAAATATTCCAGTATGATCTTCTCCCGCAGCTGTGCATTGGGAGTCTGGGCATACTCCTGCAACAGCCTCTTTTTGGCCATATCCTCCATACTGTCCTCCTTCGCCCCGGTATCTGCCTATAGGCCTGGGCTTATACGCTTCCGCCCTGAAAGCCGCCCCAGTCCGAGCCTCCCGGGCCGTCTAGGCCTCCTTGGCCTCATGGCTCTCCTGGGCCTCCAGACTCCGGGCCTCCTCCAGGCGCCGCTCCTCCTGTTGCCGGTTCTGCCTGTCAAAGCCGTCCAGTGTCCACTTGATCACGCTGCCCAGAAGGTAAAACACCAGCAGCACCGTCAAAATCGCGCTCAGCTTGCCCAATATGGAGTAATCCCAAATATAGGTAAAAATCACCGCTATGGCGCCAGCCACCAGCATGATGACCAGGCGCAGCGAGTTTCTATTCATACCCACCTCACAATTAGATAATCTTCTCCGGCTTGCCCACAGAACGTATGACAAAATCCCCGGTTTCCGGGTAAAAAGTGACCGTCCGCCCATAATTGGCCCCTGTTTCCTCGGCCAATATGGGTATGCGCAGCTGCCGAAGCTTCTCCTTTGTGGCAGCCACATTCCTATCCCCCACCTGCATAGAGTCCTGCCTGGATTGGAATTGGAACATCATGGCGCCGCCGGCTATCTTGGCCACCATGCGGCTGCGCTTTGCCCCCAGGGCTTCCATACGCCGCACCAGCTCCTCTATGCCTGTATCTGCAAATTTGGGTATATTGAGATGCCCATCCTTAATGGCCTTGCTGTCAGGCAGCATCACATGGGCCAAACCCCCTATCTTGGTAACCGGATCCCGAAGCGCTATACCCACACAGGAACCCAAACCCAGTGTGGTAATCCCATCCGGACTTTTGCAGGTATTGAGATCCGCCATTTTTACTTTCACAATAATCGCCATGAAAAACACCCACCCTTTTACATATCAAGACGCCATAGGAATCCCCAGCGACTGCAAAATCTTTGGATAGGACTCCAGCTCCGGTATCAAGATAAAAAAGCCGTCTATGGATTGCTCATCATGGAATTGTGATTGAATTAACAAAATTTCGTCGCTGATGGCTCCAAACTCTATGGCCGGCACGCTGAGTATGGCTCCAGCCATGTCTATGACCACATCCGGAGGCGAGGGCAGTATCTTCATGCCCGTCAGAGAGGCCAGGGAATTGAGGTAAGCGCCTGTGATAATATTGGACACCTCCTGCATGGCAGACATCTCCATAAAGCCAAATTCATCCTGGCTCTGCATGCCGTACTGCATCATGATGCCGTCCACCAGGCCCCTGGCGGACTCCTTTTCCACCAGAAACATGATGCTGCCCTGTATATCTCCCTCCACCAGGAGATATACGCCCACCATGATCTGCTCCTCGCCGCCCATCAGCGCGCCCAGATCCCCAAAGTCCACAATCTGCACTTTGGGCACCTGCATATCCACCTTGCGCCTGAGCATCTGGGAAAGGGCCGTCATGGCATTCCCCGCGCCTATATTGCCTATCTCTTTTAATACATCCAAGTAATTGCTCTTGACCTGGTCCAAGGAAAAATCACTCATACACCCACTCTCCCACAGCCTCCCCCAAGCGCTGACGCGCTGTTTGGGCCACCGCCGGCCTCAAGCCCCGCTCTTCCCCAAGAGATAGGCCCCTCCCCATCTTGCCGCCGTACCCCGTATCCCCACTCTAGGGCGCCGCCTCGCCGCAGCGCCGGCTTTGTAGCAATAGGGGGCTGACTTTACGCCAACCCCCTCGCCTTGTGTCTAATCCAGGGTCATAGCCGTCAAATCCAGAAGCGATATCAATTCGCCCTCGTGCTTGCCTATACCGCTCAAGAATTCGGATTTGTCCTCCTTGCTCTCCCTATAAATCTTCTCTATCAGCGCCGTATTGAGTGTTACAACCTCCTTGACCTGATCTACGATAATGCCCACCTTGCCCGTTCCCTCCACCTTGAGGATGATAATGCGGGTGGCCTTGGTAATCTCATCCGGAGCCAGGGACATCTTGAGCCGCAGGCTCATCACCGGCACCACCTCACCGCGGAGGTTGATAACGCCCTTGAGAAAATTGGGCATCTTGGGTATGCGGGTGATGTGCTGCATACGCACTATATTGTCTATATGGTCTATGTCTATGCCATATTGCTCCGCGCCCATGCGAATGACTATATATTGCTGGGTGATGATCTTTACGCTCTCATCCTTGATGCGCTCCAGCTTTACGCCCTCTTTTTTTTGCTGTTCCATATATCCCTCTTTCTTCCCAAACAAACCCGGCGGGTGCTAGATTAAGGTATTGGCATCCAGTATCAAGGCCACTTCGCCATCTCCAAGTATGGTGGCGCCGCTGATATAGCGGCACTGCTTGATATACCGGCCCAGAGGCTTGATAACAATCTCCTGCTGGCCCATCAGCTCGTCCACCACCAGGCCGGCCAGACGGTCGCCCTTCTTGACGATGACCACGATCAGGTGCTTGTTCTCCTCCTGGGGCTTCTCTATATCCAAGGTATCCCTGAGCCGCACCAGAGGAATCACCGTTCCCCTGAGGTGGATGACCTCCTTATTCTGCACCAGCTTGATGCCGTCCGCCGTAATATCCTCTATGGTTTGGATGGAACCCAAGGGTATGGCGTACTTCTCTCCGCCCACTACCACCATCAGCGCCTGTATAATGGCCAGGGTCAGGGGCAGGCGTATGATCCAGGTGCTGCCCTCTCCCAACTGGGTGCGTACCTCCACCTCGCCGGAGAGCGCCTCTATCTTGGACTTCACCACATCCAGGCCCACGCCCCGTCCGGACACATCCGTCACCACCTTGGCGTTGGAGAAGCCGGGCAGGAAGAGCAGGTTGATAACATCCTTGTCCTCCAGGCTGTATCCCTGGTCGGCTGTCACCACGCCCCTCTCTATGGCCTTGGAGCGTATAGCATCCACATCTATGCCATTGCCGTCGTCACTGACCTCTATAACTACGTTATTGCCATCCTGGTAAGCCTTGAGGCTGATATTGCCCACGGCCGGCTTGCCTCTCTGCATACGGGTTTCGGCGTTCTCCAGACCGTGGTCGGCGGAGTTGCGCAAAAGGTGCATCAGGGGATCGCCTATCTCGTCCACCACCGTCCTGTCCAGCTCGGTTTCCTCACCGGACATATGCAGCTCCATCTGCTTGTTCAGCTTCTTGGAGAGATCCCTGATCATGCGGGGGAATTTGCTCACCACGCTCTCTATGGGCACCATGCGTACCTTCATAACGGACTCATGCAAGTTGGTGGTGACGCTCTCCAGGTACTCTATCTGCTCGTTGACATTGCTGCCGCCCTCGCCCTGGTTGGATACGGACACCAGAGAATTTTTGGCTATGATCAGCTCGCTGACCAGATTCATCAGCACGTCCAGTTTCTCTATATCCACGCGCACCGTGCGGTTGCCGGCGGGCTTGGCCGGAGCGGCCTTCTTGTCCCCGGCTGCAGCCTTGGCGGGAGCCGCCTTGGGAGCTGGGGCCACAGGCGCGGGAGCGGCTGCAGGTGCAGGAGCAGGCGCCGGGGCGGCTGCGGCCGGAGCCGGAGCGGCTGCCGGCTGCGCCACAGGCGCAGATTCTGCAGCGGCTGCCGGGGCAGGAGCAGCCTCCTGCGCGGGTGCGGCCGCTGCCCCCTGGAGGGAACTTTCGCTGATTTCATGGCCGGTTACGCTCTCTATCTCCGACACATTGGATCCGGCCTGCAGGATGGTGTCCAAATCCTGATTGCTCAGTATCACCAGCTTGAACTGGCGGTCAAATTTTTCATCCTCTATATCCTGGGCCGAGGGTTCGGATACGACTATATCCGCATACTCCTCCACGGCCTTGACCACCAAGAAGCTCCTGGCAGCCTTGAGCATGCAGTTCTCCTCCACAGTGACCAGCAGCTCATACGCCTTTTTGCCCAGATGTATAGCCTCCCGGAGTACGGTGTTCTGGCTCTCGTCCAGGGGTATGCTGCAGGCCTCGCCCTCGCCCCCCTCGGAGGCGGCAGGCGCAGCGGCCTCCTGCACCGGAGCCGGAGCTGCGGCAGGCGCGGCGGCGGGTGCGGAAGCGGCCGCCGGGCCTCCCGTGCCGTTTAGGATATCATTGAGCTGTGCAATGATATGCTCGTTGTCATTGGTGCCCTCGTCCGCCGTGTTCTGTATATTGTCCACATACTCCTCCAAGGCGTCCAGGCATTGGAAGATAATGTCTATCATATACGGCTCCACCTGTATGGCGCCGTTGCGAACCTCGGAGAAAACGTTTTCCATGTCATGGGTCAGGGCCTGCATCCTCTTGTATCCCATGGTGCCAGCCATACCCTTGAGGGAATGGGCGGAGCGGAAAATCTCATTCACCGTACCCATATTGCTGGCGTCCGCCTCCAGCTCCATAATCTGGTTGTTGAGATTTTGCAAATGCTCTTTGGTTTCATCCAGAAAAATATCCAGATACTGACTTACATCCATCTCCTCCACCTTGCCTTTCTCTTTTATACCACGCCCGTTTGACGGACTATCTCACGGGCGATTTCCTCCAATGGCAGCTGGCAGGTCGCCAGCCCGGCCTCCGCCAGGCTTCTGGGCATGCCATATACCACACAGCTGTCCTCGTCCTGGGCTATCACTTGCAGTTCCTTTCCCTCCATCTGCCCGGCCAGGCCGGCCACGCCCTCCGTGCCGTCCGTTCCCATGCCGGTCAGCACTACGCAGAGTATCCTGTCCGCGCAGCTGTTTGCCAGAGATTCAAACAGCGTATTGGCGCTGG
>JBGYPP010000074.1:0-16390 GCA_041838515.1 Acetatifactor sp. | reverse complement strand
TGATTTACCGCATCTATGGCCGTGAGGCTGCCCAGTCCATCTGGCCCATAGAGGCTGCCCAGGGCGCTTACAGGCTGAAAGGATATCTGGGTTCGCCTCAGCAGTGCCGGGGCAGCCGAAGCCTGGAGCATTTTTTTGTCAATGGAAGGTATATCAAGAGCCTGGAGATGGCCAAGGCTGTAGAGGAAGGGTATAAGGCTTATATGATGCAGCACAAATTCCCCTTTTTTGTACTGCATCTGACCATAGATCCCTCCTTGGTGGATGTCAATGTCCATCCGGCCAAGCTGGAGGTCAAATTCGCCCAGGGGGCGGATGTGGGCGCCTTTCTCACCCGGTCCGTGCAGAATCGCCTGGGGGAGAAGCCCTGGATCTATGCCAGCCGGCCGGACAGTCCCGCAGATTTGGCCAAGGCCATGCGGGAGGAGAGGCGGGAGTGGAAAAAGCAGCAGACCCTAGAGGCTAAGGAATGGGGGCAGCCCTTTGAGAGCCGTACTTGGCCGGCAGCTGCAAAGGGAGATGAGGGCAGGCCCATGTCCACTCTTGACCCAGGGGGATTGCGGCCTAAGGCTTACTTTGCAGATCCGCAAAAGGGGGGCAGCCCTCTGCCGGCGCAGGCCATAGATAGCCGAGAGCCGGTACAGACTCCGGCACAGATCCAAACACAGACGGCAGGGCTTTATGCCGAGATGGGCCGGATCGTGGCAGCCCAGACCCGAGAGGAGGCAGTGGAGGCATTTTTTGCCGAAACCGGCCTGCCCGCCCCAGAGATCCCGGCCCGGCCCGCCCCCTCCGCCATAGGGGAGGCCCGGGATTTGCCACTGGATCCGATGCGGCAGCAGAGCCTATTTGACCGGGGAGATACCCTAGGCGCGGATACCTGGCAGCTGCTGGGCCAAGCCTTTGACACCTATTGGCTGGTGGAGAGGGCCGGGGATCTGCTGATCATAGACCAGCACGCCGCCCATGAAAAGGTGTATTATGAACGCTTTATGCGGGATGCAGCCCAAGAGAATATCAGCATACAGGCCTTGGAGCCGCCTCTGGTCCTGCCCCTGCGGCTGGCAGAGGAGAGGGTGTATCTGGAACACAAGGAGGTCTTTGCCAAGCTGGGTTTTGCCGTGGAGGAGTTTGGCGACAGAAGTATCTGTCTGCGGGGCATACCCCAAAGACTATACGGCCGGCCGGCCGGAGAGCTGTTTATGGAAATATTGGAGGATTTGGAGAGTGGCGGAACACCCGGCCTGGAGTCCCGGGAGGCAAAAATCGCTTCCATGGCCTGCAAAGCGGCGGTAAAGGGGGGGCAGAGGCTGTCCCTTGCCGAGGCCAAAGCCCTGCTGGATCAGCTGCTTTCCCTGGAAAATCCCTACCACTGCCCCCATGGACGCCCGGTCATTATATCCATGAGCCGCCGTGATTTGGATAAGAAATTCCGCCGCATCCTATAGGAGGATGGATCTATGCAGGAACTGGTTCGATTGGAGAATGTGGGCAAGACCTATGGCAAGGGCGGAGTGGCCGTCCAAGCCTTGTCAGAGGCCAGTTTTTCCATATACAAGGGGGAATTTTGCGTGATTTTGGGCCCGTCCGGCGCGGGCAAGACCACGCTGCTCAATCTGCTGGGAGGCATGGATCAGGCCAGCCAGGGTTCTATTTTTGTGGATGGCCAAGACATCACGGCCCTCAATGAGAGGGAATTGACCCGGTACAGAAGAGAAAAGGTGGGATTTGTTTTTCAATTTTATAATTTGGTACCCAATTTGACCGCCTTGGAGAATGTGGAGCTGGCTGCGCAAATCTGCCCCCATCCCCTGCCTGCGGCCCAGGCTTTGCGGGATGTTGGCCTGGGGGAGCGCATGGGGCATTTTCCCGCCCAACTCTCCGGCGGTGAACAACAGAGGGTGTCCATAGCCCGGGCCCTGGCCAAAAATCCCCAGCTGCTGTTATGTGACGAACCCACGGGAGCGCTGGATGTGTCCACAGGCAAGGCTGTACTGGCGCTTTTAGAGCAGAGATGCCGTCAGCTGGGTCAGACTGTGGTATTGATCACCCACAACAGCGCCATAGCGCCCATGGCGGACCGCATCATTCATGCGCGCAATGGCCGTATTATGGAAAATTCGCTGAACCGGAACCGTATATCCATACAAGATATTGATTGGTAGGATGGGCCTATGGTCAAAATTCTCCTCCGGGAAATACAAAGTCAAAAGGGAAGATTTGCTGCGCTTTTTGCCATCGTGGCCATAGGCGTGGCTTTTTATGCCGGCCTTTACGCCTCCCTGCTGTCCATGCGCCAGTCTGCCCAGGCGTATTATGCCCGGGCGGATTTCTTTGACCTGGGCCTGGTATCCACCCAGGGTTTTACCCTGGAGGAGGCGGATTCCATACAGGGCCAGCCGGGCCTATCCCTGGCTGAGGGGCAGATATCCATAGAGGCCTACGCCCAGGGCCTGGGTTCCGGCGCCCAGGCCGTGCAAATTCTCTCCCTGCCCAGAGAGGCCAATGCGCCGGTGCTGCTGGCCGGGAGGCTGCCCCAGAGGGCAGGAGAGTGCGTAGCGGATTCCCGCTGGCTGGGAAAAGGGGATTTGGGCCGCAAAATCCAACTGGAGGCGCCGGATCCCCATGGTGAGTGGCTTTCTCCCCAGGAGGCGGAGGTGGTAGGCATAGTGTCCTCCCCTTTATACATACACTCCCTGCGGGGCAGCACATCCTTGGGGGATGGCCGTCTGCAGGGTTATCTATATCTGCCTTGGGAGAGCTTTTCCCATCCCTCCATGCCGGATGGGCAGGAGATAGCATATACCCATGTCTATCTGCAACTGGAAAAAAATCATCCGGGGCTGGAGCAAATCTATGCCCCGGCCTACGAAGAATTTGTTAAAAAACAAACAAAGCTATGGGAAGAAAGGCTTTCCTCTATGGCCCAGGCGCGTTATATAGAGGCCAAGGCCCAGCTCTGGTCCGATCTGGAGGAGGCCAGGCTGGAGATAGAGGCTACAGAGGAGGAACACAGGGGAGATCTAGAAGAGGCACAAGAGAAGCTTCAGGAGGAAAGGGCCAAACTAGACCGGGGCCGGCGGGACTTGGATGCCGGCGCCAGGCAGCTGGCTCAGGCCAGAAAAGACTGGCAGAGAGGTGCGGAGGAGATACAGGCCGGAGCCGCAGCGCTGGAGGAGGGGCGATCCCGCCTGGATGAGGCCAGGGAGTCGCTGGAGGCCGGCATACGGGAGTGGGAGGTATCCAGCGGCCAGCTTAACGCCGGCCATGCCCAGTGGCAGAGGGGTATGGAGGAGTGGCAGACCCAGAATGGCCAGATGCAGCTGATGCGGCAGGCGCACACCCAGGCCGGAGCGGAACTGGAAGCCGCCAAGGCAGCCAAGGCAGCAGGCCTGCTGCCGGCAGAGGCGGCCCAAGCCCTGGATGTCCAGATAGCCCAATGGGAGGCAGCAGCAGAGCAGATATCCGCCGGCGAGGTCCGGCTTCTGGCCGCCAAGGCCCAATTGGATCAGGCCAAGGCGGAGATAGACCAGGGATCCAGGGCCATGGACAGGGCCTGGATGGAAATAGAGGCCGGCCGGGGGGAGCTGTTCAAAAATGAGGCTCTTCTGGAGGCCGAGGCCGCCCGTTTGGAGGATGCCAAGAGGGAATTGGAGTCTGCCAGGGTGGAATTGGATGCCCAGGAGGCCGTATGGATATCCCAGGAAGCCAAGTGGCAGCAGGGCAACAGGGATTGGACAAAGGCTGAGGAGGACTGGCGGCAGGGCCTTAGGGAACTGGAGGAGGAATTGGCCCAGGCACGGGAGGAATGGACCCAGGGATATGGGGAATGGAAGGATTTTGAGGCCCCCAAGACCTATGCGCTGGATAGGGAGAGCAATGCCGCTTATGCCTCGTTTGAAAGGGATACGCTGGTGGTGGGCGGCATAGCCGAACTGTTCCCGGTGTTTTTTGTGGCCGTGGCCGTCTTGGTCTGCATGACCACCATGGGTCGCATGGTGGCAGAGCATAGGTTGCGCATAGGCCTTTACAAGGCTCTGGGATATGGCAGGGGATTTTTGCTGGCGCTCTATGGCTCTTACGCCTCCCTGGCAGCCGTGCTGGGAGGCCTGGCCGGATTTTTGGGCGGGTCTGCCCTGTTTCCCCAGGCCATTTGGTCTGCCTTTGCCATGAGCTACGATTTGGGAGATTTACAGCTGTATTATTCTCTATCTCTGGCCTTGCAGTCCGTGGGAGGAGCAGCTGTGTTTTTGCTGCTGGCCACCTTGTGGACAGTTTGGAGCAGCTTTGGCGAGAGTCCGGCCCAATTGATGCGGCCCAAGGCGCCCAAGTCCGGCCGGAAAATTCTCCTGGAAAAGCTGCCTTTTCTCTGGAGCCGCATGGGATTTTTGGCCAAGGTATGTGCAAGAAATCTCCTGCTGTACAAGGGCCGGCTTTTTATGATGGTGCTGGGCATATCCGGATCCGCCGCCCTGCTGCTGGCGGGCTTTGGCCTTAGAGATTCCTTTGGGCAGGGCATAGGACGGCATTTCCTATATGTGCATACCTATGATATCCATGTTATACTGGCAGAGGATTTTGACGGTGAGAATACCCGTCTGGAGCTGCCGGAGGCCGTGGAGGCATTTTTGCCCATGGCCGAGGAGAAGGTGGAGCTGTCCGCCTCCAGCCAGCTTTTATCAGAGGAGGGAACTGTCCTGCCCACGGCCAGCCTCTGGAGGCTGGAGAAGGACCAGGCCGGAGAAGATATACTGCATTTGCGGAATTTGGAGGGCAATCCCTTGGATCCTCCGGCTCCGGATGAGATATACCTGAGCCAGGCCCTTTCCGCTTCCATGGGCCTGGAGGACGGTGACAGGCTGTGGCTGAGGGATGAGGAGGGTCAGATAGCCTCCTATGCCGTGGGCGCCATCTGCGAGAATTATTTCTCCCAATATGCCTATGTGTCAGACAGCGGATCTGCAAAACGCAGCCTGTATCTGCGGGTGGAGCCGGGGGAGGCGGAGTCGGTAAAAACAGCTCTTTTGGCTCAGGATGCCGTGCTCTCCGCTATCACCGCCCAGGAGGTACAGGAGAGAGTGGATGAAATGGTGGGCAATCTCGCCCTGGTCTTTTCCCTGGTTCTGCTGTCAGCGGCGGCGCTGGCCTTGGTGGTCTTGTACAATCTGACCAATATCAATCTGATGGAGAGGGTGCGGGAGATCGCCACCTTTAAAGTTTTGGGATTTTATCCGAGGGAAACCCGGGCCTTTGTATTCTGGGAAAACATCGTCCTGACCCTGTTGGGTATGGGCCTGGGTCTGGTTTTGGGCCGCTGGCTGCACTTGCGCATTATGGGAGCCATACCTTTTCAAGATGTATATTTCGCCCCCTTGATACGGCCCTGGTCCTATCTATGGTCTGCCATGGCGGTAATGGGCCTGACGCTGGCCGTCAATCTGATGATGGGCAGACGGCTGGATGCCATACCCATGGCCGAATCCCTTAAGAGTGTTGAATAACAAAAATAAGGTAAGTAGGAATATGCAAAATTTTTCAGAACTTCCATTCGAAAAAAAAAGCCCTATGCCTCCTATTTTGGTGGTGGCCGGCCCCACAGCAGTGGGCAAGACCCGTCTGGCCCTGGATCTGGCCAGGCTATGGAATGGGGAGATACTGTCGGCGGATTCCATGCAGATATACCGGTATATGGATATAGGCACGGCCAAAATACGTCCATGGGAGATGGAGGGCATACCCCACCATTTGCTGGGCATCAAAAAACCCTGGGAAAAAGCCAATGTGGCGCTGTGGCAGCAGGCGGCCAAAAAGGCGCTGGAGGGCATCTACCGGAGGGGCCGGCTGCCCATAGTCGTAGGCGGAACAGGATTTTTCATTCAGGCCCTGCTGCGGGATGTGGATTTTGCGCTGGAGGAGGGCGGCTCCGGGGAGTATAGACGCCGCCTGGAGGCGCTTGCAGAGAGAGAGGGCGCGCAGGCTGTTTGGAAAATGCTGGAGGCAAGAGATCCGCTGTGCGCCCGGACCATACATCCCCACAATGCCAAGCGCTGCATACGCGCCTTGGAATACCTGGAGCAGCATGGGGAATCCATATTGGAGCACAACAGGCGGGAGCAAAAAAAGCCCCCGGCTTTCCGTTGCTGTTATCTGGCCCTGACTGCCCCCCGGGAGGCCTTATACCGCCGCATCCATCAGCGGGTGGACCACATGGCGCAGGAGGGTTTGGAAGCCGAGGTGGAGGCCCTAAGGGCCATGGGCTGCCACAGGGGCATGGTATCCATGCAAGGCATAGGTTATAAGGAGATGCTCGCCTATATGGAGGGGGAAATGGACAGGGAGGCCGCCTTGGATGCCATCAAACAGGGCAGCCGCCGGTACGCCAAAAGGCAGTGGACCTGGTTTGCCAGGGAAAAAGAGGCCATATGGCTGCATCAGGATCTGGAGGCAAGCGCCGCATCCTCCTCCAAGGCGCTGGAGCTGGCCAGGAGCCTGGCCGGGGCCAAATTGGGCATATAGACAGGAGGAGAGGGCAGAAGATGATGCAGATAGGGGAGTTGGCTGCCCTGCAATGGCAGAAGATGGGCTTGAGCGCAGAGGTTGTAGAGCGGGGAGAGGCCATATGCCGGGAGCTGGAGCATACCTTTGCCCAGATAGATCGCAGGGCGGAGTACAATCAGATGCGGGTGCTGGAGGCCATGCGGCAAAATGCCGTCAGCGAGGCCCATCTGGGAACCACCACAGGATATGGATACAATGACATAGGCCGGGATACTCTGGAAAAGGTGTATGCCAGCCTGTTCGGCACGGAGGATGCGCTGGTGCGGCCGCAAATAACCTGCGGCACCCATGCTTTGGCTTTGGCCTTGATGTCCAATCTGCGTCCGGGACAGGTGCTGCTCTCCCCGGCCGGCAAGCCCTATGACACGCTGGAGCAGGTCATAGGCATAAGGCCCAGCCGGGGTTCTCTGGCGGAATACGGCATAGGCTACAGGCAGGTGGATCTGCTGCCGGACGGCAGTTTTGACTATGCTGCCATAGAGGCCGCGCTGGGACCGGAGGTGAAGATGGCCACCATACAAAGGTCCAAGGGGTATCAGGAAAGGCCCAGCTTCTCTGTGGAGGAGATAGGCCGGCTGATTGCTTTTCTCAAGGAGAGAAAGCCGGATCTGATCTGCATGGTGGACAATTGCTATGGGGAATTTGTGGATGTGGCCGAACCCTCCCATGTGGGCGCGGATCTGGTGGTGGGTTCATTGATCAAAAATCCCGGCGGCGGCCTGGCCCCCATAGGCGGCTATCTGGCCGGCACCAGGCAGTGTATAGAGCAGGCTGCCTGCCGCCTGACCTCCCCTGGCCTGGCCAAGGAGGTGGGCGCCTCCCTGGGGACCATGCCCGCTTTTTACCAGGGTCTCTTCCTGGCTCCCACAGTGACGGCTGCCGCTCTGAAAGGCGCCATATTCGCAGCCCATCTCTATGAGGGCCTGGGATATGCCGCCTGGCCCAGGGCCAATGGACCCAGAAATGATATTATCCAAGCCATCACCCTGGGCAGCCCGGAGGCTGTAGTGGCCTTTTGTCAGGGCATACAAAAGGCGGCGCCGGTGGATTCCTTCGTGGTGCCGGAGCCCTGGGATATGCCCGGTTATCAGCACCCCGTGATTATGGCCGCCGGAGCCTTTGTGTCCGGATCTTCCATAGAGCTTTCGGCAGACGGCCCCATACGGCCTCCATATACCGTTTTCTTCCAAGGCGGCTTGACCTTTGCCCATGCAAAATTCGGCATTATGTCCAGCCTCCAAAGTATGGCAGATAAGGGATTGATCCAATTGCAGGTGTAGAGATGGACAGGCGAAAACGAAAAAGAAATTCCCATAGGGCGGCATGGCTGGCCAGCCTTTTGGGCCTGCTCCTATTGGCCGGCCTGGCGCTTTGGGCCTTATGGGCGCTCTGGGCCAGACCCAGGCGGGAGGCAGAGCGCATCCGCGCCCAGGCCTTGGAGGAATACGCCCGGGGGGAATACCAGGGCGTATTCCTGGGTGAGGGTACTCTGGAGGCCTATGATGCGCAGTGGTTTTCGCAGTACCGGGGAGAGGATATACTGATCATCCCCCAGGGCCTGGGGAGGCAGGGGCTGCTGGATGTCTTGGGGGATATGCTGGCGCTGGAGCAGCCCCCGGCCCGGGTGTATCTGGAGCTGCGCTCAGTGTACGGCCCGGAGGCCGAGGTCTTTTTGCAGTCGCTGGAGACCCTGGTGGAGCAGGCAGTCTATACGCAGTTTCTTATACAGATTTTTCCTCGCCCCTTGGAGGATTGGCGGGGCTTATCCCCCCAGGAGAGATTGGAGCAGAGCGCATCCCTGGGGGAGGCCATAGAACGCATCAGCGGCTGGCGCTCCATCTCCCTGTATTATATGGGGGATAGGCCTTGGATGGCGGCCAATCCTAGCAATTACCGGGAGGGGGAGCTGCTGGCTGATGTGGCCAAAACCCAATTTTTGCTGGGGTTTGTGGATGGAGAATACGCCTATGGCTTGGGCGGCGGGCCGGTGGCCATAGCCCGTTTGGAGGAAATGTTCGCCGATATGGAGGCCTGGGCCAAGGAGTTGGAGCTAGATAGGCAGAGCCAAGCGGATTATGTATTCCTGGGCGACAGCCTTTTTGGAAATTACCGGGATACCATGTCCATACCCGGGGTGACTGCAGCTTTCTCCGGCTCCCGGGTATGGAACTGCGCCGTTGGCGGCAGCGTGGCGGCGGATATGAACCAGCGGGGATATGGCCTGCTGCCCATGGCTGAACGGCTGTCAGGGGATAAGGCCTATTGGAAGGAGGAGTTAAACTCCCTGGGGGCCGGGCATCTGCCTCCGGGCGTGGCCAGCCTTTGGGATTTCCGGGAGCAGCACAAGACCGAGAGGCGGCTGCTTTTTATACTCAACCACGGAGTCAATGACTATATGTCCGGACTGCCTTTGGAAGATGTGCCCGGACAGCTGGGCACGAAGAGCGCGCTGGCTCTGGCCATAGACATGTTGGCCGAGGCCTATCCACATGCGGAGTTCTTGATCATGACCCCGGGGTATATCACCTATTTTGACTACGGCCGGGAGATCCGGCACGCCCATGGCGGCACTTTGATGGATTATGTGGAGGCCTCTCAGACGGTAGCGGCCACAAAGGGGGCGGTCTGCCTGGACAGCTATGCTTTTCTGGATCTGGATCCGGATAAGGCCTGGGATTATTTGGAGGATGGCTGCCACCCCAACGCCCAGGCTAGATATATGCTGGGCAGGGAGATAGCCCGTATGGCTGCGCAATAGACAGGCGTTTCCCCAGAGATTTCTGAAAAAGGGAGAAAAAAACCTCCCGCCCTTGAAACATATGTTTGGATTTGTTATAGTAAGGGTAAAGATGGCCATGGGGGAGAATTGCCTATGTATGCATATATACGGGGAATATTGGCGCGGACAGAGGATCAGGCTCTGGTCTTGGAGGTTGGAGGCATAGGATACCGTCTGCGGGTGGGCGGCCAGACCTTGGCGGCAATGCCGGCGCTGGGAGAGGAAGTCCTGCTCCACACTTATACCTATGTGCGTGAGGATGCGCTGGCCTTATATGGATTTGCGGATCCGGGCCATTTGGAGTTGTTTCAATTATTGCTGGGCGTATCCGGAATAGGCCCAAAAGCCGCGCTGGCGCTGCTGGATGCGCTGGGAGGCCAGGGCCTGAGGCTGGCCTTGGCCTGCGGGGATGTGGCCGCCCTGGCCAAGGCGCCCGGCATAGGCAAAAAAATTGCCGCCAGACTGGCACTGGAGCTGAGGGGCAAACTCTCCCTGGATGTGCCTATGGCCGGAGAGCCGGCTGTAACCCCGGAGGCGCCCCCCGCCAAGCAGGAGGCCTTGGAGGCCTTGATGGCCCTGGGATACGGACGCGCAGAGGCTTGGAAAGCCCTGTCCGGCCTGCCGGAGGATATGGAGAGCGAGGCCCTGCTCAGGCAGGCCTTGCGGCTTTTGTTGTAAGGGGAGCTTATGCCTAAGAGATTGATAGAAACAGCGCTGACGGGGGAGGATGCCGCCTTGGAGGGATCCCTGCGCCCCCAGCGGCTGGAGGAATATATAGGCCAGGCCAAGGTCAAGGAGAACGTGTCCATAGCCATAGAAGCCGCCAAACGCCGCCGGGAACCTCTGGACCATATCCTATTCTACGGACCTCCCGGGCTGGGCAAGACCACCATGGCCTCCATTATAGCCAAGGAGATGGGCGGCAATTTGCGCATTACCACCGGTCCGGCCATAGAGAGGCCGGGAGAGATGGCGGCCATACTGAACAATCTGGAACCGGGTGATCTGCTGTTTGTGGATGAAATACACAGACTGAGCCGCCAGGTGGAGGAGGTGTTATACCCCGCCATGGAGGATTTTTGCATAGATATTCTGCTGGGCAAGGGCAGCTCTGCCCGGTCCATGCGGTTGGACCTGCCCCGCTTTACACTGGTGGGCGCCACCACCCGTGCCGGGTTATTGTCCTCCCCGCTGCGGGACCGCTTTGGCCTGATACACCATATGGAATTCTACTCCCCGGAGGAATTGGAACAGGTCTTGCTGCACTCAGCTCGGATCTTGGCTCTCTCCATGGACAGGGAGGCGGCAGCGGAGATGGCCAGGCGCAGCCGGGGAACGCCCAGACTGGCCAACCGGATTTTGAAACGGGTGCGGGACTATGCCCAGGTCCGCTATGATGGCCATATTTCCCGGGAGGTGGCCGCCCAGGCTTTGGATTTTATGGATGTGGACAGGCTGGGCTTGGATCCCATAGACCGCAAACTCTTAACCGCCATTATTCAGCTGTTTGGGGGCGGACCGGTGGGTCTGGACACCATCTCCGCCGCCATAGGAGAAGATGCCGGCACCATAGAGGAGGTACACGAGCCATATATGATACAGCATGGCCTGTTGCAACGCACGCCCAGAGGCAGGGTGGCCTTAGAAGCAGCCTACAGGCATCTGGGGCTGAAAATCCCTAGCTCCTGATAGGGCAGGGAAGAACTGATGATTTCTTGTCAAATTTTGATCTATTTTGCCAATTTCTTGTCAATTTGCAGACCGGCAAACCGGCGGGCAGAGGCCGGGAAAGGGGGGCATATGGAGCAGAAAAGGGAAGACGGACAACAGAGATTGGACAGCACCATACAGCTGCAGGGCAAGACACTGACAGTATCTGGAGCCCAGGATCAGCAATACACCCAGGCTCTGGCGGCCTATCTCAACGGCAAATGGGAGGAGTGCAGGGCTTTCCGCTCATTCAAGAAGCAAAGCCCGGAGAACCAAAACCTCCTTATACAATTGAATATAGCCGACGACTTGTTCCAGTCCCGTCAGAAATACAAGGAATTACAAGAGGAATTGCAAAAATCCGAGGACAAAATCCGACAACTCCGCCATCAACTGGTGGAATGGCAGATGCGGGGCGGAGCCCTGCCCCGGGAGGCTGCTCCGCTGGCAGGCAGGGCGGTACGGGAGGAGTCGGCAGATCAGGCGGATGGACAGATGACCATAGAGGAGTTTGCCCCGCCAATGGCAGTGGGCGCAGCTCCGGAGGCAGAGCCTGACCAAGCGCCAGGCGAGGACCGGCGAACCTCGGAGCCGGGAGCAGCATTTGAAGAGGAGCTGCCTACGCCTGCCACCCCGGAGGAGGCCGTACCCCGGGCGGAGGATGGAATGGAATCCTCGGAGAAAGCCTGTGAGGAGGCGGACAGCAAGCCGGTCCAAGTCGATGCCGGAGAGTCCGGTCATGGAGCCTGCGAGAGGAGAGAGGACAGTGAGAGCGGCCGGGAACCGGAGGGCAAAACGGAAGCCGCCCGAAAGCCGGGGGATAGGGCATCCAAGGCGCAAAAGCGCTCCAAATCCAGACGTACCTAGGAAAGGCGGTATTTTTCATGGTTGAGTTGTTGGCCCCGGCTGGCAGTTTAGAGGCATTTTATGGCGCCGTACACGCCGGAGCCGACGCAGTCTATCTGGGCGGAAAAAAATACAGCGCCAGGGCTTATGCGGCCAATTTTTCCCAGGAGCAGCTGGCCGCATGTATACGCTATGCCCATCTATGGGGCAGGAAGGTGTATTATACCTCCAATGTATTGCTGATGGACGGGGAGTGGGAGGAGGCCATAGAAGAGATATGTTTTCTGGCCCGGGCCGGCCTGGATGGAGTCATAGTCCAGGATATGGCCCTGTTCAGTCTTTGCCGTAGCCGTCTGCCCGGCCTGGAGGTCCATGCCTCCACCCAGATGTCCCTCTCCGGCCCCTATAGCGCCCGTTGTCTGGAACGCTGGGGCTTTGACAGGGCAGTGCCGGCCCGGGAGCTGCGCCTGGAGGAGATAGAGCAGATACAGCATGCTGCCCCCGGACTGGATCTGGAGGTCTTTATACACGGCGCCATGTGCTATGCCTATTCCGGCCGTTGCCTGTACTCCTCTTTTTTGGGAGGGCGCAGCGGCAACAGGGGATCCTGCGCCGGCCCTTGCCGCCTGGCCTATGGTCTGGAGGGAGAAGGGGCTTTGCACAGGCTCAGCCTAAAGGATCTGTGTTCCCTGGAATTTTTACCCCGCCTGCTGGAAAGGGGCATATCCGCCTTTAAGATAGAGGGTCGTATGAAAAAACCGGCCTATGCCGCCGGAACCAGCAAAATTTACCAAAAATATATAAAAATGTGCAATACTCTACATGAGAGGCTGGGGGGCTGGCCTGGGGAGAGCCGTGAGCTGGCCGGCTTATGGAATAGGGAGTACCTTATAGACAGGCAGGATTTGGAGGATTTGCGCAGCCTGTATCTGCGGCCGGGAGCCGGCGGAGGATATTTTTTCCCCCAGGGGGAGGAGCATTACAATGCCCAGCCCATGACGCTGGATCAACCCTCCTCCCAAAGTCCCGATCCGGAGCTAGCCCTGCGCCTGGAGGAGGAGTTTGTATCCTATAAACCCCGAAAAATCCTGGATATGGAGGCCTATTTTGCCCCCGGCCAGAGGGCCAGGCTGCGTGTGGGCTGCCAGGGCATATATGCTGAGGCCCTAGGGGAGCTGGTGCAGCCTGCCCAGAGCCGCCCTTTGGACGCCCAGAACATAGAAAAACAGTTACAAAAACTGGGAGAGAGCATTTTTTCCTTGGGCCATATGGACATACACCTGGAGGGCAGCTGCTTCTATTCCCTGCAAGGCTTAAATGCGCTGAGACGCATGGCCATAGAGCGGATGGAAGAGGCACTGCTGGCCGAGTATGCAGCCAAGGCGGGAGTATCGGCCAGTGGACTGCCCGAAGAAAGGACACCCCCCCTTTCCACGGCAGAGGATGCCGGCGGAGAAATCTTCGCCGGCCCAGGCTCTCTACTCGGCGCGGCAGGGCCGAAGCCCCCTGCGCCCAGAGGGCGGTTGCGGCTGCGGATACAGAGAACTGCGCAGTGGGAGGCGCTATTGGCCCATCCGGCCTGGCTGCAAGCTGTAGACCGCCTCTATATCCATGGGGATCTGCTGGTGGGCGGAGGATGTACGGCAGATGGAGAGGCCCAAAGGCTGCTGGGGGAGAGGATAAGCCGGTTGGAGACCTTGTGGGCAGAACGCATGCAGGGTTTTGCCCTAGAGGGGCGGCCTGCGCCCCAGTGCTTTTTGAGCCTGCCCCCGATATTGCGGGCTTATGATGCGGATTATCTGGAGCTTTGTTGGGAAGCGCTGCGCAGCCCAGTATTCTCCGGCTGCCAGGTACAGGATCTGGAGGGTTGGGGTTTTTTGGAAGAGAAGGGATACGGACGGGCCATATCCGCCGGCCCCTCCATTTACATCTGGAACAGCCTGTCCCTGGGCTTTTGGGCTGAAAAGGCCCAGACTCTGAGTCTGCCCCTGGAGTTAGGCTACGGCCAGAGCCGTGACCTGGCAGCCTCGCATCCGGCAGTGGATTTGGAAAAAATGGTCTACGGCCATATTCCCATGATGATCAGCGCCAGTTGCGCCATCAAATCCGGCCTCGGATGCAAAAAATTTCTCCGGGAATCCTGGCGATTAACAGACCGGAAGGGGAAGAAGCTGCCTTTGGTCACCAATTGCCGCCATTGTATGAATATTTTATACAATCCCCTGCCATTAAGCCTCCATGCCTATGTAGGGCGTTGGAGGGAGAGGGCCAATCTGTTGCTGGATTTCACCATAGAGGACGGCGCCGCCATGGGCGTTGTGCTGGAGTATTTTGGCCGGCTGGCATGCCATCCGGCAGAGCCGGCCCCTCCGGACTGGGAATACACAACTGGTCACGAGAAGCAGGGAATGGAAAGGCAGGATAGGGCTTAGAATGGCATTGCTAAAGGAATATGTTCTGGAATTTGGCAAATATGGCAGTTCTATAGGGATGGCGGCATATGCCCTGTTATCCTTGTGGATTTTTTGGCAAACTGATGTGCTGGGCCAGTCCCGACAGTGGACATATATACTGTTGGATGCGCTGCAGGCTCTGGTTTTGTTCTGCTCCTTTGTCCCCCTGGCCTTGCTGCGGGGAGACATATCCCTCCTGCTGTACTTTGCCATGTCCTATGTCCTCCTGCTGGCCATAGCGCATGGGCCCGGCCTGGCTTATTCCTATATGCCGCCTTTGTTTCTGCGAAATATTTCCCTGCTTCTGGGCATAGGCCTGCAACTATTGGCCTCCTTGGACGGATTTTCCCTGGGAGGGGAGAGGGGCTTGCTCTCGTATAAAAGTTTTAGGCAATGGGCCTTTTTGCTGCTGGCCTTTGTGCTGGCCATGGGCGTTCCCCAGCTTCTGTGCCGTCTGTCTTTTCTCCGCCATCTCTCCCATGCCTACGGCCTTTGGATTTGGATCTCACTGGCTGGGGTCTGGCTCCTAGGCCATGCCACCAACGGATCCAAGATCCGTTTGGGCCTGGGCTTGTTTTACTTTCAACCCTCGGAATTTGCCAAATTGGCGCTGGTATTTCTCCTCGCCTCCCTGCTGTGGAAGGGCCGGGGGGCCGGCTGGCGCGGCCTGCTGTGGACAGCCGTATACGGAGCCGGAGCGGTGGGCCTGCTGGCCCTCTCCCGGGACCTGGGTACGGCCCTGGTATTTTATGCTCTGGTTTGCGGCGTTGTGGTCATGGCCACCGGCCGGTGGATCTATGGCGTCCTGGGCCTGCTGCTGGGGGCCTCCGCCTCTGCAGCCGCCTACAAAATCTTCTCCCATGTGCAGATCAGGGTATCCGCCTGGCTAAACCCATGGACGGATGTGGACAGGGGCGGATACCAGATCGCCCAATCCATGTTTGCCCTGGGCAATGGCGGGTTGTTCGGACAGGGAGCAGGCCGGGGGGCGGCAAAGGCCATACCTTATGTGGAAGCGGATTTTATCTTTTCCGCCCTGGCTGAGGAATGGGGCCTTCTATCCTGTCTGGCGCTGCTGCTGCTCTTTTTTCTGCTCTATGCGCAGACCCATATGCTGGGCCGGCGCACCGGCGACAGATTTTACAGCCTGCTGTCCATGGCCGTGGGGCTCTCCCTGGCCTTTCAGGCCTTTTTGACCATAGGCGGCGGTATCAAATTCATCCCTCTGACCGGCATTACTCTGCCCTTTGTAAGCTACGGCGGCTCTTCCCTCATGTCCAGCATGATGATGGCCTTTGTGGTGGCCGGCGTATACCAAAAACGGGGAGAGGTCTACCATGGATGCCCTCCCCAAGACCCTCTGCCTCCCCAGGCCTATATATCCACCGGCATTTTTTTCGCCCTGTTCGCTTCCATGGGTATATATCTGACACATTTTGTCCTTACCAGCCAAGTGGCCATGTTTAACCACGATTACAATGCGCGGACCCAGCAAATCATGGAGCAAAATGCCAGAGGGCCAATATTGGACAGACAGGGCCGGGTACTGGCCGCCTCATGGCCCCAGGGACAGGCGCTGCCGGAAGGGGATTTGGCTCTGGAAGATTTGCCGGAGCTGGCGCTGGGACAGGAGGTCCTGCGGTATTACCCCTATGGCCGCGCCTTTGCCCATAGCGTGGGATACCAAAATATGGGCAGAAGCGGCCTGGAGGCTTTGGCCAACTATTATTTGGCCCATTCCCATCTGCCCTTTGCGCAAAAGGCGGAATATAGCTCTCGGGGCAAAAAAATTCCCGGTGACAGGGTGTATACCACGCTGGATGTGGATCTGCAAATGGAGGCCCAGAGATTGATGGCTCCATATAAAGGGGTCTTGGTGGCCAGCGAAGCGCAGACCGGCCGCATTTTGGCCTATGTGTCCAAGCCGGACTTTGACCCCAACAGGCTGTTGGAGGACTGGGCGGATTTGCAGGCCCAGGACGAGGCCGCTCCCCTGCTCAACCGCCTAAGCCAGGGACTGTATCCCCCAGGGTCCACATTCAAG
>JBGYPP010000073.1:0-7059 GCA_041838515.1 Acetatifactor sp. | reverse complement strand
GGGCAGAACATTCTTGTTGGTGGTAAAGGCATCCGAATCTATATTGGTCACCGAGGCCGGTATCTCTATGGCGCGAAGGCCGCTGTTGCCAAAGGCGCCGGCAGATATGCTCTTGGCGGATACGGGCAATTTGACCTCATACAGGCTGTCCGTGTCCTTGAAGGCATCCTTGGGTATCTGCACCAGACGGGTGGATTTCAGATCCACCGTGCCTATGCCGTCCGCATTCATAAACGCCTCCGGCTGCATCTGGCTCACGCCCTCCAGCTCCGAGGCCACCACATATCCGGAAGTGTCGCCTGTCTGCCCCCTGGCCTCCAGCACCTGGACTATAGACTTCTTGGCCCCGTTCTCCAGGCCAAAGACTATCATTTTGTCAGTGACAAAATTGGCGCTGTCCTGGAAGTCCACCGTGGTCAGATTGGTGCAGCCCACAAAAGGCCGCAGACCCAATGTGGTCACCTGGGGGGATATCACCACTGAGGCCAGATTTTCACAATCCTTAAAGGCATAATCCCCTATCTCCGTGGTGGTGCCCAGTATGGAGGCCTTTACCAGGTAGGGATGGCCCTCAAAGCTCTTGGCCTCCACCTTGTCCAGGCCCATGGTGGTGATGGTCTTGCCTATCTTGGACATATCCAAGCCAAGTGTCGCATCCTGCGCCTCCTTTTCCACAAAGAGGCCGGACTTGATGCTCTCCACACCAGCGGGCAGGACGATATTGAGCGCAGAGTTGACTATGTTGCGCTCATTGTCCGTGATGGTGGGGTCATTTGCTATATACTTGGCCGCAGCAGCCTTGGCCGCATTGGCGTACTCCAAGGTCATATAGGGCAGGGTGCCGGCCTTCACCGGATCAGAGGAGTCATAGGGCAGGTACCCGGACAGGGATTTAAAGCTGGGATAATCGATCAGCTCATTCTTGTCCGTATCCTCATTGTACTGCACTGTCAGATTGGTGGGCCAGCCGCTGTAAAATTTGATATAGGTGCGGCTCTGGGTGCCGGTATTGATCACATTGCCCGGCGTCATGGCATAGGCAAAGGGCGCGGAATTGGGATCAATGGTCCCGGTAAAGGTCAAGGAAAAGTCGCTGTCCAGCCCCGAACATCCGGACTGGTGGAAAGTATTCTCCTGGGTCTTAAAGGCATCCTTGCCTATGGAGGTAATGCTGACCGGCTCCTCGAAAATCACATGCCGCAGCCTGTGGGCCCCCCGGAATGCGTTGTCCGCTATGGAGGTTACAGAGGAGGGTATGGTCACCTTTTGCAGAAAACACTTGTTCTGGAAGCTGTTGGAATCCAGAGCCAGTATGCGGTAAGGGCCTACTGCCCGGGGTATGACCACCTCAGTGATGGCATTGTCTATAGAGCTGAATATCAGTTGGTTCTGGGAGTTCACCTGGTAGACGGCCTTATTGTTGGCGTTGTCCCGGTACACAACCTCGTACTTGTCCTCGCCATAGTACTTAAAAGCAAAATTCTCATTCCCGGCGGTCTGGTGTATGGAGGAATTCTCGTATCCCTCCACATAGAAATCCTCCGGCACCTGCGCCTTAAAATTTTGCAGGCTAAAGCTGCTGTCACCGGCCAGCGTGATATTGCGGTTGGGTATGGATATATACTTCAAACTGCTGGCGCCCTGGAATACCTTGATATCCACAGTGGCCTCGCCATAATTCCTGGGTATGGTAATGCCGGTCAGGCTCTCGCAATCCTTGAACACGCCATGGCCGAATTTGCCCAAAAGCACTTCATCCGTTCCTGTCAGCGCCATCTCCGTCATGCTGACACAGCCCTCAAAGGCATAATCTCCCAGCTCCCGAACGGATACGGGCATGCGGAAAGACTGGAGGGAGCGGCAGTTGGCAAAGGCGTGATCCCCTATAATGCCTATGCTGGAGTGCAGATCCAGATTGACGGTTTTCATATTGATGCAGTTGGCAAAGGCGTAATTGCCTATGGTGTTCAGACCATTGGAGAGGGTGATGGACTGTATGCCGCTGCAGCCATAAAAGGCGAAATTGCCTATGCCCCGCAGATTGTCGCCCACCTCCAGGTGCACGATATTGGTCTTTTCGGCAAATATACCCTGGGAACCGTCCGTGATGGTGCCGCCTATCTGCACGCCGCCGGAGGCGCTGGACTCCAGGTACTGGTTGGCTATATATTCCACCTTGGCGGTTTTGATCCACTGATGGCTCTCGGAGCTGGTCTTGGCAAAGGCCGCCGTATTGCTCAGATCCACTGGAAGGGAGGCAGTGTAATAATAAAACTCTCCCAGATCCAGACTGCTCCACTTGTCCCTCTCGTTGTAATAACAGGGGTGGTACTTGGTCAGCGTGCTGCCGTCGCTCTGAGGTTCATCGGTGCGGTAAAAGAGGAAATTGTTGGACTTTCCCACGGCCACATGGCCGCCGTCACCGCCGTCCGTCAGGGAATACTTGGCATAAGCGTCCACCGTATCCGGTATACGCAGCTTGCCCTCCTCCAGCGTGCCGTCCGAATACCCAACCACCACGGCCACCCTGTTGGGATCCGTGCTGTTGGGCTGTATGAACACGAATTGGAATTGGCCATTGCCCGTCATATACACCGGCGTACTGCCGGGTATGACAGGTATATTGGTATTGGAGGCGTTCACCGTGACCTTCTCTCCGGCCGCCTGTATCTCCTGCACCGGCAGGGCTGCCACCGCTATGGCGGAGGCGAGGAACAAGGCGCCCAAAGTCTGGCGGATACGCTTTTTCAACATCCATTTCTTCTTGCCCGTTTTGGCCATTTCCCACTCCTTTTTCGTAACCAAAAGACAACAACTCCCCTATCTAGCCCCTCTTGCTGTCTGCGAAAAAAACCAGGCCGTCTAAGAAATCCTGCGCGCCACCACCACGAAGCGGTCGCTGCCGGCCGCATAATCACAGGTGGAAAGCGTCAGCAGGCTGTCCCCCCACACCGGCCGCTTGCCCGTATCATACAAGGCCAAAGCCTCCATGGCGTCCATATTGGAATCAAATTCCCTCTGGCTCAGCGCCTGGATAAACTGGTAGTACTTAAAAACAATCTCCTCCTCCCTGTAGACCGGGGAGCGGAATGCGTAGACCACCTCATAAACGCCACGGGAATATAGTGTGTCGAATTGTATATGAGGATGCTTTTGATAAAAATCTTGATCAGCATATTTAGACAATTGTCCGAACATCTGTCCGCTCTTCATATGATGGCCATAGAGTATGATGTTGGTGCTGGGAGTCACAAAATCACAATCCTTGTCCATAAAGATAGAGCCGTTCTTGTCGTATTCCTGACGAAAATTGTGATCCAGGTAATACTCGTTGTTGGAGGTCTGCAGCACCGGGTAATCTATCATAGTATCGGCTATTTTGACCCATCCCACCAGCTTTCGGTTCTGCTTCAGCAAATTTTCATATTCCGGCAGCACCTCCAGCCTCTGCGCATACTCCAGCGCCTGCTGCTCCCTGGCTTTATCGCTCTCCTGCTTGAGCAAATCCCAAAAATCCAAATTCACCTGGCTGCGCAGGACGCCCAAATCCTCCACATTTCTCTGGGTCCTGTATCCAAAATAGCCATAGACGGCCACATACCCCAGGCTGCCCAGAGCCAGCAGCAGGCTCAGCAGCCGCAAAAACCGTCTGCGCCCCTCCTGCCTGCGCAGCTCCCTCTCTATCAGTTCCTCCGGCACCTCAACACCTGAGGATTCCTCGGGTGCAGCCGCCCTCCTCTCTCTTCCCATAGGCGCTCCGGTCAGCCCTTGACCACGAAATTCACCAGGCGGCCCAGCACCCAAATCTCCTTGACAATCTGGCCGGACAGCCTATTCCCCAGCTTCTCCCTGGCCTTGGCCAGGACGGACTCCTTGTCCTCCTCACGGCCTACGGACAGCTGGTCCTTGACCTTGCCATTGATCTGCAGGGCAATCTCTATGCTGTCCTCCAAGGTCTTTGCCGGGTCAAATTCCGGCCAGGCCTGCGCATAGAGGCGGCCGCCAAAGCCCAGCACATCCCACATCTCCTCGGTGATATGGGGCGCCACAGGATTGAGCAAAATCAGAAAAGTGCGCAACTCCGCCTTATTGACAGAACCCTCCTTGTAAAAATCATTGATAAGGCTCATCAGCGCCGCTATAGCCGTATTGTATTTGAGATTTTCAAAATCCCCATCCACTTTTTGTATACACTGGTGCATGCGCCTCTCCAGAGCCGGCCTGTATGCATCCCCCTCCACCAGCATATCCTGCAATTTCCACACCCGGTCCAGGAAACGGCGGCAGCCCCGCACTCCTTCGTCAGACCAGGCCGCGCCCAGCTCAAAGGCGCCTATAAACATCTCATAGGTGCGCAGCGTGTCCGCTCCATAGGCCTGGACGATGTCGTCGGGATTGACCACATTGCCCCGGGACTTGGACATCTTCTCCCCATTGGCCCCCAGTATCATGCCATGGCTGGTGCGCTTGGCATAAGGCTCCTCTCCGCCGCACACGCCCTGGTCATAGAGGAACTTGTGCCAGAAACGGGAGTAGAGGAGGTGCAGGGTGGTATGCTCCATGCCTCCGTTATACCAGTCCACGGGCATCCAGTAATCCAGCGCCTCCTTGGAGGCCAGCGCATGAGGGTTTGAGGGATCCGTATACCGCAGGAAGTACCAGGAGGAACCGGCCCACTGGGGCATGGTGTCTGTCTCCCTCTTGGCCGGGCCGCCGCAACAGGGACAGGTGGTATGTACCCAATCCTCCATGGCCGCCAAGGGGGATTCCCCCGTGTCCGTGGGCATATAGCTCTCCACCTGGGGCAGGGTCAAAGGCAGATCCTCCTCCGGCAGGCCCACGGTGCCGCATTTCTCACAATGCACTATGGGTATGGGCTCCCCCCAATACCTCTGACGGGAGAATACCCAGTCCCTCAGCTTGAAATTCACCTTGGAGCTGCCCAGGCCCTGCTCCTCCAGCCAATCCGTCATAGCCTTTTTGGCCTCAGCCACGGTCAGGCCGTTCAGGAAGCCGGAATTGACCATTATGCCCTCTTCCACATCCTCGTAGGGCTGCTGGGTCACAGGCAGGCTGGAGCCGCCCACCACTTCCACTATGGGCAGGCCGAATTTGTCCGCAAATTCCCAGTCCCTGCCATCATGTGCGGGCACGGCCATGATGGCTCCGGTGCCATATCCCATCAATACATAATCTGACAGCCATATGGGTATGGGCGCGCCGGTGGCGGGATTGATGGCGCGCAGGCCCTCCAGAGGCACACCGGTCTTGTCCTTGGACAGCTGTGTGCGCTCAAAATCCGACTTGCGGGCGGCCATCTCCCTATACGCCTCTATATCCTCCCAGTTGCTCAGGCTCTGCCTGTACTTGTCCACCAGCGGATGCTCGGGGGACAGCACCATATATGTGGCGCCAAAGAGGGTGTCCGGGCGAGTGGTATACACGCGTATCTTATCCTCATGCCCCTCCAGCGCAAAATCCAGCTCCGCTCCGGTGGATCTGCCTATCCAGTTGGCCTGGGATACCTTGACCCTCTCCACATAATCCACCTTGGCCAGGTCGTCCAACAGCCTCTGGGCATATTGTGTAATTTTTAACATCCACTGGCTGCGGGTGCGGCGCACGACGGGGGATCCGCAGCGCTCACAGGCGCCGCCCACAACCTCCTCATTGGCCAATCCCACCTTGCAGGATGTGCACCAGTTGATGGGCATCTGGGTCTTGTACGCCAGGCCGGCATTGAACATTTTCAGAAATATCCATTGGGTCCAGCGGTAATATTCCTGATCCGTGGTATTGATTTCCCTGTCCCAGTCAAAGGAATACCCCAGCGCCTGAAGCTGCATCTTAAAGCGAGCCACATTGTTCTTGGTGACGATCTGGGGATGTATATGGTTTTGTATGGCATAATTCTCCGTGGGCAGGCCAAAGGCATCCCAACCCATGGGATAGAGCACATTGTAACCCTGCATACGCCGCTTCCTGGCCACTATGTCCAGGGCGGTATAAGGCCGGGGATGGCCTACGTGCAGACCCTGGCCCGAGGGATAGGGAAATTCCACCAGACAGTAATACTTGGGCAGGCTGTAATCCTCCTTGGTGGCAAAGGCCTTCTCCGCCTCCCAGATGCCCTGCCAGCGCTTCTCTATGCTCTTGTGTTCGTATGGAATACCCACGATATCGCCTCCGCTTTTTCCGCTTTTTTTCTTCGATTTATGGCATACTTTGAGAAAATTTTATAACTTTTTGGCTCTAGTGTCAAGAAAGCCCGGAGTCTAGGCCCCCGGAGCGCAAAAGGGCCAGGGCCGCCCTCCGGAGGCAACTCCCCCGGCCGGCGGCCCTGCGATATATCCTTATAGATCCTTTCGATATCCAATACCCTCCGGACTTGCCCCGAGGCTGGCATCCGCCCCCCCGGCTCCGACAGCCCTGCTTTCGTCCGGAATGCCCGGAACGGCCTCCTACTCCTCCGCCTCCGCAGCGGCGGCCCTGACGGCTACCTCCTTCTCCTGCACATCTGAGGGAGCCTGCTCATAGCGGGCAAAGGCATAGGCGAAATCCCCGGCGCCTCCGGTCATGGAGCGCAGGTCCGTGCAGTATCCGTACAGACCGCTCATGGGTATATCCGCCTCCACCACCTGGCGGCCGCCCGGCAGGGGCGTCATGCCCAGCACCCGGCCCCGGCGCTTGTTGAGATCGCCCATGACATCGCCGGTAAAGGCATCCGGCACAGTCACCTTCAGGGAGGCTATGGGCTCCAGCAGCACGGGAGAGGCCTCCATAAAGCCCTTTTTGAAAGCCTGGACAGTGGCCGTCTTGAAAGCGATCTCCGAGGAGTCCACGGCGTGATAGGAACCGTCGTAGAGTACGGCACGCACGCCCACCACCGGATAACCGGCCAGAGGACCTTTGAGCACGGATTCCTGCAACCCCTTTTCCACGGCAGGATAGTAATTCTTGGGTACGGCGCCGCCCACCACCTCCTGCTCAAAGACAAAGGCCTCCTCCAGATTGCCGGAGGGGCTAAAGCGCATCTTTACATGGCCGTACTGGCCGTGG
>JBGYPP010000072.1:0-13977 GCA_041838515.1 Acetatifactor sp. | reverse complement strand
GATGCCACCTGCAAAGTACAGAACGGCATCCACCTGTTGAGCCTCGATCATAAATCAATGTGTCCAGGGAACTGGGTACATATCACTAACTAAGTTAGCGCGATGCCCTTTTTCTTTACACAAAGTTAAGGGGGTGTTGCAATAATGATTAAAAATCATTACTGCAACACCCCCTTTTCTATCCCCATCTGTCCTTGAGGCCTATGCCTGGCTCTTTACTTAAGCCTTGCCCACAGAGCCAAAGATCTCCATCTTCTCCTTTACCGTAGCCTTGATGGCCTTGGTGCCGGGAGCCAGCAGCTTCCTGGGATCGAAGCCCTTGCCCTCCAGATCCTTGCCGGCCTCAATGTACTTCCGGGTGGCATCGGCAAAGGCCAGCTGGCACTCCGTGTTTACATTGATCTTGGCCACGCCCAGGGAGATAGCCTTTTGAATCATCTCCACAGGTATGCCGGTCCCGCCATGCAGCACCAGGGGCAGCTCGCCAGTCAGCTGCTGGATGGCATCCAGGGTTTCAAAGCTCAGACCCTGCCAGTTGGCGGGATATTTGCCGTGGATATTGCCTATGCCGGCCGCCAGGAAGTCCACGCCCAGATCGGCTATGGCCTTGCACTCCTTGGGATCTGCACACTCGCCCATGCCCACTACGCCGTCCTCTTCGCCGCCTATGGAACCCACCTCAGCCTCTACAGATATGCCCTTGCCATGGGCCTCGGCCACGATCTTGGTGGTCTTGTCTATATTCTCATCTATGGGATAATGGGAGCCGTCAAACATAATGGAGGAGAAACCAGCCTCCATACATTGCTGGCAGCCCTCAAAGCTTCCGTGGTCCAAATGCAGGGCCACAGGTACGGTAATCTTCATATCCTTGAGCAAGCCGTTTACCATGCCCACTACCGCATTGTAACCGCCCATATACTTGCCTGCACCCTCGGACACGCCCAGAATCACGGGTGAATTATTCTCCTGTGCAGTTTCCAGTATGGCCTTGGTCCACTCCAGGTTGTTGATGTTGAACTGGCCCACGGCATAGTGTCCGGCCTTAGCCTTTTTGAGCATTTCTGTTGCAGATACCAGCATATCCTACCTCCATTCTGTGCTTGGAGCAACCGTTGCTCCCCCTACAGTATCTCCATTATACCCCAAGGGGCATAAAAGGAAAAGCTACACTCCACTGGCCAGAAAGGACTCCATACGGTCCACTGCCGCTTCCTCGTCCTCCCCATCGGCCCAAACCAGCAAATTCTCCCCTGTTTCCAATCCCAGGGTCATCATGCCCATAATGCTCTTGGCATTCACTTTCTTGCCGGCCGCCTCCAGATAAATCTGACTCTTATACTTGCTGGCCACCTGGACCAATTCCGCCAAGGGCCGGGCTTCAAAAGCATTTTGCAAGCACACCTGCACTGTTCTCTGTTTCATAACTCCTCATCCTTCCCCTATTGCCAACTGGCCGCTGCCTTACCGTAGCTGCCGTCCATAGTTCACTCCCCCAGCCAGTCCGGCTCCCCCAAGGTTCCGGCCAGTTCAGACAAACGCCGCATTCTGTGATTTACCGCAGACTTGCCGGCAGGCGGATCCAACAGCGCGCCCAACTCCTGCAGGCTCAGATCCCCATGCTCCAGCCGGGCCAGAGCCAATTCCCGCAGTTGGGGCGGCAGCTTGGCCAGCCCCAGACCCTGCTGTATGCGCCGTATGTCCCGCAGCTGCCTGGCCGAGGCCTCCATAGTCTTGGCCAGATTGGCGCTCTCGCAGTTGACCTGACGGTTGACATTTTCCCGCACTTCCTTTAGAATACGGCAATTCTCCAACTCCATTGAGGCGGCATATGCTCCCATCAGGCGGAGCCAATTCCCCAGCCCCTCCCCATCCTTGAGGTAGGCTATATGCTGGCCCTTTCTCTGGCTCAGGCGTATGGGTATCTGGTATTCCAAAGCCAGGCCTTGCAAATCTTTGGCCTTTTCTCTGGTCCTGCACACCCATTCCCCATGGTAAGACTTGCCCTTGGGATCTGCTACGCTGCCCGCCGCCAAAAAAGCTCCCCGCAAATATGCCCGCTTGCAACAATCCCTTGTGGGCAGAGCCTCCCATTGCTCTCCCAGGATTTGCATGTGGCCTACCGGATCATTGTCTATCTTATATGCTTTTTTGCACAATGTAAAGCCCTTTTGTACATATGGGGCTTTGCCCTCCCTCCAGGCCTCCCCGCTGCCGTAGCGCCACAGCGCAGCCAGCTCGGCCTGGTGGCAATGCCGCCCTTTTCCCCAAGCGGCCAGGAGTTCCTCCTTGATCTGTTGGGAAAATGACATCCCCTCCCCGCCTTTCTCATTGCCTCTGGACATTCTTCTCTATATCCCTGTGAAATACCTTAAATCCAAATGCGGCTTCCAGTCCCCGCAGGCTGTCATACAGGCTCTGGGCCATGGCAACGCTTCTGTGCTTCCCCCCGGTGCAGCCTATGGCTATAACCAGCTGGCTCTTGCCCTCTGCCCTGTAATGGGGCAGCAGAAAGCGTACCATATCCTCCAGCTTGGCCAAAAATTCCCCTGTCTGCGGAAAGGAGCGGACATAGTCCCGCACCGGCGCATCCAGGCCCGTCTGCATCTTCAAATCCTCCACGTAGAAAGGATTTGGTAAAAAACGCACATCAAAGACCAGATCCGCATCCCTGGGCGCCCCATACTTAAATCCAAAAGAGAATATCGTAACCATCAGGGATTGGTATGCCTGCTCCTCCAGAAAGATCTTGGCCAGGTACTCCTTTAGCTCCCTGGTCAGCAAATGGCTGGTGTCTATGACATAGTCCGCCCGACGCCGTATAGGCGCCAGGAACTGCCTCTCTTTGGCCACGCCCTCATCCACCATTCCTCCGGGGGATAGAGGATGGGTGCGCCGGGTTTCCTTATACCGCATGGCCAGCGTTTCCAGAGAGGCCTCCAAAAACAGGATCTGCACACTATGCCCCTGCTTTTCCAGCATATCCAGCACCTGCAGCAGCTCTCCAAAGGACTCTCCCGCCCGCACATCCAAACCCAGGGCAGCCCTTGCCCCCTCCGACTGCCTGGAAAGAAGATCAGCAAAGGCACCGATCAGAGATATAGGCAGATTGTCCACACAGTAATAGCCCATATCCTCCAACATCTTGAGCACTGTGGTCTTGCCGCCGCCGCTCATGCCGGTCACCACCAAAAAACCCATACTCCCCTCCCTGCTTTCCAAGCCGGCTAGGGGGAGAATTCCCCCAGCATGATCACCTCCGGCTCCAGCCACACTCCGGTCCGTTCCCGCACCCTCTGCTGTATATGTTCTATCAGCCTGCGTATATCCCCAGCAGTGGCCCCCCCTGTATTGACGACAAAGCCGCAGTGCTTGGTTGATATGGCTGCGCCGCCTATGGCGTATCCCGGCTCCAGGCAGCGCATGATCAGCTCTCCGGCGAAATGCCCCTCAGGCCGCTTAAAGGTGGAACCGGCCGAGGGCATGTCCAACGGCTGCCTCTCCCGCCGTCTAGCCGCCAGCGCGGCCATCTGTCGCGCTATGGCGGTGGCATCCCCGGGCGCCAGCTCCAGGACCACCTTGGTGATAATCTCCCCACTGCCCTTGAGCGCGCTATAGCGATAGCCAAAGGCCATCTGTTCCCGGTTCCGCACATGGAATCCGCCCCGGGCATCCAGGCTCTCCACCCTTTTCACCAAGGTCGACATCTCCCCGCCGTAGGCTCCGGCATTCATCAGCACGGCGCCTCCCAGGCTGCCGGGTATGCCCTCCGCAAATTCCAGGCCTGTCAGCGAGGCCGCCTGCGCTGCCTCAGCCAAGCCGGAAAGGGAGGCCCCCCCGCCGGCCACCAGCCGGCTGCCCTCCCTGCTTATCTCCTCAAATTCCCCCTCCAACTTGATAATTACGCCCCGAAAACCCAGATCTCCCACCAGCAGATTGCTGCCCTTGCCTACGACTGCACAGGGCAGACCCCGGCCATGGCAAAAGGACAGGACTCCAGCCAGTTCCTCCGCCCTCCGGACCAGCGCCATGGCATCCGCCGGACCGCCTACGCCAAAGGTGGTATGCCTGTACATAGGCTCTCCGGCCTGAAGGCCGCCCTCCGGCAGCAGGGCTGCCAGTTCCTCCAACCATTCCATTTCCATGACCCTGCCTTTTTGTTATTTTTCTATCAAGAATAGGCTGGCTGCACCGTACATGCCCGCATCATTGCCCAGTGCCGCCAGGACCATCTTTGCGCCCCGCACTCCGGAAAAAGTATGCCTCTCAAAAGCCGGCCGCAGGTAGTCAAAGATCACCTCACCTGCCTTGGACACGCCACCGCCTATGATAAAGATCTCTGGATCCAGTATGCTGGCTACCGTAGCCAGGGCCTTGCCCAAATAGTCGCCAAAGCGATGCACTGTATGCAGGGCTGCGGCATCTCCGGCCTTGGCCGCCTCAAAGATATCCTTGGCCGTGTACTCCTTACCCCTCAACAGGCTCTCCTCCTGGGGATGGGCCTCCAGGTACTTCCCGGCCAGCCGCACTATGCCCGTGGCCGAGGCATACTGCTCTACACAGCCCCTGCAACCGCAGTTGCAATCGGTATCCTCATCGTCTTCTATATGGAAATGCCCTATCTCCCCGGCGCCTCCGGCCCGGCCGCTGACCATCTCTCCGTTGAGTATAATTCCGCCGCCCACGCCGGTACCCAGCGTAATGGCCACCAGATCCTTGTACCCCTGGCCGCCGCCCTTCCAGCGTTCACCGCAGGCCGCCATGTTGCAGTCATTTCCGGCGCGCACGGGCAGACCCAGCGCCTCCCCCAGGATCTTGGGTACATCCACGCGCTCCCAGCCAAGGTTGACCGCCATCAGCGCCACGCCGTCCCTGTCCACCGGACCCGGCACACCCACGCCCACACCGCCTATCTGGGCTTTGTCCAATCCCCTTTCCTCTATCTTGGCCAATATGGAAGCCGCCGTATCCGGCAGAATCCTGGATCCGCCTCCCTCCAGCACTGTGGGGATCTCCCACTTATCCAGCATATTGCCCTGACTGTCAAACAGCCCTAACTTGATGCTGGTGCCTCCGATGTCTACGCCAAATGCCCACTTTGCCATCATCTGCCTCCTTCCTTGGATGCCCTCCGCCCCCGGCGGAACTCTTTTTGTCCTTTGCAGCTATTGCTAATCCTCCTTGCCCTCCCGCTTGCGGGCAAGAGAATTTTGCACCCTGGTATATAGCTCCTGGGCGGCATTGTATCCCATCTTCTTCTGTCTGTGATTGACAGCCGCCGACTCGCAGATTACCGCCAGATTCCGGCCCGGGCGTATGGGTATGCTGTGGCACACGATCTTGTTGCCCAGATATTCCGTGTAATTCTCCTCCAATCCCAGGCGGTCATACTCCTTATCCTTATCCCAATCCTCCAGACGTATGACCAGATCCACCTGCTGTGTATCCTTTACCGCCGAGGCGCCAAAGAGGGCCTTTACATCCACTATGCCTATACCCCGCAGCTCTATAAAGTACTTGGTGATATCCGGAGCTGTTCCCACCAGAGTGGAATCGCTGACCTTGCGCAGTTCCACCACATCATCCGTCACCAGCCTGTGTCCTCTCTTGATCAGCTCCAGCGCCGCCTCAGATTTGCCTATGCCGCTCTCGCCGGTGATCAGCACACCCTCGCCGTAGACATCCACCAATACACCGTGGACGGAGATACAGGGGGCCAACTTTACATTGAGCCAGCGTATGATTTCCGCCATAAAGGAGGATGTGGCCTTAGAGGTGGCCAGTATTGGCACATTGTGCTCCTTGGCCGTGGCCAGAAAGAGATCATCCGGCTTCATGTCCCGGCAGAAAACCACGGCCGGTATCTCCGGGGAGAGCAGGCGGTTGTAGATCTCCCGCTTCCTATCCTCGTCCAGGCTCTGCATATAGGTGTATTCCACAAAGCCTATCACCTGTATACGGTTGATGTCAAAATACTCAAAATAACCCGCCAATTGCAGGGCCGGGCGGTTGATGTCCGGCTGGGTGATGCGCACCTTGCTCAAATCCATCTCTGGAATCAGATTTTCGAGCTTCATAATCTCCACGATCTTGTGCAAACCCACGGTCATACCCGTCAATGCCATATCTCCTCCTTTGGCGTATACGCCCTCACACATGATTCGCCGCCCGGCCTCCGGCTCCGCCGGAACGCCCGTATGTCCTCCTATTATAGCGCATAGGCGGGCTTTTGGCCATGCCGCCCTCCTTGCGCAGCCTGGGGATTGCGCTATAATAAGCAAAGATTTCTGCCAACCATTTTACGACATTCTCCACAACTCCAGCTTTGCCATTCCCCCCGGGAAACGGCAGAAAGGCACTCTCATGCAAAACATGCCTCAGAGCCCCTCCGGCGCCTTCATATCCAAAGCCCTGCACCCCGCCTCCCTGTTGGCCCTGACAGCCTTGCTGGCGGGTATCATCGTCCGGGCCATCTGGCTGGGGCAGCTGCCCGCCGGCCTGCACCAGGACGAGAGCTTTGTGGCCTGGAATGCCCTTGGCCTCTTCCACCAGGGTCTGGACAGCTCCGGCAGGGCCTACCCCATCTACATGGCGGACTGGGGGGATGGCCACAGCGCCCTCTATGTCTGGCTGTTGCAGCCCCTTTTGTGGCTGAACCGGGGTGAGATCCCCTCCTGGCTGCTGCGGCTTCCTCAGTGCCTGACGGCCTGCCTGAGCCTGGCTCTGGCCTATGGGCTGATGCGCAGCCTCTATGCTGCCAGGCCGGGTCTGCGCAGATGGCTGCCGGCCCTCTCCCTCTTTACGCTGGCCCTCTGCCCCTGGCATATTATGATGTCCCGCTGGGGCCTGGATGCCAACCTGGCTCCTGGCTTTTTGCTGCTGGCCTGCTTTGCCATGGCCAAGGCGCTGGAGCAGCCCAAATACCTGCCCCTAGCCGCCGCAGCTTACGGCATATCCCTCTACGCCTATGCCCTGCTTTGGCCCATAGTTCCCTTTGTCCTCCTATGGCAGGTCGCCGGCGGCCTGCTGGAGAAACGCTTTTGCCTCAACTCCCGGCTCCTGCTCTCCGGGGCCTTACTGGGACTGATGGCTCTGCCCTTGCTCCTCTTCGTGGCCGTCAATATGGGATTGATGCCACCCATAGAGCTGCCCTTTCTGACCATACCCTCCATGGGAGGGTACAGGGGCGCCGAAATCGCCCTCACGCCGGGACGCATGCTGGCCAATCTGCGCCAGAGCCTGTATCTGCTCTACCACCAGCAAAATGGTTCGGCCTTTGACATACTCCTTCCCTGGGGACTGTTCTATGACATAGGCCGCATACTCGCTCTATTGGGCGGCCTATGGCTGAGCCTCTCCCTGGCAAGGGGCCTGTGGCTTTGGGCCTCCCCGGCCCGCCGGCCATTTCCCCGGGGGGATTGGTTCTTCTTTTCCATGCTGGCCGGCGGCGGCCTCTCCTGCCTGCTGGTATCCCCAGTCTTGCACCAGATCAACGCACTGTACATACCCCTATGCCTATGCCAGGCTTATGCTTTGTCAAATTTATATCAATTCTTGTCCAGGCGCTTTGCCAGGACTGCCGCCTCTGTGTTGGCTCTGTGTCTGGCCGTCTATGTCCTCTCCTTCGCCACCTTTTTGCCGGCCTATTTTGGCCCCTACCAAAAAATAGTCGGCGCCTATTTTGGTCAGGGCGTGGAGGAAGCCCTGGATTTTGCCATGGATCAGGCCCGGTACCGGGGCATAGAGGCCATTGTGGCAGAGCAGGCCGCCCAGTGGCCACGGCTGGCCCTCTACAGCCGAACCCTGCCCAGACAGTACCAAGGGAGCCTTATCTATGACAAGGCTCCCCACCCCAAGTACTTTCACACGGGAGAGCTGGGCATATACACCCGGCTAAACCCCGAGGATCTCCGGCAAGATAGGATTTACCTGCTGTATTACACCCAGGAAGAGCATTTCCGGGATGCTTATGCATTGCATGCCTTTGGCCATTGGCTGGTGGCTCTGCCCCGCTAATTTGAGGAGGCCAAAAACTTTTGGTACGCCTCCTGGCTGCCCGGAGGAATCACCTCGGCCGTTTTGATTTTTTCCATTAGAAGCATGGCCTTTTCATAGACGGCAGCATCCAGATGGGGATTGTCCTCTGGTATGCCCACCGCATCCTCTGTCATGCCATAGTTGTAGGTCTGACCGCCTATGTCCTCCCCATTACAGGCCGCTGTGGACACCAGCTCCACCGCCACATCTACCTTTTTCAGCGCGCTGGTCAGCACGTGGTCCGGAGCCAGGTCCGACTGGTCCCTGTCCACGCCTATCACCCATCTGCCCGCCTCCTGGGCAGCTGCTATCACACCCACGCCAGCACCGCCTGCGGCCTGAAAAATAATATCGCAGCCTTTCCCATACAAGCCCATACCCATGGATTTGCCCTTGCCCTCGTCCGTGTAGGTTTCGGTAAAGGCCACTTCCACCTCTATATCCCGTCCCAGCTCCCTGGCGGCATATGCCACTCCTGCCTGATACCCGTAGGAGAGCTGATCCATTATGCTGCCCGATACCCCGCCAATAAAACCCACCTTGCCAGTTTGGGTGCTCAGTCCAGCTATATATCCCACCACAAAGGAGGGTTCCTGGGCACGGAACATCACCCCCGTCACATTGGCAGGCGTGTCCTCATAGGCATAATCCATAATGGCAAAGTGCAGATCCTGATGGGTTGCCGCCGCCGTCAATATGGCCTCCCCCATGCCATAACCCATGCCCCAGATAAGCTGCCGCCCATTGGTGACCATCTTTGTCAGATTGGGCATATAATCTTCTACATTGGTGGACTCCAAATAGAACACGTCCGACCCCGTCTGCCTGGCAAAGCGCTGCAAACCCTCCCAGGCGGACTGGTTGAAGGAATGGTCATTGACTCCACCCGTATCTGTCACCATGCCCACTCTATAGGGTTCAGAAGGCGTTGCCGCCAGCGTTTCCGCCAGCGTTTCCGCCGGCGTATCTGACAACGTCTGCGCGGGCAGGCTCTCCCGGCCGGCCTCCTGCCCCCTCTGGCAGGCGGAAAAAACCACCGCCATAGCTAACGCTACCCCCAAATATAGCCAAGCTTTCCTCATACAGCCCCTTTCCGCCCTGCACAGGGCCATGGCCTATGCATATACGGCAGCCACCTCCAATGCCAACTCCACCATCTGCCCAAATCCCTGCTCCCGAACCTTGGCGGGCAGGCTTTCTCCGGTGAACACATGATCGGATACCGTCAGCAGGCATAGAGCCTGCTTGCCCGCACGTGCGGCGTTCATATACAGCGCCGCCGCCTCCATTTCCACCGCCAGCACTCCCATACGCCGCCAAGCCTCCTTTGCCTGGGGATTGTCATCGTAGAATATGTCCGAAGAGAGGATATTGCCCGCTTTGAGAGCCATACCCAACTCCTCCGCCTTTTTCGCAGCCGTCTGCAAGAGGCTAAAGTCCGCTATGGGCGCAAAGCTGCCGGTCAGACCGTACTGCTCACCATAGCGGGAATTGGTAGAGGCGCCCACTGCCGCCAGCAGATCCATGGGCTTTACACTCTCCGCCATGCCCCCGGCCGAACCTATGCGCAGAATACGCTCCACGCCAAAAAAATGGAACAGCTCATAGGAATAGATGCCTATGGAGGGCATACCCATGCCGCTGCCCATCACGCTGACCTCCACCCCCTTATATTTGCCGGTGTACCCCAGCATATTCCGTACCCGATTGAAGCATCTGGGCTCCTCCAAATAGGTTTCCGCCACGAATTTTGCTCGCAGCGGATCACCCGGCATCAGAACAGTCTTCGCTATATCCCCCCTGCCCGCCTCATTGTGCGCCGTCATACTCCCTCCCTTTCTCCCCCAGCATGGAGGCAAACCCAAGATCATGGTTTATGCCCAAATGCGCCAGTACGCTGGCCGCCACATCACCAAAACTGCTCCGGGTGCCCAGATCCGCCCCCGGCACAACCCCCTCACCATACAAAAGCACAGGCACGTATTCCCTGGAATGGTCTGTGGAGGGAGTTGACGGGTCGCAGCCGTGATCTGCGGTAATGATCAACAGATCCCCCCGTCCCAGGCGCTGCAAAAACCCTGACAACCAGCGGTCAAATTCCTTCAAGGCCCTGGCAAAACCCTCCACGTCATTTCTATGGCCATACAACATATCAAAATCCACCAAATTGGCAAAACACAGGCCGGAGAAATCCTCCCCAGCCAGCGCCTCCAACGCCTCCATACCCTGGGCATTGCCGCCGGTAGGCCAGTGGCGGCTGATGCCCCGTCCGCCAAATATATCCCAAATTTTGCCCACGGCCAGCACCTCCATGCCCGCCGCGCCGACCATATCCAGCATAGTAGGGCCATGGGGCGGCAGTGAGTAGTCATGCCTCCCCTGTGTGCGGAAATAGCCAGGATAATTACCGGCAAAAGGTCTGGCTATGACCCTTCCCACGGCCCATTCCCCCTGACAGATCTCCCGAGCTATGGCGCAGGCCTGATATAGCTCCTCCAAGGGCACCTTCTCCTCATGCGCCGCCAGCTGAAATACGCTGTCCGCCGAGGTATATACTATCCAATCCCCTCCGGCCATATGCCGCAGGCCATAGTCCTGTATGACCTGGGTACCGGAATAGGGTCTATTGCACAAAACACCTCGGCCGGTGCGGCGGGAAAAGTCCTCCAGCAGAGCGGGGGGAAAGCCCTGGGAAAAGGTAGGAAAGGGTCTTAAGCTGGGCAGGCCTGCCATCTCCCAATGGCCCGTGGTAGTGTCCTTGCCCGCAGACAACTCCGCCGCCCGGCCGTAAGCTCCCTCCGGCCTCGCCGACGGCGTCTCCAGCCCAGATCCCTCCACATGAAACAGGCCCAGCCGGGCCAGAGCCGGCAGGGCAAAATCCTGATATGCGCCGCAGGCCGCCAGCGTATGGCTGCCCGCATCCCCATAGGCGGCCGCATCCGGCAGCGCCCCTATGCCCAGACCGTCCAAAACTATCAAAAACACCCGTTTCCTGCCCATACCACACCGTTTCCCACACCCTAGCCCCAGCCTGGGACACACCACACTTTTACTTAATCCTATCTTAGCATAAAGCTACAGGCCTAACAATCTATCATATATTTTTGCAACAAAAAATCCCCCAGATATACAAAAGCGCTAAGGCCTTTGTACGTTGGGAGATCTCGCTTCCTCTTTCCTCAAATGGATTTTTGTCAGATTTACCCTACTAAATGACTGACAGGGGAATCCGCCTATGACAATGTCGCAGGCAGGAATAGCATTAGCCTGCGCCTCACAAATATCAGCACAACACACTTCTTCTGGGTCAAAATTGCACTTATATGTTTCTATCGCCTGTTTATCAATAGCACCGGCATACACCATCCTGCACGGTTTCCCTATCACTGCAAAACGAATTTATCCTGCTGATTGCCATTCCTCTTTAGAAAGGCATGTTATATGTGCTGTTCGCAGAACACCCTGCAATGCGCAAGGAACATTCTCTGAAGTGTGATGATAATGAAATCCGCATTTATCTTGCACACGCTTCGATTTCTCATTCCCATCAAAGTATCCGCACCATATCTTTTCGAGATTCAGTTTCTCAAAGCCATACCGCATGATCTCTCGAACCGCCTCTGGGATGAGTCCCTGCCCCCAATAGGGAACGCCAATCCAGTATCCGATTTCGCCCTCCGTATCAGGAATGCCGATATTGCTTGCCTTACCGATCATTAATCCTATACTGCCAACCGGATGTCCTGTTTCCTTCAAAACCACAGCATATGTCTCTGGTGCAGAAAGTATCTCTTTTATAATCTCTCTGCTATTATCCACACTCGTATGAACAGCCCATCCCGCAATCGGTCCCACATCGGGATCGCTGGCGTATTTGTATAAATCCTCTGCATCGCTTTCTTCCCAGCGGCGCAGAATCAAACGTTCAGTTTCAAGTGGCTTCTCAATAAACATCTCCATATCGGTACAATTCCAAGTGCCTATAGACATCCCGCATTTCCTCTTGGTATACTCCGTAAACCCTGCCGCTTCATAACAATGTCTTGCACTCTCGTTATTCTCAAATACACCCAATTCAATCCTTGAAGCAGCAAAATATTCTCTTACATACCCTATCCCAAGACTGAGTAATTTTTTTCCGTATCCTTTTCCCCTGATTGCAGGATTTACAATGATAAAACCAAATCGAACAGAACTGTTATCGTCATCCTGCGGATACCTTATGATAAAATGCCCGACAATAGTTCCATTTTCATCCTCAGCCGTGAGCGGATAGAAACGTCCTGATTCCATCTGCGGCATATAGTTTTCGATTATGTCATCCCCCGTAAGCGGGTACTTATTAAATCTGTCGGCAGACCATTGAAATAATTCATCCTCTGATCGAAGCCAACCAGCTATAATCGGAGCATCTTCTTTTTTGAAATTTCTCAGTATCATTTGTTTTTACCCCTCAAAATATCCGCCCATCATGGATTTTATGACAATATCCCCAGCTTCGGAAAAAGCCGTACAAACATACTCGTTAAATCCGTTCACTATGATTCCCCCCTTCGAATCCCGATTTATAATGCACATACCATGATATATTCTTCGGCGTTCTCATCTACAATCTTAAATCCGACATTCTTGTACATCCTCACGGCGTAGTTTGCTTTCTGTACTGCCAGGGACGCTTGTTCATATCCCTGCCATTTCAGCAGTTCGAGCATCTTCACCATAAGCTGTGAGCCGATGCCCTGGCCGCGATATTCCTTGTATAGCGAAATGGCGAAGGACGGAACCTCATCATCCACATGACCGTAATCGTCCATGATCCTCGTCCAGACCGCTCCGACCACCTTGCCGCCGAAATCAGCTGCCAGGCAGTTATCGCCCTTCTTTGAACCGAAATCATCCGTATATACACGCAGTTCCGGCTTTTCTATAATATCCCGTGTTGGCGGCTCCACTCCCTTTGGAATAAAGATTGCTTCATACAAGAAGTCCTTCAGCAGATCGGTTTCACTTTTGCGAAGGTTGCGGATCACATATTTTTTGTGCTTGTCACTCATCATGCGGGAGATATGCTCGTTACGAACTCTGCCCAGCATCTCAGGCACTTGTTTGCCAATCTGCTCCGGCTCGTTATCGTTTCCGCCACATATAATCTCCAGCGTAGCCGGCGTCCAAATATACCCCCGCGCTTTGTTGTAGAGGTACTTCCAGAATTCCTCGTAGTCTTTTTTCAGTTGCTTCATGTCACTTTCTTTACTTTCAAACTCTTAAGGTATTCTTTTTGTTCCGGAGTAATCCGATAACTTTCAACAGCCTTCTGTATCGTCTTATTATGGGTCCATGTATCCAAATGCTGCTCCTTAATATAAGGCAGGGCCGCTTCATACTGTTTTGCCAAAGCCGTTGCGAAATACCACGCAATCATCATATTTACATAGTATTCATCTGATCTGACCGCTGCCACCATCTCCAGATATTCTGTATGAAAATCCTCATCCAGAAAATGTTCCATCAGCATTCCGATAGCAAATCGGACGGTATAGGTTTCATCCGATTGCATCCAGACTCTGATATGATCCAACAACCCTTTTCTGTGTTTTCTGAATACCTTCGGGGACATCTGGTCACAAGTTGCCCAGTTATCAACATACGGCAGAAAACAACTCACCTCTTCCATGCATTTGTCATAATCTTTCATCTCAGAGACGATAAAAGCATGAAGCTGGTTTTCATCAAAATATCGATGCGGCAGATCGTTAAGAAAGCCTGAAATATCCTCTCTTTTCACAAGCTGCCTGGCATATTTGCGAAGCTCCGGCGTCCTGACTCCTATCACCGCATCGGATGCAACCGTTGGCATTAGCCTCGCCTGGAAATCCCTATATTTTTCGTAAATTGCAATAACAAGTTGGACACTCTCCGCTAGGCAGCATCCTGGTAGAT
>JBGYPP010000071.1:0-5091 GCA_041838515.1 Acetatifactor sp. | reverse complement strand
CACGGTCTGCGATATTATGCCCCTGCTGGGGGAGAACAGGGTCTTTGTCAAAGCCGGTCTGGAAGCCCTGCGCAGGGGCAGCCATCCGGGACTGTCCGCCCTGGCGCAGGCGGCGGGGCTGGAGGAGGCGGCCATAGATGCCTACCATCTGGGCTTTGTCCTAGGCCCCTGCCTCAATGCCGCAGGCCGTCTGCGGGAGGCCGGCATGGCCTTGGAGCTGCTGGGCGCCTCCGGGCAGAGGGCGCTGGCCCTGGCCGGGGAGCTGGTGGAGGTCAACGCAGGGCGCAAGGATCTGACAGCCCAGGCCTTGGAGGAGGCCTGGGCCTATATAGAGGAAAGGGGGCTGGGGGAGGATCCGGTGCTGCTGGTCTATCTGCCCCAGGCCCATGAGAGCCTGGCCGGCATACTGGCAGGCCGCATACGGGAGAGGTACCACAGGCCCAGCTTTGTGCTGACCCGTGGCGAGGGATGTATCAAGGGATCGGGCCGTTCCATAGATGCGTATTCCATGTATGAGAAGCTCTGCCAGGCCCAAGATCTCCTCGCCCGCTTCGGCGGCCATAAGGGGGCGGCGGGATTTACACTGGCCGGAGGCGAGGAGGCCATAGAGCCGCTGCGGCTGCGGCTGCTGACCCATGCCGGCCTGTCGGAGGAGGATTTTTACGAGCTGGTCCGGCTGGATCTGGAGCTGCCCATGGCCCGGGCGGATATGGCGCTGGCTGCGGAGTTGGAGAGCCTGGCGCCTTTCGGCCACCAGAATCCCAAGCCCTTGTTTGTGCAGAGGGCTGTGGTGGTGGAGAGGGTCAGCCCCATGGGGCGGGAGGGCGCCTATGCCCGGCTGACTGTACAGCCGGAGCCTGGCCTGCGTAGGCAGATGGTCTATTTCGCCCATGCTGACGGCCTGGGCCGGTGTATAGTGGCCAAGGCCGGCAGCCAGGCCTGGAGCCAGGTACTGGCCGGCAGGGGCCGGGTGGCTCTGGATATGGCCTATCAGGTGGAGATATCCCGCTACAATGGCCAGGAGAGTGTGAAATGGATTTTGAAGCATTTTCGCTAGGGGGAGAGCATGGAGAGAAATTGTCTGTCATTGTTTGAGGAGATGGCTTATACCCATACCGGGGGGCCGGAGCTGGAGAGCCTGCCCTTGGCCGGCCTGTATTACGACTCCCGGCGGGTGGAGGCCGGGGGCATATTCGTCTGCCTGCGGGGCATGGCCTTTGACGGCCATGAGGCTGTGCCGGAGGCCTTGGAGAGGGGCGCAGCCGTCCTGGTATACAGCGAAGAGGCAGGCCGCATGGAGGAGAGGCTGGCCGGCCTGCCCGGAGCCGGGGGCGTATGCCGCATCCGGGTGGAGGATGGACGGGAGGCACTGGCTCGCCTCTCCGCCGCCTATTTTGGCCATCCGGCCCGGCGGCTGCTGACCATAGGCGTGACAGGCACCAAGGGCAAGACCACCACCACATATATGATAAAGGCCCTGCTGGAGGCCCTGGGCCTGCGTATGGGCCTAATAGGCACTATAGAGAGCTGTATAGGCGGACAGAGCCTTCCGGCGGCCAACACCACGCCGGAGTCCTATATCCTCCAGCAGACCATGGCGCGCATGGTGGAGGCGGGCATGGACGGCGTGGTGATGGAGGTGTCCTCCCAGGCGCTGATGATGCGCAGAAGCGACGGCTTTGTGCTGGATCTGGGCATATTTACCAATCTGGAGCCGGACCATATAGGCGCGGGTGAGCATGAGTCTTTTGCGCATTATCTGGAGTGCAAGCGGCGGCTCTTTACCATGTGCCGTCTGGGTTTGGTCAATGTGGATGACGGACACTGGCAGGAGGTGGTCCAAGGCCACAGCTGCCGGCTCCACAGCTTTGGCCTGGGCGCTGGGGCCGAATACCGGGCGGAGGATGTAAAGCTCTCCTGGGAGGGGGGGCTGCCCGGCGTATCCTTTGGCCTGGCCGGGGAGGAGGGCCGCTGGCATCTGGGCCTGCCCGGGCGCTTCAATGTATACAATGCCTTGGCTGCGCTGGCGGCCCTGCGGCTGCTGCAAGGGGAGGGCCGCCTGCCTGCCGGGGGTACTGCCCAAGCCTTGGGCCGGGCTCTGTGGGGGCTGAGGGTCAAGGGCCGCACTGAGGCTGTGGAGGTGGGAGGCGGTGCCATATGCCTGATCGATTATGCGCACAATGCCATGGCGCTGGAAAGCCTGCTGCGCACGCTGCGGGAATACGGGCCTGGCCGCCTGGTCTGCCTCTTTGGCTGCGGCGGCAACAGGGCCAGGGACCGGCGCTGCCAGATGGGGGAGGTGGCCGGCCGGCTGGCGGATTGGAGCATATTGACCTCGGACAATCCCCGCTGGGAAGACCCTCTGGCCATACTGGCGGATATACGCGCTGGCATAGAACCCACCGGCGGGGCCTTTGTGGAGATAGCTGACCGCAAGGAGGCCATAGCCTATGCCCTGGACCACGCCCGGCCAGGGGATATGGTCCTGCTCTGCGGTAAGGGCCATGAGGATTACCAGGAGATACAGGGGGTCAAATATCCCATGGATGAGAGAGAGATATTGGCGGCATACCTGGCCTCTAGGCAGGCCTAGGGCGGAGAGAGGAGGCGGCATGGCTTATTGCGTGCATTGCGGAGTGGAACTCGGGGATAGCCTTGGGGCCTGTCCCCTGTGCAATACCCCGGTCCTGCACCTGGTGCCGGGGGAGAAGTCCGGGGAGTGGGTGGTGGAGCAGCGGGGCCTGGATATAGAGATTCGTCAGGGGGAGATACGCCCGGTCCGCTCTCCCTTTCCGGCGGAGAAAACACCCATAGAGGAGGTGCGGCGCAAGGATTTGGCCATTTTGTGGACGGCGCTGATGGGATCTACTGCCCTGGTCTTCGGTTTGCTCAATCTCTGGGTGTTTTCGGCCAATCTCTGGTCCCTGGCCGTGGTGGGTCTTTGTCTGTTGCTGTGGGTGGCCTTGTTGCCTGTGTGGATGCGGGGGAGATGGTCGGTGTATGTCTATCTGGCGCTGGATGGGGCGGCCCTGCTCTTTTATCTGTATCTGTTGGGCCTGCTCAGCGGCTCCCTGGCCTGGGTCTGGGGCCTGGGATGGCCCATAGTCCTGCTCAATCTGGGCCTGGGCCTGGCGCTGGCCTTTTGCGTCCGCCGCTTTCCCCTTTCCTTCCTCACCATGTCCCTATATGTGGTGACGGCTGTGGGCATATACTGTGCCGGGCTGGAGCTGCTGGTGGATAGATTTTTGGGGCATAGGCTGGCGCTGGGCTGGTCGGCCATCACACTGACGGTGCTGGCCGTGGCGGATGTGGCCATTATCACCGTGCTGTCCCGGCGGCGGCTGCGGGGCGAAGTGCGGCGGCGGTTGCATTTTTGAGGATATGGGCTGGGGCTTGGGCAACGCCGGCAGAGGCAGGCAGAGGGGCGGTATGGCGCAGCCATAGGCCCAGGCATAGATGGATGCTATAGGGAGGTTGGGTGATATGGAGGATATGCATCAGAGCTGGAGCCGTTGCAGGCAGGCGGCTGTCCGGGCCTGGGAGGGGGAGATAGGGTACGAGGAGCTGGAGGCTATGTCCGGCCGCCTGGAGGAGGCTATGTTCGCCCTGGACGAGGAGGACAGGCTGGCGCTGGCCGAGGCATGGGGGGCGGCTTTGGAATCGGAGGCCGTGGATATGGACCGGGAGCCGTATTTTTATCTGCTGACTGCGCTGGCGGGATTTACCGGCCGGCCCCAGGAGGCAGGCCGCTGTCTGGAGGCGCTGCTGGAGGAGAACTGGCCCCGGCTGGCGCCGGAGGGGCGCTATGGCGGCATGTGGCAATTGTATAGATATGCCTTTCTGGGCAGGTGCGCCTGGGATGGGAACTGCCAGGATGTGGCCGAGGGATTGTACGGACAGATAGTGGGGGCCTATGGACGGGAGGTGGAGGCCCTGGGGCAGGAGCTGGCATGGATACCCCAGCCCCGGCGCAATCCGCGATTCTGTCTGGTGCTGGTGGGCCAGTTCTTGCAAACGGCCCATGGGCCTACCAAGACGGCGCTAGATAGATGCTCTTTTTTCCTCCGCTCCCTGGGCATCACACCCTTGCTGGTGAATACGGCGGAGATGTATGGCGGCAATGTCCGTATTCTGGCCAGGGAGGTGATAGGCGCGGCCTATATGGAGGAGAACTTGGAGAGGGATAGGATGGAGTGGAAGGGTGTATCCATACCCTATTTCCAATTCCAACAGAATATGCCCAATGCCCGGGATATGGCGGATTTTTTGGCCATGTTGGCCAGGGAGAAGCCCCTGTTCGCCCTCTCCCTGGGGGCTATGTCCCCCTTGGCGGATCTGGTGGCGGCGCTGGTGCCGGTGATTACCCAGAATACCGTTCCCAGCCAGGTCGCTATCTGCCGCAGCCAGTGGCAGGTGCTGGGCCGGCCCATAGGGGAAGAGGATCTGGCTTATGAGCGCCGCTGGCACCGGCCCGGGCATATGCTGTATGCGCCCTTTACCTTTGACTTCGTGCCCAATGGCCACAGCGGTTCCAGGGAGGCCTTGGGCCTGCCGGAGGAGGCCTTTGTGGTACATATAGTGGGAACCAGACTGCAGCAGGAGTGCGACGGGGATTTTCTGGAATTGCTGGAGAGGCTGATGGATGCCGGCGCGTATATCATGGCGCTGGGCCAGGGGGAAGTAGAAAGGCCCTGGTGGCATGGCAGGGGGGAGATATGGCGGCAGCGTTTCCGTCCGTCCGGCTTAGTCCTGGACATACTCTCCTACCACAGCCTGGGGGATGTATATCTCAATCCCCGTCGCCGGGGGGGCGGCACCTCGGCTGTGGAGGCCCTGTATATGGGCAAGCCCGCGCTGAGCCTGGATTTTGGAGATGTGGCTTATAATGTAGGCGGGGATTTCCTGGTGGCGGATTATCAGGAGATGTATGACACGGTCCTGGCGCTGATGGAGGACGGCCAGATGTATGCGCAGATGTCTGCTCTGGCCAGGGAGAGGGCGGCCTATCTCATGGACACCGAGGGGCATATGCGGCGTTTGCTGGATCAGGTGATGGCGCAGGCGGCCTTTTTTTGAAAAAAAGAATTTTTT
>JBGYPP010000070.1:0-19414 GCA_041838515.1 Acetatifactor sp. | reverse complement strand
GAGGGAGCGCAGTACATCCCTCTCCGTGTAATTGAATATATCGGAAATCTTGGCCAGGGAGGGCAGGTTGCCCTGGGGGAGGTACCTCAACAGGTAGAGGTAGAGTTTTACCTGGGCATCGTTGGCATCCGCCAGATAACAGTCTATAAATGCATTGGGTACCAGTGTCAGCGCCTGGGGGCTTTGTGTATACAAACTCAGACTGCTCATGCGTATCTCCTATGTCTGGGGTCCTAATAAGTCCTCGCCTATGATATGCACATCTCCCGCACCCATGGTCATCAGCACATCCCCGGGCTGGCAGTGGAGGAGCAAAAAGTCCTCCGCCTCGCCAAAGCTGGGGAAGTAATGGCATTCTCCGCCCAGGGTGCAGATCTCCCTTTGCAGGTCCTGGGAACTGATGCCCACAGTATTTTGCTCCCTGGCGGCATAGATATCTGTCAGTACCACCAGATCCGCCAGCCGCAGAGCCTGGGCAAATTCGCCCAAAAAGGCCTGGGTGCGGGTGTAAGTATGGGGCTGGAACACGCAGACCAGCCGTCTGTGATGCAGCCCCCGGGCGGCGGTCAGCGCAGCGCGTATCTCCGTGGGGTGGTGGGCGTAGTCGTCAATAATGCGCACATCCCCTATCTCTCCCTTGAATTCAAAGCGCCTGTCCGTTCCCTGAAAGGCGGCCAGCGCCCGGGCTATGGATTCGTCCTCCACGCCCAGCCAGTCCGCCAGAGCTATGGCGGCCAGCGCATTTTGGACATTGTGGGCGCCGGGAACCCGCAGGCGGAAGCTGCGGGGAGGCCGGCCCGGAGCCTCCAGCAAAAAGCTGGGTGCGGCCTCCTGATCATATTGCAACTGTTTGGGCGTATACGCATTGTCCGCCCCCATGCCAAAGGTGATGACCTGGCAGGGCAGGGAGGCGGTGACCTCCTCCAGCGCCGGCGTGTCGCCGTTGATGATCAGCACGCCGTCCTCGGGCAGCAGGGAGGCAAAGCGGCGAAAGGAGGAGCGTATGTGGACTATATCCCGGAAGTAGTCCATATGGTCCTCTTCTATATTGAGTATCAGACCGGCCTTGGGGGCAAAGCTCAAAAAGCTGTTGGTGTATTCACAGGCCTCGGTGACAAAATAGGGGCTCTTGCCTACCCGTATATTGCCGCCTATGCTTTTGAGTATGCCGCCTATGGACAGGGTGGGATCCAGCCCGGCCTCCATGAGTATGTCACTGACCATGGAGGTGGTGGTGGTCTTGCCGTGGGTGCCGGCCACGGCTATGGGCATGGTGTAATTGCGCATGATCTGGCCCAGCAGCTGGGCGCGGCTCAGGCTGGGCAGGCCCAGTCTTTCCACCGCCTGCCGCTCCGGGTTGTCCTCCCGTATGGCGCTGGTCAAAACGACGCAGTCTATATCCTCGGGTATATGGGATTGCTTCTGTCCGTAATACACCTCTATGCCCTTGGCCTCCAGGGCGGCCGTGATGGCGGAGGGCCGCAGGTCAGATCCGGATATGGAAAATCCGGCATCGTGCAGTATGTCGGCCAGGCCGCTCATGCTGATGCCTCCTATGCCGACAAAATATATGCGTCCCGGGTTTTGAAAATCAATTTCGTATGCCATAAGCCCTCCTTACCCCTCCATGGGGGAATACAGACATTATAGCATAGAGCTGGGGAGAGCAAAACCGTTTTGCCCCCAGGGCTTTGTGTCCAGATTATACAAAAAAATAAATTGTTTGGCGAAAATCTTTGTAAAAAACTTCACAAGAAATTTGGCCTGTGGTATAATGAGGAAAACTACCAGACCATTTTGACGGAAATTAGGCAACCGGATGGGTCTGGCAGGAGAGAAAGGGGTAGGGATGATTAAGAAAGAGATGATCGCCATGCTGTTGGCGGGAGGGCAGGGCAGCCGTCTGGGCGTACTCACCTCCAAGGTGGCCAAGCCGGCAGTGGCCTTTGGGGGAAAGTACAGGATTATCGATTTCCCCCTGTCCAATTGCATCAATTCCGGCGTGGACACGGTGGGCGTGCTGACCCAGTACCAGCCCCTGCGGCTCAACACCCATATAGGCATAGGCATACCTTGGGATTTGGACCGCAATATTGGCGGCGTGACCGTATTGCCTCCCTATGAGAAGAGCGGCAATAGCGAGTGGTACACGGGTACGGCCAATGCCATATACCAAAACTTGGAATATATGGAGGGGTACAATCCCGATTATGTGCTCATTCTCTCCGGCGACCATATTTACAAGATGGATTATGAGCTGATGCTGGATTACCATAAGAAAAATGGGGCGGAGGTCACCATAGCCGTTATGCCCGTGCCCATAGAGGAGGCTTCCCGTTTCGGCATTATGATTACCGATGGCCATGGCCGTATCACGGAGTTTGAGGAGAAGCCGGAAAATCCCAGGAGCAATCTGGCCAGCATGGGCATTTATATTTTTAACTGGCGTACGCTGAGAGAGGCCTTGGTGGCTATGGCAGAGCAGCCTGCTCTGGACTTTGGCAAGCACGTCATACCCTATTGCCACCAAAAGGGATCGCCTCTCTTTGCCTATGAGTTCACCGGATACTGGAAGGACGTGGGTACGCTGGACTCTTATTGGCAGGCCAATATGGAGTTGATAGATATAGTGCCGGACTTCAATTTGTATGAGGAGTATTGGAAGATCTATACCAAGAGCGAGATACTGCCCCCCCAATACATCTCCGGGGATTCGGTGGTGGAGCGCTCCATTATAGGCGAGGGTACGGATATCTACGGCGAGGTGTACAACTCTGTTATAGGATGCGGCGTAGTCATAGGCAAGGGCTCGGTGGTCCGGGATTCCATCATTATGAACAGGACGGTGGTGGGAGAGGACTGTGTGTTGGAAAAAGCCATCATAGCCGAGAATGCCGTTATAGGCAATGAGGTGCGGCTGGGCGCCGGCGAGGAGGAGGAGAATGATACGGCTCCCCATATCTACAGCCACGGCATAGTCACCATAGGTGAAAAGACCGTCATACCTGACGGCGTAGAGGTGGGCAAGAACTCCGTGGTGTTTGGCGTGACTGTGCGGGAGGATTACCCCGATGGCAAGCTGGCCTCCGGCAGAAGCCTGATCACGGCGGAGAATATGTAAGAGATGGACGCAGGTACAAACCCGGGCATAGAGTAGAAAGGCAGGTGGTGCGGGTTGAGAGCGATAGGAGTCATATTGGCGGGCGGAAATAACCACCGCATGAAGGAATTGTCCCAGAAGCGGGCCGTGTGCGCCATGCCCATAGCGGGCAGCTACCGGAGCATAGACTTTACCCTGAGCAGCATGGCCAACTCCCACATACAGAAGGTGGCGGTATTTACCCAGTACAATGCCAAAAGCCTCAACGAGCATTTGAGCTCGTCCAAATGGTGGGATTTCGGCCGAAAACAGGGAGGCTTATTCGTGTTTACGCCGGCGGTGACGGCGGACAACAGCAGCTGGTACAGGGGTACGGCAGACGCCATTTGGCAAAACCTCTCCTTTTTGAAGGACAGCCATGAACCCTATGTGATCATAGCTTCCGGAGATGGGGTGTACAAGCTGGATTACAACAGGCTGCTGGAGTACCATATAGCCAAGAAAGCCGACATCACCGTGGTGTGCAGGGAGATGGAGCCGGACATCAATGTGGATCGCTTCGGCGTTCTCAAAATGAACGAGAAGTACCGCATTGAGGAGTTCGAGGAGAAGCCCCTCAAGGCTAAGACCAATACCATATCCTGCGGCATTTATGTCATACGCCGCCGCCAGCTGATAGAGATGATAGAGCATTGCGCCGAGGAGGACCGTTACGATTTTGTGCGGGATATACTGATACGGAGCAAGGATATCAAGCATATTTACGGTTACAAGATAGAGAAATACTGGCGTAATGTGGCATCGGTGGAGGATTACTACCAGACCAATATGGACTTCCTCAAACCGGAGGTGAGAGATTATTTCTTCCATCAGTATCCCGATGTATATTCCAAGGTAGACGATTTGCCGCCGGCAAAGTATAATATAGGCAGTCAGGTCCGCAACAGTATTATATCCAGCGGCTGCATCGTCAACGGAACGGTAGAAAACTCGGTTGTCTTTAAGAAGAGCTACATAGGCAACAATTGTGTGATCAAGAACTCTATCATTCTCAATGACGTATACATAGGGGATAATACGTACATTGAAAATTGCATAGTGGAGAGCAGGGATACCATTCGTCCGAACTCCCATTACTTAGGGGAAAATGGAATAAAGATAGTAGTGGAGAGGAACGCGAGGTATGTGATCTAAAGGAGTGACAGATGTACAACTTGTGTGAAAGGCTTGTTCAAAAAAGTGAAAGGGGGAAACTGTGCAAATTACGGATGTCAGAGTGCGCAAAATTACCAAAGAAGGCAAGATGAAAGCCGTGGTATCGGTGACACTGGACGATGAGCTGGTGGTTCACGATATCAAGGTCATCGAAGGGGAGAAGGGCTTATTCATCGCTATGCCCAGCAAGCGGGCACAGGACGGGGAATTCCGGGATATAGCCCATCCCATCAACTCGGATGCCAGAGAGCAGCTCCAGAGCACGATCCTGCGCAATTACAAAAAAGCCCTTCTGGAGAGCCAGGAGGATATGGTGGGCTAGACCCGCCGCCCGGAATAGGGCCAAGGGCAGGGGAAAACCTTGGCGCGTTTTTCTGGAAAAAAGGCCCTGGCCAGGCTGTAATGCCTGGCCAGGGCTTTTTTTTGTGCGTTTTTTTTGCTAAGATAGAATTTTACAATGGAGGTGCATATGTGGATAATGGCGGGGCTGGGCAATCCCGGCAGGGAGTATGAGAAAACCAGGCACAATATAGGTTTTATGGTGATGGATGCCATGGCCGTGGCCATGGGCGCGCCCTGGCGGGAGGGGAAATACAGCGCGCTGACGGCCGGGGGGTATATAGGAGGGGAAAGGGTGTTGCTGGTCAAGCCTCAGACCTATATGAACCGCAGCGGGGAGAGCCTGCGCCAGCTGATAGATTACTATAAGGAAGATGCCGGGCAGAGGCTGATTGTGGTCTGTGATGAAATCAGCCTGCCGCCGGGGGCGCTGCGGCTCCGCCTCTCTGGCAGCGCCGGCGGGCATAATGGATTAAAAAGCCTGATACAGCATCTGGGGCGGCAGGATTTTGCCCGGCTCAGGATGGGCGTTGGAGAAAAGCCTCCACAGTACGACCTGGCAGACTATGTGCTGGGCCGATTTGCCAAGGAAGAGGAGGCGCTGGTGGAGCAGGCGGTGGATGACGCCGTTCAGGCTTTGGAAATGTGCGTGCTGCAAGGCCCTCAGAAAGCCATGAACCGCTGGAACACACCGAAGAAGAAGAAAGAGGAGGAGCCGCCGGCCGGGGGAGAAATGCGCCCAGACGGCCGTCAGTAGAGGAGTATGCCCATGGAAGCATATACAAAAGCCCTGGAGGATATACCCGGTTTCACACAGTGGCAGGCGGGGTTGCGAACCCCGGGCTGGGGAGCCAAGATCTATGGGCTGCTCCAGGCCCAAAAGAGCCATTTCTTTCACGCTGTGAGCCAGAACTGCCGTATACGTCTGATCATCACCCACAGCGAGCAGCGCCAGAGGGAGATCTATGAGGCCTTGTCCCTGTATGACAAGAAAAGGCTGCGTTACCCGGCTAAGGATCTGCTGTTTTTTCATGCGGACCTCAAGGGAAAGGAGCAGGCGGCCCAGAGGATAGAGGCGCTGAGGCGGCTGTACTCTGGCCAGCCCTGTACCATAGTCAGCACTTTTGGAGCGCTGATGGCCAGGCAGGCGCCTTGGGAAGCCCGGTCCTGCCTCTCTCTGCGCAAGGGGGAGGAGAGGGATATCTCTGCCCTGGAGGCGGCACTGGCCTCCCTGGGATATTCCCGGGTGAGCCAGGTGGAGGACCGGGGGCAGTTTGCCCGCCGTGGCGGATTGCTGGACATATATGATCTGACCGGGGAGTATCCCTGCCGTCTGGAGTGGTGGGGGGAGGAGATCGATTCCATACGGTATTTTGACATTTCCACCCAGCGCTCCCTGGGAGAGATAGACGAGGTGGAGATAGGCCCGGCCACGGAGATGGTATTGGACGCGCCTAGGGTGCAGGCGGGCTTGGAGGCCATACAGGCGGAGGCCAAGTCCCAGACAGAGGCATTTTTGGCCAGAGGGGAGAAGGGACCCGCCCGTCGGTTGGAGGAGGATGTCCATATGCTGGAGGAGTCCTTGCAGGAGGGCATGGCTCTGGGCGTACTGGATGCTTTTGTACCCTATTTTTACCCCCATACCTATTCCCTGTTGGAGCTAGCAAAGCAGGCCTGTGGTCCTGGGGAGCTTCCAGCCCTGGCGCTGGACGAGCCGGACAGGTGTTTTGCCAGCGGAGGGGCAATATATGCGGAGTTTTTGCAGAGCATGGAGGCCCGGCTGGGGCGGGGGGAGATATTGCCTGGGCAGAGCGCGCTTTTGCTCTCTCCGGAGGAGGTGGCTGCGCTGATGTCGGGCCTGCCCAAGCTGTCCATGGCCAGCCTGGAGGGCGGGGCAGATCCTCTGGAGTATAGCCAGGAGGCGCAGCTGCGCTCCTCCGGAATTTCTGCCTATAAGAATAATTTTGCCGCCATGGCCAAGGATCTGGCGGATCTGGCCTCCAAGGGATATGCGCTGATACTCTTTTGCGCCTCCCGCACCCGGGGGCAGAGGCTGGCCGGGGAGTTGGCGGAGGCGGGGGTGGCTGCCTTTTGCCAGAGGGATGCGCAGGACTGCCCCCAGCCGGGCAGGGTGATGATATGTTATGGATATGCGGCACAAGGATTTCTGTATCAGGACATACGCTTTGGCATTTTGACCGAGGCGGATTGGATAGGCGGCCGGAGGGAGGCCCGGCAACCAAGGAAAAAGGATGGGGCGCATTTGCCCGTCAAGGATTTCCATCAGCTGTCCGTGGGGGATTATGTGGTGCATGAGCGCCATGGCGTGGGCATATACCAGGGTCTGGACAAGGTGGAAGTGGAGGGCGTGCAAAAGGATTTCCTCAAGATTGCTTACAAGGACGGGGGCAAATTGTATGTGCCGGCTACGGCCTTGGATGCCATACAGAAGTATATGGGCGCCGGAGGGGAAAAGAGGCCGGTCCTGAGCAAGCTGGGGGGCGCCGCCTGGGAGAAGTCCAAGCAGAGGGCCAGGGCGGCGGTGGAAGAGATGGCCAGGGACCTGGTGGAGCTGTATGCGGCCAGGGAGCAGAAGAGGGGATATGCCTATGGGCCGGATACGCTGTGGCAAAAGGAATTTGAGGAATTGTTCCCCCATCAGGAAACCCAGGACCAGTGGGCGGCTATAGAGGATACCAAGAGAGATATGGAGAGCCCTTCCATGATGGACAGGCTCATCTGCGGGGATGTGGGCTTTGGTAAGACGGAGATAGCCATCAGGGCCGCCTTTAAGGCCGTGCAGGAAAACAAGCAGGTGGCCTATCTGGTGCCCACCACCATATTGGCGCAGCAGCATTATTACAGCTTTTGCAAGCGCATGGGGGATTTTCCCGTGCGGGTGGGCCTTTTGAGCCGTTTCTGCACGCCCAAGCAGATCCGGGAGGTGTTGGAGGATTTGCAAAAGGGCTATGTGGACATAGTGATTGGCACCCATAGGCTGCTGTCCAAGGATGTGCGTTTCCACGACCTGGGTCTGCTGATCGTTGACGAAGAACAGAGGTTTGGGGTCAGCCACAAGGAGAAGATTAAGAAGTGGAAAGAGGATGTGGATGTTCTAACCCTTAGCGCCACACCCATACCCCGGACCCTGCACATGAGCCTGGCCGGTATACGCAAGATGAGCCTGCTGGAGGAGCCGCCCCAGGAAAGGCAGCCCATACAGACCTATGTGATGGAGTACAATCCGGAGATGGTCCGTGAGGCCATACAGAGGGAACTGGGCCGGGGCGGCCAGGTCTACTATGTGTGCAACCGTATACAGGGTATGGAGCAGGTGGCGGGGCAGTTGTCGCAGATGCTGCCGGAGGCGAGGGTGCGCTATGCCCACGGCCAGATGCCGGAGAGCCAGCTGGAAGAGATTATGATGGACTTTGTGGAGGGTGAGATAGATGTGCTGGTGTCCACCACCATCATAGAAACCGGTTTGGACATCTCCAATGTCAACACAATACTGGTGCAGGATGCGGACAGGTTCGGATTGGCGCAATTGTATCAATTAAGGGGCAGGGTGGGACGCTCCGACAGGCTGGCCTATGCCTTTCTGCTGTATAAAAAGGACCGGGTGCTGCGGGAGGTGGCGCAGAAGCGGCTGGAGGCCATCAAGGAGTTTACCGATTTGGGCAGCGGGTTCCGTATAGCCATGCGGGATCTGGAGATCCGGGGCGCCGGCAACCTGTTGGGCAAGAGTCAGCACGGCCATATGGAGGCCATAGGATATGAGCTGTATTGCCGCCTGCTGCGGTTGGCCGTATCTGCCCGCCTGGCGCGGGCAGGGGGGGAGGATGGCCCCGGCGAGGAGGGGGATGGCGCTTGGGAGGGATTTTCCGCCCAGGTAGAGCTGGCCGTGGACGCATTTATACCACCGGATTATATACCCGATGAGATACACAAACTGGATATGTACAAGCGCATAGCCGGCTTGGAGAGCGATGAGGAGAGGGAGGAGCTGGAGGCAGAGATGCAGGACCGCTATGGGAAGCCTCCCCAGGCGGTGAAAAATCTGCTGCGCATATCTCTGCTCCGTGTGCGGGGCAGCCGTTTGGGGCTGCTGGAGATCAAGGGAGGCGGCGGCCGTCTGGCCTTTATTTTCTCCCCCAAGGCGCCGGTGCGGCCCGAGGGCATACCCCGGCTGGTGGCCGCTTACAAGAAGAAACTGGGATTTACCCCCCTGGGCAATCCCACCCTCAGTCTGGCCTATGCGCTGGACGGCCTGGCGCAAAAGGACGGCGAGAGGGTTCTGCAACTGGCAGAAACCCTGATGGAGGATGTGCAGAGGCATTTATCTCCCGTTTCGGACGGGGAAGCGCAGGCTGGGGCTAAAGTTTTCTCAGGGCATGGCCGATATACACAGTGAGTAAGACTTTGGACAGACAACAGGAGGGCGGTTTATGCGTATAGAAGCTTATAATCAAATACAAGCCAATTATAAGAGCGCCAAGACCATAAAGACAGCCGGCAGGGCTGGCGGCAGTTTTACCGACCAATTGCAGATCAGCGCTCTGGGCAGGGATATACAGGTGGCCAAGGCGGCACTGGCTAGGCAGCCGGAGGTGCGGCAGGACAAGGTGGATGCGCTCAGGGCCAGGATAGAGGCCGGCACTTACAGCGTGGATCTGGAGGACTGGGCAGCCCGGCTGCTCTCCTAAGCCGGCAAGGGGGAATTTGTGGCTAGCTTGATGGAGAATCTGCTCTCCGTCCTGGAAGCAGAGGCGGGGGAATATGAAGCGCTGGTGGAATTGTGCAAGTCCAAGACCCCGGCCATAATAGAGGGAAATCTGGCGGTGATGGACGATATTACGGCCAGAGAGCAGGAGGCTGCAGGCCGGATAGCGCAGTGGGACAGACAGAGGCAGGAAATCACTGCCGATGTGGCCAATGTGCTGGGCAAAAATCCCGCTACATTGACCTTGACCGCTCTGGCGGAGCTGCTGGGCCAGAGACCCAAGGAGCAGGCGGCGCTGGCCGGATTGATAGACAGGCTGACGGCTGCCGTATCGGCCCTGCGGCTGGTTAATGAGCAAAACGGCGAGCTGATACGTACGGCGCTGGAGATGACAGAGTTTCATTTGAACGTGCTGCAGGCCATGTCCAGCGGCCCTCAGACGGCCAATTACGGCCGGGAGGCGGCTATAGTGGGCGGGAGCGGCTTGCGCAGCCAGATATTTGATGCCAAGCAATAGGAAGAGGTGGCATATATGCCTTTGATGGGTAGTTTATATATAGGCAATACAGGCCTGCAGAGCAGCCAAAACGCGCTGAACACCACGGCGCACAATCTCTCCAATGTAGAAACGCCGGGCTATACCAGGCAGCAGGTGGAGTTCGGCACTAAGCGCTACAATACGCTGGCTGTGGCGCCCAAGGCCGTATCCAACCAGCAGACCGGCCTGGGCGTGGTCTATAACAGGGTAAAGCAGATCAGGGATTACTTCCTGGACCGTACCTATAGGACGGAGGTGGGCCGGGCGGATTTTTACAAGGTGTCCTATGAGGCCGTGGGCGAGGTGGAGAATCTTCTGGGAGAGTTGGACCAGGAGTCCTTTCAAACCGCCATCAGCGATATGTGGGTGGCTCTGCAGGAGCTGTCTAAGGATCCGGCCAGTTCTATCACCCAGGGTACTTTCGTACACAGGAGCGCAGAGCTGATCAGCCGCGCCCAGGAGGTGTACGGCGGATTGGCGGCCTACCAGGACAATGTTAATGATCAGATCAAGCAAAAGGTGGATCTGATCAACGCCTACGGCCAGGAGCTTCTGCTGCTCAACGACCAGGTGCGCGCCATAGAAACCGGAGGTGTGGAAAAGGCCAATGACCTGCGGGACAGGCGCAATTATATATTGGATGAGCTGGCCGCCCTCTGCAATATGAGCTATGGCGAGGACATAGGCGGCAATGTCTGGGTGCGCATAGAGGGGGAGGACTTTGTCCGGGGCGAGAGCCACTACGAGATCAGCACCATAGTGGATCCCTCCACCAATTTTTACCTGGTCTATTGGAAGCACAATGCCCGCATGGACGGTTTGACGGATCCCCAGAAGATAGAGATGGCCAAGACGGCCAGGGTGTTCAACCTTAAGCGGGAGGTGTCCTCGGATTACAATACGGACATAGGCGGATTGAAAGCCATGCTGCTGGCCAGGGGTGAGAAACGGGCAGATTACACGGATTTGGGCACCGGCAGCTATGGGGATATATCCCAGTCGGTAATCATGAACGTGCAGGCCGAATTTGACAATTTGATACACAAGATATCTACTAAGGTAAACGAGATTTTGACCGGCGCCGGCGGTATGCAGCAGGGGCCTTTGACGGTAACCTGGCCGAATGGCACGGTGGAGGCGCTGGCGGATGCCAGATATGCCTATGCCCAGCCGGGCGGATATCTGCGGGATGCCCAGGGGCTGCCCATACAGATGTTCACCAAGAGGACTACGCCGGCTTACAAGCAGGCCACGGATGCCGGGGGCAATACGGTCTGGGTGTGGATGCCGGAGGATGCCTCCTCCACGGATACGCTGTATAGGACCAGCAATCTCCAGGTCAATAAGGAGCTGCTGCAAAAGCCGGCCATGCTGCGGTTCCGCCTGGACGACAACAGCGAGGATGTGGCCACTATGGAGGCCCTCAAGGCCGCCTTTCAGGAGGAGGCCTACAGCCTCAATCCCAATGTGCTGAAAAAAGCGAATTTTGGCAACTATTACCAGGATTTGGTATCCCAGCTGGCCAATACCGGCTCGGTGTTTAATCATATTTACCAAAACCAGCTAAAGACTTCCCAGCACACCTACGAGTCCAGAGAGCAGCTGCTGGGCGTATCCTCTGATGAGGAGCTATCCCATATGATACGCTTTCAGAACGGATTTAACGCCTCCAGCCGCTATATCAATGTCATAGACCAGATGCTGGAGCATTTGGTGAACAAACTCTAGGCGCTGGCCGGAGATAAGGGAGAAAACCATGCCTTCTCAGTTTTTTGGATTGAATGTGGCTTATAAGGGCCTGTTGGCCAGCAATGCAGCCCTCAATACGACCAATAACAATATAGCCAATGTGGAAACCACGGGCTACAGCCGCCAGCAGGTCAAGCAGGTGGCAGCCAAATCCCTGCGGGTGCACCAAACCTATGGTTCTATAGGCGCGGGCGTGGACACGGTGGCCATAGAGCAGGTGCGGGATCTCTTCTATGACGGCAAATTCTGGAACAACAGGGACCGGCTGGGGGAATATGAGGCCAAGAATTATTATATGAAGCAGCTGGAGGCTTATGTGCAGGACAATGGCCAAAACGCCGGCTTTAAGACGGTGTTTGACCGCCTGGCGGTGACGGCTTTGCAGGAGTGGCAGAAGAATCCCGGAGATATCAGCGCAAAGGCGCAGTTTGTCAGCACGGCCGGGGATTTGGCCAAATACTTTAACGGCCTCTATGGCAATCTGGCCAAGATGCAAAAGGACCTCAACCAGGAGATTAAGCTCAAGGTGGACGAGATCAACTCCCTGGCCGGGGAGATCGCCACGCTGAACAAGCAGATCAATATCATAGAGCTGGGCGGCGGTCGAGCCAATGAGTTGAGGGATAGGCGCTCCGTACTGTTGGACGACCTGTCCAAGATCGTGGACATGGACACGGAAGAGCAGCCCTTATACGATGTGAACAATCCGGAGAGAAAGACCGGAGGGCATAGATTTATCGTAAAGATAGCCGCCGGCCAGGTGCTGGTGGACGGCAGCGAGTTCCACGGCCTGGAGTGCATAGCTCGAACCAATCAGGAGGCTGTAAACCAGTCGGATATAGACGGTCTTTATGATGTGTACTGGCGGGATGAATCGGCCACAGGCACGCCCAAGGAGCAGAAACAAAAATTCTATCTCTACAACGCTGCTCTGGGTGGATATCTCCAGGGGCTGGTGGAGATGCGGGATGGCAACAATGGGGAGAATTTCCAGGGCGTGGCCAGAAGCGTGGGATCTAAGACTGTGGGCGGTGTGGCATACGACACGGTCACTATAGAGGTCAGCGCAGAGCATTTGCAGGATCTCAACAAGAGCAAGCTCTCCGGCAAGGGCATAGTCAATGTGGCAAACAAGGAGTACAAGTACACAGACTGGACCTTTGAGAAGGTGGGAGGGGTTTACCAATACACTTTTACCCTGGCAACCAGCTCGGATGCCTCCCTGCCCCTGTTGGTGGCGCAACAGCCAGAGGCCAAAACCGGAGCCTCCATAGCCTTTCAGGGCATACCTTATTACATGGCCCAGATGAACGAGTGGGTCCGGGTCTTTGCCGGCCGGGTGAATGGGGTGCTGACCCAGGGATACAACGGCATAGACAACAGGGGTGTGAACCTCTACTCAGCCATCAATCCGGTCACCGGCCAGGATTACACCTTTGCCGCTGATATGAGCGGGACGGGAGGTCCGGTGGCCAATGGGGATGACAGCTATTACCACTTGACGGCGGAGAACCTGATCACATTGACGGCTTTGGAGAAGGATCCCTCCCTGCTGGCCTCCAGGTTTAGGAAGGAGGATGGGCAGGAGCAAAGCGATCTGATCCGGGATCTCAAGAAACTCTTTTATGACAAGGACAGGCTGAGCTTCCGCGGGAGCAACGCCTCGGAATTTTTGCAGATGGTCCTCTCGGATGTGGCGCTGGGTTCCAACCGGGTGGAAACCCTGCACAGCACTTTCCAGGGCATAGAAAAGGCCATAGACAACCAGAGGATAAGCGTATCCGGCGTGGACTCCGATGAGGAAACGTTGAATTTGGTCAAATACCAAAGAGGATACAATCTGGCCAGTAAGATGATACAAACCTTGACGGAGATATACGACCGCCTGATCCTGGAAACCGGCGTATAGAAAGGATGGATCCGTGCGCATAACCAATAAAATCATGCAGAACAACAGCCTGTCCAATGTCAATACCAATAAGATACTGCAGGACAAGCTGTCCACACAGTTGGAAACACGCAAAAAAATCAGCCGTCCTTCCCAGGATCCGGTCATAGCCATACGCGCGCTGAGGCTGCGGGGCAATGTGACCGAGATCACTCAGTATTATGAGAAAAACATGCGGGATGGGGAGAGTTGGTTGGATGCCACGGACTCGGCCCTGAACAGCCTTACGGATGTGCTGGAGGATATGTACAAGCTCTGTGAAAAGGGGGCCAACGGACCAAATACCAGTTCCGACCGCGCAGCTATACTCTCCGGCTTGCGGGGCAGGGCGGATGAGGTGTATACCACGGGGGATGCGGATTATGCCGGAAGGTATCTCTTTACTGGATACCGCACCAACATACCTTTGAGCTTTGGCAAGGCCCAGACCCTCTCTTATACCATTACTGAGCAGCTGGGCAAATCGGCCTTGGAGAATGTGACCAAGGTGGACGGCGGCGGAGTGGAAACGCTGAATGAGGGCAATTATGCTGCTACTCCGGTGGTGGAACAGGATGTCAGCTCCTATACCGTGCACAGGATACGTCTGGCTTATGCCAACTGCGACAGCGCGTATGCGCCCACGGTAAATATCATGGGGGGCGGCAGCTGGACAGCCAATGTTATATCCAAAAACGCCAATCCCGACCCCTATCAGCAGATGGCCGCCGGCGCGGCCGGAGATGTGGTATTCATACCGGAGACCGGCGAGCTGCTCCTCTCGGATACAGTGTACAACGCCATATCTCAGGCCACAGACAATCCCTCCACGCCGGCTGTCAATGAGGCGGAGGTGCGTGTGGCCTACAAGAAGGAGAGCTGGGTGGGCACGGATTTGCGGCCGGAGCATTATTTTGCCTGTGAGGCCGGCGGCACCATCTACAATGCCGAGTATCTGGCCGACAGTTCCAAGGAGAGGCAGGCCATAGAGTATGATGTGGGCTTCAACCAGACCATAAGGGTCAATTCCACTGCGGATGAGTGCTTTAGCCACGCCATCAGCCGGGATGCGCAGGATCTGATCGCCAGACTGGAGGCTGTGCAAAAGCTGGAGGGTATCAAGGCTGATATCACCCGCTGGAAGCAGACGGATCTGGCAAACTCCGGCCTGCTGGAGAAGCAGCTGGATGCCATCAATAAGGCTCTTACTCTGGAGAGGGAAGAATTGCAGAGGGGTCTGGAGCGCGGCATGACTAAGATGAAAAACCACCTCAATGCGGCGGCGCTGGCGCAGACTGCCTGCGGCAACCGGGGTTCCAAGCTGGAGCTGATCAAGAACCGCTCCCAGGAGCAAAAGACCACTTTTGAAACCTTGGCCAGCGACAACGAGGATGTGGATATGACGGAGGCAGCCATACGCTTCAAGGCGGCGGATGTGTCCTATGAGGCCTCCCTGATGGCCACGGGCAAATTGGTGAAGCGCACACTGTTGGATTATATTTAGCGGGAGGGCCTATGGAGGCGAAAACCAGAGTATTTGGTGATATAATAATAGATGACGACAAGGTGCTGACCTTTGCACAGGGAATAATAGGATATCCTGAGCTGCGCCGCTTCGCACTGTTGCACGATATGGAGCAGGAAACGGTCATACTGCGTTGGCTACAGTCCCTGGAGGATCCGGATTTTGCGCTGCCGGTCATCAATCCTCTGTTGGTGCGGGAGGACTATGACCCGGTGGTGGAGGACAGCCGCCTGGAGTCCTTGGGAGCATTGGATCAGGAGAATTTGCTGGTTTTGGTGACTGTGTCCATGCCGGAGGATCTGACCAAGATGTCTGTAAATTTGCAAGGCCCCATTATTATCAACAGTCTGAGCTGTAAGGGCTGCCAGCTGATCGTGGAGGGGGAGGAGTATCCCGTGCGTTATCCCATTTATGACAAGCTAAAGGCGAGGAAGGAGGGGTAATATGCTGGCATTGACCCGCAAGAAGGGAGAGGCCCTGGTGCTGGGCAACGATATAGAGGTGCAGGTGCTGGAGATCAAGGGGGATCAGGTCAAATTGGGCATACGCGCCCCCAAGCAGCTGCCCATATACCGCAAAGAGGTCTATACGCAGATTCAGGAATCCAACAAACAAGCCTTGGATTTGGCAGGCATGGAGGCCGCCAAGGGGCTGTTTTGATTTTTTTATCATACACAGGGAGGTGGAACAAATGATAAAAGGAGTGAGCAGCATCAGAAATATACAGCCGGCAGCCCAGCCCAAGTCTGTGGCTGTAGAGGCGCCCAGTGCGCCGGCAGGAGGCGGCAGCAATCATGCAGGCAGCCAGCCTTCGCCTGCGCCTGTGGCCAGCGCAGGAGGCAATTCCTCCTCCAAGGCCAAGAGCCAGGATCCTGGACGGGCATCCATTGCCCAGCCCCAGGCGGCAGTCAATTCCAAGGCCTTGGAGAGGGCGCATGAGGCGGCCCCGGAGCCGGTGAGCCAGGATGTCTATGTGCCGGAGACGGCTGAGGACACGGGCAATGAGCAGATACGCAAGGCTGTGGAGCAGTTTAATAAAAAAATGCTCAGCCATTCCAACGCCATATTTGGCATTCATGAGGAAACCAATAGGGTGATGATCAAGATTGTGGACCGCGAAACCAAGAAGGTCATCAAGGAGCTGCCTCCCGAAAAGACCCTGGATATGATATCCAAGATCTGGGAAATGGCCGGTCTGATGGTGGATGAGAAGAGATAAGGAGGCGGAATATGGCAATCTCAAGATTGACAGGACTGGTATCGGGTATGGATACCGAGGCCTTGGTAAAACAGCTGGTGGATGCCCGCAGGGCAAAGATGCAAAAGACCACCAATTCCAAGACCCGTTTGGAGTGGAAGCAGGATGCCTGGAAAGAATTGAATGCAAAGGTGGTCAAATTCCACAGCGGTTCCCTGAGCAATATGCGGTATCAGGGTACGTTTTTGGCCAATAAGGTGTCCAGCACCAGCACGGCGGTCAGTGCCAGCGCCCAGAACAGCGCGCCTGTAGGCAATCAGACTGTAAAGGTGGAGCAGCTGGCCCAGACGGCTTATATGACCGGTGCCAAGTTGTCCTCTAATGTGCAGGGCAGCACCAATTTGGTGTCGGATCTGGGTCTGACGGCGGGAACCACCCTCTCCCTGCATGTGGGAGGCACAGCCACCCAGATAGAAATTAAGGCAGACAGCACCGTATCCTCTTTGGTGTCCAGCCTGCGGGCAGCCGGTTTGAACGCCAATTTTGACGAGGGGAACAAGCGTTTCTTTCTTTCCGCCAAGGAGTCCGGCGCCGGCGGGGATTTCCAGCTGACGGCTTCGGATGCCGACGGACTGGCCGCTCTGCAAGCCCTGGGTCTGCAGTATGACAGCGCAAGCGGCACGGGCCAGGCCGGGCTGACCTATATCAAGGGGCAGGATGCCAGACTGACCCTCAACGGTGCGGAGTTTACCTCCAAGAGCAATGAGTTCTCCATCAATGGCCTGTCCATTTCGGCCAATGCCGTGATGGCGGAAAGCGCCACGATTACTGTCAAGAGGGATACGGACAGCATATACAAGTCCATTCAGAGCTTTATCAAGGATTACAATGAGGTGATCAACGAGCTGGACAAGCGCTACAATGCAGAGAGCGCGCGCAGCATGGATCCTCTGACCGATGAGCAGAAGGAGAGCATGTCGGAAAAAGAGGTGGAGGCTTGGGAGAAGAAGATCAAGGATTCCCTGCTGCGCCGGGATGAAAATGTGCGTTCCGCATCCAATCTGATGCAGGAGGCCATGTCCGCCAGCTATACCATCAAAGGGGAGAAGCTGAGCCTGCGGGATTTTGGCATAGAAACGGCGCAGTACAGCGTGGCCAAGGCCAACGAGCGCAATGCCTACCACATAGGCGGGGATAATGAGGACAGCCAGGCCACGGGCATACCGGAGAAGCTACGCTCCATGCTGGACCAGGATCCGGAGAAGGTGATGGACTTCTTCAATGAGTTGGGCAAGAGCCTCTACACCTCCATGGATAAGGCCATGTCCTCCAGTGCGTACCGCTCCAAGCTCAGCTTGTATGACGACAAGACCATGCAGACGGAGCTGAATGATTACAAGGCAAAGATAGCCGAGCAGGAGAAAAAGTTGGCCGAATACGAGGACAAGTGGTACAAGAAATTCGCCGCTATGGAGAAAGCTATGGCGCAGCTGCAGAGCTCTACCAGCGCCATTTCCGGCCTGCTGGGCGGTTTGCAATAATTAATGCTGGGGGGATGGGAGAAGGATATGGCTATACCCAATGCGTATGCGCAGTATAATAACAGCAAGGTGATGTCTGCCAGCAAGGGTGAGCTGACCCTGATGCTCTATGAGGGGGCGGTCAAATTTGGCAATATCGCCTTGGTGGCGCTGGAAAAGAAGGACATACCCAAAGCTCATGCCAATATAGTCAAGATGGAGAACATATTGCAGTATCTGCGGGAAACCCTGGATATGCAGTATCCGGTGGCGCAGGATTTTGAGCGCATATATGTCTATTTGGACAGGAGGCTGGTAGAGGCCAATATGACCAAGGACATGGAGATACTGGAAGAGGTGGTGGGGCATTTCCGCTCTGTTAGGGATAATTGGAAAGAAGTGCTGAAAGCGGTGAAAAATCAAGGAGGCGGCAATGCATAGCTATCTGGAGGCTCTGGCCCAGTCCTTGGCGCAAAAAGAGGCGCTCTTGGAAATCCTGGGGGATTTGAGCCGGGAGCAGGCCGAAGCGCTGCAGGCAGACAGTATGGATTTGGAGGCCTTTGACGCTCTGGTGGAACAGAAGGATGGGCTGATAGGCGAATTGACCAAGCTGGATCAGGGTTTTGAAAGCCTTTATGGCCGCATCAAGAGTGAGCTGGAGGCCAATCCTGTGCCCTATAAGGCGGCCGTGGCTGATTTGCAGGCCTCCATCAGCCGCATTATGGAAAAGAGTATGGAGATACAGGCCTTGGAACAGAAGAACAAGGCGGCGCTGGAGGCATTTTTCGCCAAGGAGAGGCGGGAGGTGGGGCAAAACCGGCGGGGTTCCCAGGCGGCATACGATTATTACCGCAATATGCACAGGCAGGCGGGAAGGGATTCCATCTTTGTAGACAGTAAAAAATAAGAGCTAGGAAAGGCCCGGATCAGGCTAGACAGCCCGGTTCGGGCTTTTTTTATGCCAAAGAACACAATTTCATCACAGGAAAACCACAGTTTATTCACAGCTTGAACAAAAAATGGACACAAAGCGGGGGTATGATACACACATAGACAAGGAGGGAGGCAAATCAGAGGGAGAGAAAAGGGAGAGGCGGTTGAGGAAATGGGAGCATAAGGAGAGTAACGGGGGAAGGAGAGCAAGGAGCGTAAGAAACACAAGAAGAGAAAGAAACGCAAGAAAAATAAAAGAGCAAGAAGAGAAAGAAACGCAAGAAAAGTAAAAAGAGCAAGAAGAGAAGGAAACGCAAGAAAAATAAAAGAGCAAGAAGAGAAAGAAACGCAAGAAAAGTAAAAAGAGCAAGAAGAGAAAGAAACGCAAGAAAAGTAAAAAGAGCAAGAAGAGAAAGATGCGAAAGAAACGGAAGAAACGAAAAAATAAGGAAGAAACGAAAGAAACGAAAGAAACGGAAGAAACGGAAGAAACGAAGAAACGGAAAAAACGAAAGAAACGAAAGAAGCGGAAGAAACGAAGAAACGGAAGAAACGGAAGTGGTACTCTGTCAAGAAAAAGTACAAATTAAACGTGAACTTTTTTCATAACACTATTCTTAACCTGCAATCAATTCTAAATTCTTTAG